>NZ_VTHL01000019.1:0-106023 GCF_008271285.1 Hymenobacter lutimineralis | reverse complement strand
TGGTTACGCGTTACGCACCCGTGCGCCACTAACGGTATTGCTACCGTCCGTTCGACTTGCATGTATTAGGCCTGCCGCTAGCGTTCATCCTGAGCCAGGATCAAACTCTCCATTGTATAAATTTCTACACCCTAGCGAACTAGGGCTGATGTCAAGTGCTGATCCGACTCGTTAGTTTGACGTGTCTGTTCGTTATGTTACGCTTGGTCTTGCTGCTGCTGTAGTCGCCTACAACAGCCTCACCCAAATTTGTCAATTCCAGTCATTCAAAGAACGTCCGTTCTTCCCTGTTGGAAGAACCTGGTAGGCTAGTTAGCCCGGGTACTGTGCCCCTTCCGGTCGAAGCGGGCTGCAAAGGTAAGAACCTTTTTGCTTTCTGCAAGACTCCCGAAGAAAAAAAGTTTTTCGTCCGACTACTACTCGCTCGAAGCGTGCCCCTTCCGGTTGAAGCGGGCTGCAAAGGTAACAACACCTCAGCGCCTTTTGCAAGTTTCCACAAAAATAAATTTTTGTGTTATTCTCACTTCGTACCGCCGCGCGTTTCGCGTTGGGAGGACAAAGGTACGAAACCCGCAACCGCTTTTGCAACCCCGTTGGCAAACTTTTTTTTCAGCGGCTGGCTAAACCCAGTGCCTGAAAGCAGTAGCTCCTATATAGGACTATTTCTGCGTTTGCCGGAAGATCCTCCCTACCGCGTTCCGGTTTGGGAGTGCAAAAGTGGGGCTTCCTTTTTGCTTTTCCAAACCTATACAACAAGTTTTTCGTTTACCGTTCCCTTGTGCGAGCTCCTTAGCGCACTTACCTTTTCGCTTTCAGGTACTTACTCCGTATAGACAAGGAAAAAGACTGCACAACTTTCTTACCGTTGAGTTTCTTCCTGGAGATAGACGGCAGGAATTGCGTAGTATGGCCTTAGGCGCTTTACCTCATAGCGGTGAATCGTTTGACCCAATGCTGCCAGAAAGGGCAGGCCAATGTTGGTATACTCGTAGGTACCATCGTTGAGAATACCGTCTTTGTTTACATAAAGCACGGCGCTGAGCATGAACTCTACTTTCTGTTCGGTATCGACGAAGTAGGCGACATCGGCGAGGTATCCGTGTGACATCCCTACTATATTATAGCTGTGCAGATTTTTAATGGCCTGGCGGCTTGGGTTACGGCCATAGTATAGGTACTTCTTATAAGCATCGAAATACTTCGGGCTTTTATAGGAACTGTAGCTCGCTGCATGGGGTGTGCTGCGCAGATAGAAACGTAGGAACTGGTAGTCCTGGGGGGTGAGGTCCGGTTGCGCAGCTTGGGGCACACTCTGGGGAAACAGCACGGTTTTTAATAGGTCGTGGATATACTGCAGGGGTAAGTAGTTGGCGGTGGTAAAGTCGTAGGGACGCTGCAAAAGCCGCCCACCGGCATAATAGCCACTGCCCTTCCGCACCGGCCCCAAGGGGAATGAGAACGGCTGCGTATTGACCGCGGCCGACTGATGATATATTACCTCCTTATTAGATGCCCTTAAAAAGGTGACAGGATTCGTATGGCGGTTGGCCGCAGTATCGCAGGGGGCAAACCGCCGCACAATTCGGGCATCAGGGTAGCCTAATTTGGCTAGCCGCTCGTTGAGCGGGCGCTGGCCTAAAAACTCATACAACCGGTTATAAGCCGAATTATCACTAACCAGCAACATGCGCTTAATATAATTCCCTACGGTGTTTACCTGATCGGAATCGGGAGAGGGCACGTAGGGAGCGGGCGTCTGGCAACGGAAAGCAGCACCAGTGGCCATGGGCGTGCGGCGGGAAAGCCCAGGCCTATTGAGTTGATTCAGCTTTTCCAGAGCCAACATGGCTACGGGCAGCTTCACCATACTAGCCGGGTTGAAATATTGCCGGGCGTTCAGGTGGTAAGAGTGCTGCGTGAAATGGGGCTGTTGCTGCGCATCGCGGTTTATCTGGGTATAAATGATCTGCAACTCATACTGCTCGGCCTGACTGACTACGGGCAGGAGGCCAGGGTGGCTATGCAGCAGGCTGTCCAGCAGCGGGCTGTCGGCCGGGACGATAGGGAGAGTCGTAGCTGCCTGCCGTTTTTTTTCGCTACCCATTGGCAGCACCAGCCAACTCAGCAACAGCCAGCCCAAGAGCGGCAACGTCCCAAGACTTCCTCTCAACCCGCGCAACATCATGAGCAATATCCGTCAGTTAAATCAACCCTGGTAAAAGATACGCATCCCAGCGCGAGCCAGCCGCAAAAAAACGCGCCACTCCCGAGCAGGCAGTGGCGCGATAGGCAAACCAGTCTAAGCTTAGCAAACGTTACTGCACTGGCTTGGTTCGGTGAGCCAGCAGCAGGTTGGAATCGTTTTGCCGCCAGTTGTAGCCAGTGCCAAAAGGTAGGGGGCGCACTCGTTGCAGGGTATCGGTGTAGGCGCGGGTGAGCTGGGGCTGGTAGTGTTTGGCGAACAGGTTGATGGGCCGCTTATACGTGCCATAGTATGTGAGCTGCCAGTTGGCGACCGGCTGGAAGTACTTCATGGCAATGCCCGAATCGTCCTGCAAAATGTAGCGACTACGCTCCAAGGCCAAGTTGCGCACCTTGCTGAAATACGATTTGTGCATGAGATATGAGGCCGACTTTACGTACGTTGTCAGGGGGCCAAGACTGCGCACAAACTTGAGGGCCCCTTCTTTTGTCTGGCCCAGCTTCCAGTCGCTAAGGTCGGCGGAGAAATAGTAGGCTTTCTTTTCCCGGCCGGCTTTATCCCGCATAGCCAGCTCTACGCCGGGAATGACCTTCAGGCCGGGCCGGCTGATCGTGGCCGAATCGGCATCGGTAAGCTGGCCTTCGGCATCGAGCTGCACGTAGCGCACGGCGGTAACCTGGTGATTGGTGCGGGCAGCGAAGAGCATCATCAGCGGCAAAGACCCGTCCAGCTCCACTGATTTTAAATCCACCGCCATATCGTTGGTGCGGAAAAAGCTGAATTCCAATACCGACCACAAGGACTTTTTCAGCATGGTAAACAGCTTGGGGTTTTCGAGGGTGCGCTGATGCGGCACGGTCCCCACCGGCTCCAGGCCGACCAGCACATAGGTTTGGCTGGTTGGGAACATGGTTACCACATTCAGTAGATCTGGGCCACTGAAGGGGTAGAAGATAACGGGGCTTTGGCGACGCACGGAATCCAGCTCGGTAGCCGCCCACTGCTCGATCTTAGCGGTGCGGGCGGCGTGGTATTTCTCCCAGCTTTTGTCGGCATTGGCCGCGTAGGTTTGCCAGGCGGCTTGCCGGGCCAGCGGCTGCAGGGCACTGCCGTGGCTGAGGCGCTGCCCCGCCAGGTAGGCGGCCACGTTCTGCACGGCGCTGGTATCGGGGGCAGGAGGCGTAGCCGGGGCGGTGGCTACGGTATCGGAAGCGGCAGGCGCAGGCGCGGGCGCGGCGGGCTGCTGCTGAGGAGTAGAGGTTTTGGGGTCGGAGCAGGCCGCCAGTGTCAGGAAGAAAGCCGGCCATAGCAACCGGGCAATAGAGAAGCGCATAGAGTGGAAGAGAAATGGGAGAAAAACTCGCTGGCCAAAGGTACGCGTCAGAGCTTCTCGCCACAGCGCCAGCAATATTGCGCTTCCGACTTGTGCTCCGTAGCCTGGCACACATGACAGATAACCTGTTTGAAAGCTGGGGTAGCTGGTGAAGCCGGCGTGGCCATCTGGGCCGATACAATGCCCGTGGGTACGGCAATGATGGCGTAGCCCAGAATCATGAGCACGGAAGCCAGCGTCTGGCCCAGCACCGTTACCGGGGAAATGTCGCCGTAGCCCACCGTGGTAAGCGTCACAATGGCCCAGTAAATACTCTTGGGAATGCTGGTGAAGCCATTCTGACCGCCTTCCACCACGTACATCAATGTGCCGATGACTACGACGAGCGTGAGTACCGCCGTGAGAAACACCAGAATTTTGAAGCGGCTGGCTTTAAGCGCGGTCAGAATAAACTCGCCTTCGCCCACAAACTTCCCAAGCTTGAAAATGCGGAATACGCGCAGCAGCCGCAGCGTACGAATAACAATCAGGTTGCGGCTGCCAACGGACAGCAGGCTGGCCAGCGTGGGCACAATAGCTAAAAAATCAATGATGCCCAGCCAGCTCAGCGCGTAGGCCAGGGGGCGGCGTACAACCAGCAGCCGCATGAGGTATTCGATGATGAACAGCCCCGTCATAAACCACTCCACGGCCCGCAGTAGGGGGCCATAGCGGGCATCGATAGGCCGCACGCTTTCCAGCATCACGGCCAGCACACTCACCATAATGGCGCCCAGCAACAGCACATCGAAGGCGCGGCCGGCGCGGGTATCCGATTCAAAGATGATGCGGTAGGCCTTCTGTTTCCAGGAGGCACTGCCAGGGTCGGGCGGCGTAATGTTCATAATTCCGGAAAACGAAACTTAGCGCCGACGGGATAGGCCCCGCCCCACAAAATACACCAGTAGCCCCACAAACAGGGTGAGCACCCCATAGGTGGTTTCACGGGGCTTGTCCTGAACGATAAACCAAAGCGTCCAGCCATTAAGGGCCAGAAAGATGAGCGGCGTAAGCGGGTAGCCCCAGGCCCGGTAGGGGCGCGGCAGTTCGGGCCGGCGCCAGCGCAGCACAAACAGGCCCAGCACCGTGAGAAAGGTGAACAGGCTGAGCACGAACCCCGCGTAGAGGAGAACCTGCTCGAAGGTGGCCGTGAGCAGGAACACCAGCGTGAGGGCGGTTTGCAGCAGCGTGGCCCGCACTGGTATACCAGCCGCACTTATTTTGCCCAAGCCGCTGAGCGGGGGCAGATCCTCCCCCATCACCTGCACAATGCGTGGCCCGGCAAAAATCATGGAGCTAACCGTAGATACCAATAGCACTGCAATGACGCCGCCCATCAGCCGCCCCGCTGCCGTCCCAAATATTTCGGTGGCGGCCACAAAGCCCACTTCCACTTGTCCCGCCAGCTTGGGAATGGGCGTCGAGTACAGAAACACGAAGTTCAGCCCTACATAAAGCAGCAGCACCAGCGCCGTGCCCAGCAGCAGAATGCGGGGCAGGTTGCGCTGGGGGTTGGCCATTTCGCCCGTGAGGTAGGCCGCGGCGTTCCAGCCCGAGTAAGCGTAGGATACATACACCAACGACACAGCAAAAGCCGGACTCAGCAATTCCCGCCAATCGGCGGCCTGGGGCGCAAAGGCCAGGCTAGTGGGGGTAGCCGCTGCCAGCCCTACTCCGATAAACAGCACCAGCACCAGCACTTTCACCGTGGTGATGATGACCTGCAGGCGGCTGCCGGCCCGCTTGTTGGTAGCATGCACCACGGTGAGGGCCAGCACCACCCCCACCGACAGCCACTGCGCCGAAACTGCCGGCCACACGCTCTGGGCATAGCGCCCCAGGGCCATGGCGGCCAGCGCCGTGGGGGCCGCAAAGCCCACCGTGGCCGACACCCACCCCGATAGAAAGCCCAGCGCCGGGTGGTAAATCTGCGACAGGTAATGATACTCGCCGCCCGAGCGGGGCATGGCCGCCGCCAGCTCGCCGTAGCTCAGGGCCCCGCACAGGGCAATCAGACCACCCACGGCCCACAGCATCAGCAAGGCAAACCCGCTCTGGATACCCAGCACCTGAAACCCCAGGCTGGTAAATACGCCCGTGCCTACCATGCTGGCCACCACAATGGCCACGCCCGTGAGCAAACTAAGTTGATAAGGAGTAGCAGCAGATTCAGGCATAAGGAGGTCGATGTGCGCCCCAAAGATGCAACCGTACCCGGCATTTGGCGCGGCGAGCCGGCTCCACGCCGTTGCTACGAGCGTCTACGCCACTTCGACACGCCTTTACACCGCTTCCAGGGAGGCTTACGCCGTTTCGAAGGGTCTTTACGCCACCTCTACGGGTCTTTACGCCCTTTCGAAGCCTGCTTACGCCGTTTCTACGGAGGCTTACGCCACTTCGACGAGGGTTTACGCCGCTTCTACGGGCATTTAAGCCTCCGCAGCAGCCCAAAAAAGCCCTTCCGATGCATCAGAAGGGCTTTTTCAGTGCGCAAGAGCTGGGCTGCTCAGGCTTTGGGGCGCTTGTAGAGCGGCACGGTGCTGCATGGCTCCCCGTACATAATACTGGCCGCCACGGGCAGCAGCTTCTGCATGATGGCCACGTAGGCGTACGTGGGCACGGGCTTCTCGCCACAGCCCTTGATGACCATTTTGGCGTCGCGATATTGCTCGGCATCGAGGCCAGCAATGGCCTCGTGAAAGAGCTCCTGCTCCAGGGCCTCTAGGTTGCCAAATACGTAGCGGTGGGCGTGCGGCTGCAGCTTAGAGGCCAGTAGCATGTAGGCCCAGGTAGGCACAATGGCGTCGGCCGAGCAGATGATGGCCACGTTCTGGCCCGCGTACTGGGTCCAGTCGTGGGTTTTGATGAACTCGCGGAAGTCTTTCTCGCGCAGCATCAGCCCATGAAACAGGTTGTCCTTGATGTCATACACCACCCGCTCGCCCGGATGAATAAACTCTTCGAGGTTGAGCGTGGTGAGGGCGCTTTGCGCTACCCGGTTGATGAGAATGTCTTCCATGATATGATCATTGAGAGCTTGATACGCAAAGTCAAAAACCTAGCAGACAGCTTATGGAGCGGCTTCTAGGCTCTTAATTCTGGCTTCTAAGTTCTGTTCTTCGGCGTGGTAGTGTACACTTCTTTTAAGTAAAACGGCTCGTAGTAAGCCACGCTGCGAAACTCCTGCCGCTGGTAGGCGCCAAGGGCCAGCTCGCCTACGGCTATGGCAGATGGTTCGATACCCGCTAAGAACGCTACGTGCGGATGCCCGGCCACGAGCGGCCGGAACTTGGCCGCGCCGTTACCAAAGCATAACAACGAATGGTGGGCTAGTTGTTCGCCCAGGGTATCGGCATCGAGGACCAAGGGTGTGGGCGCCAGTTCTTCGGTGCCATCGTGCCGGTAGAGGGCCGCATACACTTCCATGCGCCGGGCATCGAGCATGGGGCAATAAAGGTAGTTTTCGGGGTGGGCGGTGCGCTGAGCTACCTGGTGGGCCAGGCTTTGCAGCGTCCCGACGGCCAGCAGAGGTACATCCAAGGCGTAGCAGAAGCCTTTGGCAGCAGCGGCCCCAATGCGCAGCCCAGTGTAGGAGCCTGGTCCGTCGCTCAAGGCTACAGCCGCTAGGTCTTGCAGGGTGTGTCCCGTGTTTTCCAGCAGCTGGCTCACCAGCACGCTCAGGTGCGAGGAGTGCGACTTCTCCAACCGCAGCTCCGTCTGGCCCACCAGCGAGCCATCGGCCACGCGGTGCAGGGCCACGGAACAGACGGGCGAGGAGGTTTCGAGCGACAGGATAAGGGAGGGCATAGTGGGTGTATTATGTCACAAAGTTCGGATTCTGGCTGATATAGTCTTCTATTACTTCCTCTATTGAAAAGTCTTGTTCGTCCTCATCATATTGCTCGATATAATCTTTTAACTCTTCATCGGTGAAGACAGGGCTGATTAGCACCTCATATACTCCTTCTGCTAACAACTTCTCCAATATCTGCTTGTAAGTGCCGGTCACTTTATCAATGCATTCTTCCGGGCCATTATCACAGCTCCAGAATTCATATTGGGTTATTGTCTGGGCTTCCAATGAAGTCAGAAACCACTCTTGCGCTACCTGATTATCACTCCAAGAAGTAGTATGGTCACGAAAGCGCCACATGAAGCCATTTTCGAAATCTGAAATACTTACTAAGTTCTCCCGGAAAACAGGAATGCCCCATTGCTCACGCCATTGCTGGAATAAATCTTCTGCTGCATCTCCGTGTAATTGACGTCTGATAAAGGCAACACGACTTTTCGCTGCTTCAGAAACCAATGCATCTAGCCGTGCGGCTATCAGCTCTTTGTCTTCGATTGTTGCGCTGATTTCACTTAGGTTCTCTGCTTCATGGATTACACAAGCAAGAACAGATTCCATCCTTTTCATTCTGTAATAATGAAAAAAGCAGGCTTCATAAGCCTGCTTCTCCAGAGAATAGTGAACGTTTCTACTTCGTGCCGGCGCTTTTACTGGCGCTGGCGGCGCGGCCGTTGGGGCGCAGCAGGGCAGCGTAGCGGTTGGGGTCGTTGAGGACCTGCACGGCGGCCAGCACATTGGGGTCATCGTCGAAGGAGGCTTCGATCTGGCCTTTCTGGAAGTAGTAGCGCGACACGATTTCCTGCTCCAGCAACTCCTTGATTTCGGGCTTGAAGCGCGTCAGGTCGTTGCTCTTGTTGGTGGAAACCTTGCGGCGAATAGCTTCCAGCTCGGTTTTCACGTCCTCGTAGTGCTTCTCGTCCTTGGACTTTTTAATTAAGTCGGAAAGGCTTTTCTCCACCTCAGTGGAATAGCTCACGTCCTTGTTCTGCAGAAACTGCACAAACTTCTGGTACTCCACATCGGAGAGCTTGAAGTCGCGGGCCGGCGGAATGGTGGCGTGCTCGGCCCGGTAGCGCGTGGCGTAGTCGAATAAGTAGTTTTTCTGGAGCAGCAGGCGGGTAATTTCGGCTACTTCTCGCTCCTGCACTTCCACATCGGGAGCCACGCCGCCGCCGTCGAACACGGTACGGCCAGCCTGCGTTTTGAAGGCCGTGCGCAGGGAGTCGGGTACTTTGCCCAGGGTGCCATCGTCGGCGCGGTGTGAGTAGTCGATTTCCTGAATGCAGCGCCCGCTCGGGATGTAGTATTTGGCGGTGGTTACCTTCAGCTGGGAGTTATAGCTCAGCGGCCGGGTGGCCTGTACAAGGCCCTTCCCAAACGTCCGCTCCCCTACCAGCACGGCGCGGTCGTAGTCCTGCAACACCCCCGACACAATTTCAGCTGCCGAAGCCGAACGGCCGCTGGTAATAATGGCCATGGGCATCTGGGTATCCAAGGGCGTGTCCAGGGCTTTGTAGGTTTTGTTCCACTCCGTCACCTTGCCCTTGGTGCTCACAATGTCGAGGCCCTTTTCCACGAACAGGTTGGAAATGTTTACCGCCTCGTTGAGCAAGCCGCCGGGGTTATCCCGAATGTCGAACACAATCTTCTTGGCGCCCATTTCCTTGAGCTTGGCCACGGCCAGGCGCACTTCCTTGCCGGCATCGACTGTGAAGCCGCCCAGCTGGAAGTAGCCAATATCGTTGGTGAGCATGCCGTAGTACGGCACGTTGTCTACCTGAATCTTGTCACGGGTGATGTTGATTTCCACCGGCGCATCCTGGCCGTAGCGCGTCACCATCAGCTTTACAAGGGAGTTGGCCTGCCCCTTCAGCAGCTTGCTAATGTCGGAGTTGGTTTTCTTCTCCAGCGCAATGCCGTTGATGTTCAGGATTTCGTCGCCAGGCAGCAAACCCGCTTTCTGGGCGGGGTAGCCCTCATACGCCGCCTGCACAATGGTTTTGCCGCTGCGCTTTACTACTACGGCCCCAATGCCGCCGTACTGCCCGGTGGTGAGGGTGCGGAAATCCTCGATATCGTCCTCGGGGATGTAGTTGGTGTAAGGGTCGAGGCTCTTGAGCATGGCGTCGATGCCGGTTTTCACCAGCTTGGCGGGCGTCACCTCATCCACGTAATAGGTGTTCACCTCCTTAAACAAGGTGGCGAAGATGTCCAGGTTCTTAGCAATTTCGAAGTACCGCTCATTGTCGGAAACCGACTTGAATGAGACAAGCAGCGTGGCTCCTCCCAGGAGCAGGCCGGCGGCAATAGATTTTTTACGCATACACGGGCGGGAAGCAGATAAGAACCCTTCACTCAAACGCAGGCCGGACACAGCCGCAACGCTCTTCGGATTCTGCAGCCAGTTAAGGACGCGGCGAAGAAAGGGGTGTTGCAGGCGCAGGTACGGCTTCCTGCAGCAAACGCTCTAGCCCTGAAATTAATTTTTTTTCGACCAGCGCGAAAGGCTTTTTTTCCTTGCCGCTGTAAATAAGTGCCAATACGCCCACAGAATGGCCATTGGGGGCTTCTACAAGCCGATATTTATTCAGGCGGTATGCTTCGCGCAGTAGCCTTTTTAGATAATTCCGGTCTACAGCCCGCTTAAACGTGCGCTTGGAGACACTAACTAGGACTTGCGGGGGAGCTTGCGTAGGGGCCAGCGCCGGCAGCCAGACCAGCCGCAAGGGGTATAAACCAAAAGAAGAACCCCGGCCGAAAAGCTCTTCAATGAGCTTCTTACGACACAAGTGTTCTTCCTTCGGAAACGAATAGGAGCGCGCGCCCGGCGCAGGAGTGCTCATGAGCGGGGGCGAACCGGCCGCAGCCGGTAGAAGCTTAGCGCTTATGACGACCTTCGTCGGATACGGTCAGGCGCTTGCGGCCTTTGGCACGACGGGAGGCCAGCACGCGGCGGCCGTTGGCGGTTTCCATGCGCGAGCGGAAACCGTGCTTATTGCGGCGCTTGCGCTGCGAAGGCTGAAAAGTACGTTTCATGGTATATGTAGTGACTCAATGGCAGGTAAGGCCGGCAAAGGTAACAGGTTGGTTTGGAAAAGACAATGCCTAGTTCACCTTTTTCCCAGCACTACCGTTTCTACCAGGAAATACCCGGGCTATAAGCGCTGCCTTTTTGAGGGAAACATTCCCGCGGAAACCGCCCATTAGGCCCCGCTTTTCGACCGGATAGCTGTACCTTTACTCAGGACTTTCTGCCCCCGCCCCACGGCGCTGCCATGATTCATTACCACGTCTCATTTGAGAACCCGCTGACCTTCTACGTGCAGGTTCAGATGACCTTTGAAGTGCCTGCTACGACTGCTGAGGCCGTAGAGCTACAATTGCCCGCCTGGCGCCCCGGGCGCTACGAGCTGCAGAACTTCGCCCAGAAAATTCAGCGGGTAGAGGTACTCGACGCCAACACGAAGTCGCTCCTCCCCTACCGCAAGCGCACGAAAGACCGGTGGGAAGTGCCGAACGCGGCGGGCCGCACCCTGCAGGTGCGCTACAACTTCTATGCCCACCAAATGGACGCCGGCGGCTCCTGGCTGGATGAAACGCAGCTGTACCTGAACGGGGTGCAGTGCTTTATGTATATCGAGGGCCGCCAGAACGAAGCTTGTCAGCTGCGGCTGGACTTGCCCGAAGGCTGGCAGATAGCCTGCGGCCTGCCCCAAAGTGGCCCCAACACGCTGCAGGCCGCCTCTTTTGACCAGCTAGCTGACTCTCCGCTGATTGCCAGCCCCACGCTACAGCAGCGCACCTACCAGGTACAGGGCCTGCCCTTCACGGTATGGATACAGGGGGAGTGCACGCCCGACTGGGAAACAATCCTGCGCGACTTCACGGCCTTCACCGAAGAGCAGATGGCGCTGTTTGGGGGCTTTCCGGTTTCCGACTACCACTACCTGAACCAGATTCTGCCTTACAAGCACTACCACGGCGTAGAGCACGGCAACTCCACCGTAATTACCCTGGGCCCAGCCGAACTGCTCATGACGGAAGGCCTGTACAAGGAATTTCTGGGCGTGAGCTGCCACGAGCTGTTTCATACCTGGAACATCAAGAGCATTCGGCCCGCCGAAATGCAGCCCTACGACTACGCCCGCGAAAACTACTTCCGCACCTGCTACATAGCCGAGGGCGTTACGACTTACTACGGGGAGTATCTGCTGGCCCGTAGCGGGGTGCGGACCGTGGAGCAATATTTTCAGGAGCTGAACACGGTGCTACGCAGGCACTACGACGACTACGGCCGCTTCAACCTTTCCTTAGCCGATGCCAGCGTGGATTTGTGGCTGGATGGCTACAAGCCCGGAGTACCCGACCGTAAGGTGTCCGTTTACCATAAAGGAGCGTTGGTAGCCCTGCTGCTCGACTTAACGTTGCGCCACCTTACCGGCCACCAGCGCAGCCTCGACGACGTGATGCGCCGCCTCTGGGAAGAGTTCGGGCAGAAAGGCGTAGGCTACACCGAAGAAGACTACATGCGTCTGGTGACGGAAACTGCCGGCCGCGACATGCGCGCTTACTTCGACAAGTTTGTGTACGGCACCGCGCCGCTGGAAGAACCCCTCGATAAAGCCTTGAGCTGGGTGGGCTGCACCCTGCGCATCGAAGAAACCACTTCCACCTCCGAAAGCTACTTTGGCTTCCGCACGGTGGTAAAGAACGAGCGGACGGAGGTAACGGATATTCTGCCCGACTCCCCGGCCACTACCACCCTGACGGTAGATGACGAAATAGTGGCCGTGAACGGGCGCCGCGTGGATATGAACCTACAGTCCTTGTTGTCGGCTAACGGCGACCTGCGCTACGAAGTGAGCGTGTTCCGCCAGAACCGGCTGCTGACGGTGGTGCTGGAAGGTCAGCCCAATCAGCGGTACTGGCAAAAGCTCACCGTTGCCAAGCTGCCCACGGCCACCGCGGCGCAGCAGGAGAGTTTTCGGCTGTGGCTTAAGCAGGAGTTCTAAGCCCGTGGCGAAAACCAGTACTCCCATGCTTACCGGGCGCTCTTTCTCTTTTCCCTGGCAGTTGGCGCTGGTTCCGCTGGCGGCCTGCTCCTTGCGCATGCAGCCCAAGGAGGTGCCCAAACCCGACCCTACCCAGCCACCCCTCAAAAAGGCCGCCCCCCGCCCCGTGTACCGCTGGGCCCACCTCGACACGCTGGTGCTGGAAGGTGGCCGGGTTCTTCAGCTTTACCCCGCTCCGCCCTCGGTGTATGAGCGGCTGCCAGCCCCGGAATGGCTGCCCACGGCCGCCACCGCCGAGGCGGAGGAGGCGGACCTGGATGTGGTGGCGGAGGAACGGCGCCGCCTGCAGGGTGCAGGCCCCCGGGTACGCCGCTCGGGCCGGACGCTGCTGCTGCAGCCCGCTAAAGGCGTACCTCTGCGCTTGGTGGATAATCCTGCGGAAGACTACGAAGTCAACATAGCTTACGAGTACGTCGCAGCATTGCCCAACATCAAGCAGTGGCTGGTGTCGGTGCACTTGTACGAGGGCGGCTATTATATGCTCGTCAACCAGCAAACGGGGCGACGCACGCGGGTGTGGAGCCCGCCAGCCGTAGCCCCCGATGGGCGGCATTTCGTGTGCGGCAACTCCGATGTGCTGGCCCGCTACGAGCCCAGCGGCCTGCAGGTGTGGGAAGTGGAAGGCACTTCCCTGCGCCTGCTCTGGCAGCGGCAAACGGAATGGGGCCTCAGCCAGCCCCGCTGGCTCGACAACCGCACTATCCTGTTCAACCAAGACTACTTTGACAAGGGCGACGTAGATACTCGCGTGATGCGCCTGGCCGTGGTTCCATAAAAAAAGCCCGCTGGTCTCGACCAACGGGCTTTTTTTATGGAAATCAATAGCGTTAATCAGCTTTACGGCCGGGGCCTTTCTGGCTTTTATCAACCGACATTGGCCAGTTGCCCTGCGGATTGTTGCGGGGCTTGTTGGTTGGCGAATGACGCTGCTCGTAGGCGTTGCCCCCGGGTGTATTATTCTTGACTTGATTACCAGCCTGGGTAATAAAGTTCTGATTGAGGTTCTGGGTTTGGTTGCCGCCGCTACCCGAATGGTTGCGGGTTTCGGGGTCTACCGCGTTGCTTTCCGGACGGATAGCATCGGGGCCCAGAGCGGAATCCTGCTTATCTTCTTTATGCTTAGACATGGCGAAGGCGTTTAGGGTGTAAACGAATACGTTCTTTTACCCCAACCGCCCGCCGAAGGTTGTCTAGGCCGGGGTTTCTTCCACGCGCACCAGCTCCCCAAACTGCTTTTCGCGGGCCGCAATTTCTTCTTTGGTGAGGTTGAGCAGGCGCTCCGTCCCGAACTTCTCCACGCAGAACGAGGCCATAGCCGAGCCATGAATAACGGCCCGCTTCATGTTCTCGAAGCTGATGTCGTCGGTGGCGGCGAGGTGGCCAATAAAGCCGCCCGCGAAGGTGTCGCCGGCGCCGGTGGGGTCGAAGACTTCTTCCAGGGGCAGGGCCGGGGCGAAGAAGATCTGGTTTTTGTGAAACAGCAAGGCGCCGTGTTCCCCTTTCTTGATGATGAGAAACTTGGGACCCATGCCCAGGATTTTCTTGGCGGCCTTCACCAGCGAGTACTCGCCCGACAGCTGCCGTGCTTCTTCGTCGTTGATGCTGAGCACATCCACCATTTCGATGGTGGTGAGCAGTTCATCCAGGGCAATGTCCATCCAGAAGTTCATCGTGTCCATCACGATGAGCTTGGGGCGGTTGACGAGGCGCTGAATCACGAGGCGCTGAATCTGCGGGGTGAGGTTGCCCAGCATCAGGTACTTGCAGTCCTGGTACGAGTCGGGCAGCACTGGGTCGAAATCGGCCAGCACGTTGAGCTCCGTAACCAGGGTTTCGCGCGAGTTCAAGTCGTTGGCATACTTGCCCGACCAGAAGAACGACTTCTCCCCTTCCTTGATCTGAAGTCCTTCGGTATCGACGCCGTGCTCCTGAAGCAGCAGAATATCTGACTGCGGAAAATCGTCGCCCACTACCGCCACCAGCTTCACTGGCTTAAGGGAGTACGAGGCCGACAGCCCAATGTAGGTAGCGGCGCCACCAATGATTTTGTCGGTTTTGCCGAAAGGCGTTTCCAGGGCGTCGAAGGCGACGGTGCCGATAACAACCAGACTCATAGAGAAAAGAAAAAAGGTGAGGCGTGCAAAAGTACTACTGTCGCGCTAACATGGCCCAGGCGCAAATCCTTCCTTCCGGCCGGATAAAAGCCCTGCGCGCTAGCCCGGAACGCAATAAAAAAAGCCTCTACCGGAGTGGCGAGGCCTTTTTTGGTGGGTAAATAATGGGGCTCGAACCCACGACCTTCGGAATCACAATCCGACGCTCTAACCAGCTGAGCTATATCTACCGTGTTGGGTATTGGAGTCACAAAAGTAGCGCCCCTGCATCGATATGCAAAAAAACGCGCCATTTTTTTTCAGACTTAGCAGCAAGTCGCTGACCACCTGAGTGCCGCCACGAAGCCCGAAATGCGCGGTACCGCCCGTATTCCCCGTACCTTTGTCCTTTCATCAAGCTGCCGAGTACCATGTCTGAGCCCACGCCCACCGCCACCTTTGCCGATTTCAAGCTGAACAAACAGCTGCTGACGGCCGTGGCCGAAGCCGGTTTTACCGAGCCCACCCCCGTGCAGGCGCAAACTATTCCGCTGCTGCTGGCGGGCCACGACGTGCTGGGCATTGCCCAAACCGGCACGGGCAAAACGGCAGCTTTTGGCCTGCCCCTGCTGATGAAGGTGAAGTATGCTCAGGGCACGCACCCCCGCGCCCTCATTCTGGCCCCCACCCGGGAGCTGGCTATGCAGCTGGAAAACCACCTGCAGCGCCTGGCTACCTACACCGACCTGCGCATTTTTGCTATCTACGGCGGTCTGGGGCCCAAGACGCAGATTGAAACCATTGCCAAGGGCGTAGATATTCTCATTGCCACGCCCGGCCGCCTCATGGAGCTGTACCTCAAAGGCGACTTGGTGCTGAAAGAGCTGAAAACCCTCGTGCTGGATGAGGCCGATAAGATGATGGACATGGGCTTTATGCCCCAGATCCGGCGCATTCTGGAAGTTATTCCGCGTAAGCGCCAGAACGTGCTGTTTTCAGCCACCATGCCGGATAAGGTCACGGAGCTGAGCGGGGAGTTCCTGGAATTCCCGATTCGGGTGGAGGTGACGCCCGCCGCTACCTCGGCCCAGAACGTGAGCCAGGAGCTATATGAGGTGCCTAACCTCGTCACCAAGATTAATCTGCTGGAATACTTGTTCCTGGACTGGGACACCTTTCACCGCGTCATGATTTTTACGCGCACCAAGGAAAACGCCGAAAATGTGGCCAGCTTCCTCAAGCGCAAAGCCCACGGCGAGGTGCGGGCTATTCACGGCAACAAAGGCCAGAACGTGCGCATCAACGCCATGGAGGCCTTTAAGGAAGGGGAAGTACGCTTTTTGGTAGCTACCGACGTAGCCGCCCGAGGCATCGATGTGCCCCAGGTAAGTCACGTCATCAACTTCGATGTACCCTTGGTGTACGACGACTACGTGCACCGCATTGGGCGCACGGGCCGGGCTCAGCACACGGGCGCGGCCATCACCTTTGCCAACGAGGCCGAGATGCACCACATCAAGCGCATCGAGGAATTGATCCGGCAGCCCATTCCGCTGCTGCCGCTGCCGCCGGAGGTGCAGGTAGTGGAAACCCCCTTCGAGGAGCAGCAAACAATGAACCGCGAAATGGACGAGCGGCGCAAGCGCGAGGACCCCAATTACCAGGGCGCTTTCCACGACCGTAAAGAGTGGGTGAAGCCCGGCGAAACCATTGATAAGCGAACCGGACGCACCTACGAAGCCCGACCCAATCGGAGCCAGAAAGGCAGCAAGGTGAATCCATCCAAAGGCAAGTCCTCTTCTCCAGCCGCCAAAGCTGCCCGCGCAGCTCATGGCCGCGCCGAGCACCGGCGCAAAAAGTAAACCACGGATTCGCGCGGATTTTTCGGATTGCACGGATTTCGTAGACAATTCGCTTATCAGCAAAAACGCCTCGCATGCAGCGGGGCGTTTTTGTTTTCGGAGCTGTCATCCTGAACGGAGTTATTCCAACGTAATAAGGTCCTTCGCTGTGCTCAAGATGACATAGAACATGGAAGACGCACATGGTAAGCGGCTTCCTTGCTGAACGACACCCATCCACGAAATCCGTGCAATCCAAAAAATCCGCTTGAGTCTGTCGGTTAGTGCTGAAAGATGGGCAGATGGCTGAAGCGTACGGCTAGCAGCGTGATGGCACCTCCCCAGAGAGCGGCGCTCCACAGCATGTGCACCAGGATGCGCCAACGGGGCACGTGCAACTGCGTGGCAATAACAGTTCCACCGATGGGACTAAACAGGATGGGGGTGAGAAAGGCAATGCCCACCATCCCGAAACGGCGGTAAATGCCCACGATGCGGCGGCTGCGGCGGCTAAACAACGGCTTGCCTTTCTCCTCCCGCTTGCGCCGCAGGTGCAGCGCCCAGGCCTTTCCCACGCCCGAAATCAGCAGGACCGTCGTCATCATGCCGGCCACCGTGAGGCCCCACGTAAGCCCCGCCGGCACGCCCGCCGCTACGCCCGCCACTGGCCCAGCCACGAACTTGAACATGCTGATAACGAAAACAGAAATGTATTTAAGCAGCTCGGGCAGCACAGCGTAGGCAGCGAATAGAAATGAAGCAGGAGGTGTTAGCAGGCAAGCAGATTCGGCAACGGGGTCGGCTAGCGTAGGGCAAAGTATCAGGCGTGGCTGGCAGGCGCGCCTACAGCTTGCTGCCGTAGGATAAGTCGCCGGCATCACCCAGGCCGGGCACAATGTATGCCTGGGCATTCAGGCCTTCATCGATGGCGGCTACCCAAAGCGTGGCTTCCGGAATTTCGCGGGTGATGTAGGCCACCCCTTCCGGGCTGGCAATGACGGCGGCTATGTGCACCTGCCGGGGCGTACCAAAGCGCAGCATGGCCCGGTACGTTTGCACCAGGGACTTGCCCGAGGCCAGCATGGGGTCGGCCAGAATTAGTACCCGCTCATCCAGGCTCGGGGCCGACAGGTAATCGACTTGGACCTGCACCTGGGCCGTGCCCTCAATGCGGTAGGCAGCGGCAAAGGCTGAGGGCGACTGGTCGAAATAATTCAGGAAGCCCTGATGAAACGGCAGGCCAGCCCGCAGAATGGTAGCCAGCACCGGAAAATCCTGCAGCAGCATGCCCGTAGACTGCCCCAGCGGGGTAGCCACCGTCTGGTGCGTATAGCTCAGCTGGGAGCTGATGCGGTAGGCAATGATTTCGCCCAGACGCTGCAGGTTGCGCCGGAACCGCAGGGAGTCGCGCTGCTTTTCTACGTCGCGCAGCTCCGCCAGAAAGTGATTCGCCACGGAGGGCTCGGCGCATACCACGTGTACACGTTCGGAAATAGCGGGGGGCGTTAGCGCATCCATTGCAGATACCAGGGACGTTGAGTGAAAGAAAGGGCCGCGTAGCATACGGGCGTGGCCCCGAAATTGGCGAAAAAACGAGCAATTGACGGTATCATACTGCCCTCAAAATCGAGGATGAGCCCGGGCGTACCCGCGTGCCGCCGAATGGCAGCGTCCAGCAATACTAACGGAGCCGCAGCCTTTTTACCTTCCGCAGAAGCGGCTGCAAATAAATAAATCAGCCGCTGACGGTAGCGCACAAACAACGCCCCGGCCAGCAACGCGCCCGTGCCTGGCTGGCGCGCCTCGTACACTTCCAGCAGGTTGCGCTGCCGTAGGGCAATGATAAGCCGCCGCAACGTCCGGTAGTGGCGGGGCTTCAGGCCGGCTTCCGGCCCTTTGGTTTGCTGAAAAAGCTGCAGCAGCGCCTCCGCGTCGGCCGTGTCGGCTATTGCTAATGGCGCACTGGCATTTTCGTGCTGGCGCAGGCGGCGGCGGTAGTCGGCGGCATAGGTGGCGCGCAGCACGTCGTAGGGCGCTTCCAGCGGCAGATGGTACGTCTGGCGGTGCTCGACCAGCACAGAAGGCTTTCCCACGTGGCCTAGCAGCAGCTGCGTCGGGTATTTGTTGGCGTCGTTGAGTTGGGCGTAGAACCGGGTATACCGAGGCGTCAACCTATCCATAGCTAACATCGATAGGCTAGACAACTGTCCGGCTTCTTCCGCGAGGCTATAAGCGCCCAACTGTTGGGTAAACAACGGCTGATATACTTCCTGCCCCCAGGGACGCCATTTCACGGGCAGGGGCCACACAGCTAAGTAGCGGCCGGTGTGGGCCTCTATTTCCACTAGCGCATCCCAGCGGCCGGCCGTGGCGTGCAACCACCAGGAGCAGGCATAGGGCAGCCCTTCCCGGGCCGAGGCCACGCAGGCATCCCAGGCGGTTAAATCCAGTTCTCGGTAGCGAAGCAGGCGCGGCACCCGGCAAAGGTACTGGCTCCGGGGCACAGCGGGTACG
This sequence comes from Hymenobacter lutimineralis, assembly GCF_008271285.1. Taxonomy (NCBI): domain Bacteria; kingdom Pseudomonadati; phylum Bacteroidota; class Cytophagia; order Cytophagales; family Hymenobacteraceae; genus Hymenobacter; species Hymenobacter lutimineralis. Next base: position 87,075 of record NZ_VTHL01000019.1, on the reverse strand, counting down.
CCGGTATTCGCGCCAAGTACGTAGGTTTACCGACCTGTTCGCCCGTTTTGCGTAAGGGGCTCTGCTACCTATGAAAAAACCGCTCCTCCTTCTCGCGCTTGGAACCCTGCTCGCTCGGCCGGGCACGGCTCAGACCGACTCGACCAGCACGGCTCCCGGCACCCCCGCATCGGGCACCGCGCCGGCGGCTTCGCCCTGGAAAATATACTCCGACCCGCCTGCGCCCGACCGCCGAACGGAGCGGGCCGCTACCCGGTCTACTACCCACGAGACCGGGCCGGGGCTGACGCCCGCTGCCGGCTATGACGGCCGCCAGGGCTCCACCTACGTGCCACTCGATGCCGATGTATATCGGCTCATTGACCGCTACTCCCTTAAGCTCGGGGCCGACTCCCTGCACGACCCGCACACGGCTGTGCGCCCCTACCCGCGCGCCGTGGTGGCCCGCCTGGCCGAGCGGATGCTGCGCGACAGCGCCGCGGGCCTTTCCCGCGCCGACCGGTTTAACCTGCGCTACCTGCTTCGCGACAACTGGGCCTATACCCGCCAGGATTCCGGCCTGAACGAAAGCCGTCAGCCTATTCTCAAACACTTCTACAAACGGCCCTCTGATCTGCTGGCCGTAGAAACACCCGATTTCACCCTGCGCATAAACCCCGTGCTGGGGTTGCAGGCTGGCCGGGATACTGACATCGATGGGCTACGCTACATCAATACCCGCGGTGTGCAGGTAGAAGGTACCATCGACGAGAAGCTGGGCTTTTACACGTTCCTGGCCGACAACCAGATGGCCGTGCCGGAATACGTGCGCCAGCGCATTTTGCGCGACAATATTGTGCCGCATGAAGGCTACTGGAAACGCTTTAAGGATAAGCCCGGACAGTACGATTTCCTCTCGGCGCGGGGCTACGTAACCTACGCCGCTTCCAAGCACATCAACGTGCAACTGGGCCACGACCGGAACTTCATCGGTAACGGCTACCGCTCCCTGATTTTGTCGGACTACGCGGCTCCGTATTTCTACCTGAAGCTGAACACCCGCATCTGGAAGTTCAACTACCAGAACCTGTTTGCGGAAATGACGGCTGATAAGGCCAATGCCGACACCATTTACCAGAAGAAGTACTTCGCCCTTCACCACCTGAGCCTCGACGTGACGCCTAACTTCAACATTGGCGTGTTTGAGTCGGTGGTGTTTTCGCGGGGCAAGGGGCGCTTCGAGCTCCAGTACCTGAACCCAATTATCTTCTACCGTAGCGTAGAGCAGCAACTGGGCTCCAACGACAACGCCCTGCTGGGCCTGGACTTCAAGTGGAACCTCTTCCATACGGCCCAGCTTTATGGGCAGGTGATGCTGGATGAATTCAAGATCAGTGAAATACGTGCCGGTAAAGGCTGGTGGGGCAACAAGCAGGCCTTCCAGTTAGGAGCCAAATACATTGACGCGGCCGGTATCCGCAACCTCGATCTACAGGCTGAGTTCAACTACATCCGGCCCTTCACCTACCAGCACGACGACAAGTTCCGCAACTACCAGCACTACGACCAGCCCCTGGCCCACCCCATGGGGGCCAACCTCTGGGAAATATTGGGCGTGGTGAGCTACCAGCCCCTGCCGCGCCTGAACATCGTAGGCAAGGCCTTCTACTCCGAGCAGGGCCTCGACCGGCAAGTGAGCCTGGATTTTCCGCCTTACACCGGGTACATCAACTACGGCGGCAATGTGCTGAACTCCTACCTCACCCGCCCCGGCGAATATGGCTTTTCGGTGGGCAGCGGCAACCGTTCCCGCCTGTTTCATGGCGACCTGACGGCCACCTACCAGGTACGCCACAACCTCTGGCTGGATGTAACCCAGATTGTGCGTAACCGCTCCTCTGCCCAGCCCACCGCCCTCGAAGGCAACGAAGCCTACTCGGCCCTGAGCTTGCGCTGGAACATCGCGCAGCGCGTTCATGAGTTTTAAGCCACTGCTCCCGTGCGCCACGACCCAGCCACCATTTTGCTGTACCGCCCCGTCAACCAGCAGGAGCTGGACCTGATTGCGGCCTCCGGCTGGCAGGAGTTTCCGCCGCGCTTGCCCGAGCAGCCCATCTTCTACCCGGTGCTGAATGAAGCGTACGCCGCGCAGATTGCCCGCGACTGGAACGTGCCGTACTACGGCGTAGGCTACGTGCTGCGCTTTGCTCTTGATGCTGATTACGCGGCCCTGTTCCCCGTCCAAAACGTAGGCGACCGGCAACACGACGAGTTGTGGGTGCCTGCGGAGGAGTTGGTCGAGTTCAACCAGCATATCCAGGGCCGCATCGAAATCGTCAGCATTTTCAAGCCGGAATAGCCCGCGTCAAGGCTGACTTACTACCAAAAAGAGGCCCCGGCTATAGCAGTCGGGGCCTCTTTAGCTCACGGGGGCCTAGCTGGTCACACGCAGGGTGTTGCCCGTTTGGGTCACGGTATACTTGGTCAGGGCCCGGGCCGCTGGTCCGTTCGAAACGGTGCCGTCAGGCTTGAAGGCCGAGCCGTGGTTGGGGCAGATAAATAAATTCTGGGCCGGGAAAAATGCTACGGGCGTACCCTGATGGGTGCAGGGTGCCTGCACCGCCAGGTAGGTGTCGGCGGTGGTCTTGGCCACAATCACCTGCCCATCGGCCCCGTACACGTACCCGATGGCGGGATCCTGCAAGGCCGCGTTGGCGGCCGCGCTGAGGTCCAGGGTGAAGTCGATTTTGGTGGGGCCCGGAGTGGTACCTGGCCCGGGCGTTACGTCTTCTTTGTCGCTGGAGCAGCCGCCCAGGCAGCCCCCACTCAGCAGCGCCACGGCGCCCAGGCCGAAAAGCTGAATAAATTCTTTACGTTCCATACAGTACAGGGAGGAGAAAGGCGTGTACCCGGGTAACGGGCTTCTGTTACCTTCTCGGCTTCGGAGTCGAATTGGTTGCCTGCCTTCCCGGCAAATGCCGGTACCTTTGCTGCTTCCTTATGAAGACTTACCTCCGCATTCTGCAGTTTGCCCGCCCCTGGGCCGATTTTCTGCCGCTGTACCTGCTGTATACCATTCTGGGCATCTTCTTCGGCATAGGCAACCTGGCCCTGGTGATTCCCATGCTGAATGTGCTGTTTGAAACCACCAGCAAGCTGGCGGTACCGGAGCACCTCCCCGCTTTTGCCCCCACCCTCGACTACGTTACGGGCACCTTCAACTACTTCTTTGCCCAGATCATTGCCCAGCACGGCAAGCTCGGCGCTTTGCTGTTTGTGTGCCTGGTGCTGATTACCTCGGTGTTTTTCAGCAATGTGTTCCGCTACCTGAGTTTGCGCATAGCCGCCCGGGTGCGCGCCCGGGTTATCCGCAACATGCGCCGGACGCTTTACAACCGCGTCATTCAGCTCCAGCTGGGCTTCTTTGCCACCGAGCGCAAGGGCGACCTGATGTCGCGCTTTACCAACGACGTGCAGGAAGTGGAAATTTCGGTGGTGAATACGTTGCAGGCCGTGGTGCGCGACCCGCTGACCATTGTAGGCTACTTCGTGGTACTGTTTTACATGTCGGTGAAGCTCACGCTGTTTACGCTGATCTTGCTGCCGCTGTCGGGCGGCATAATTGCGGGCCTGGCCAAACGCCTGCGCAACCAGGCCAAAACCAGCCAAAGCACCCTGGGCTCCATGCTCTCCGTGATTGATGAGACGCTGGGCGGCATGCGGGTAATTAAGGCCTTCAATGCCCAGGAATACATCAAGGAGAAGTTTGAGCAGCAAAACGACCAGTATGCCCAGGCCTCCCGGCGGATCGACAACATCCGGGACCTGGCCTCCCCTTTTTCTGAGTTTGCTGGGGTACTGGTAGTGGCCGGGTTGCTGTACTTCGGGGGCACCCTTATCCTGGGGGGAAACTCCGACCTGCAGGCGGCCTCCTTCATTGCCTATATCATCATGTTCTCGCAGGTGCTCACGCCTGCCAAGTCCCTGTCGGCATCCTTCGGCAATATCCAGCGCGGACTGGTAGCCGGCGAGCGGGTGCTGAGCATTATCGACGTAGAGCCCACCGTGCGCGACACGCCCGACGCGCAGGTATTGCCACCCTTTCAGCACCAGATTGAGCTGCGCAACCTGCAGTTCAGCTACGGCGACAACGTGGTGCTGCACGATATCAACCTGACCATCGAAAAAGGCAAAACGGTGGCGCTGGTGGGCCCCAGCGGGGGCGGCAAAAGCACCTTGGCCGACCTGGTGCCGCGCTTCTACGACCCGACCGCCGGCCAGATTCTCATCGACGGCCACGACCTGCGTGGGGCCACTATCCACTCCGTGCGCGACCAGATGGGCATTGTAACCCAGGAAAGCATTCTGTTCAACGACACGATATTCAACAACATCCGCTTCAACCAGACCGATGCCACGGAGGAAGAAGTGGTGCGGGCGGCCCAGATTGCCAATGCCCACGACTTCATCACGGCCACGCCCGAGGGCTACCAAACCCTGATTGGCGACCGGGGGGCCCGCCTTTCCGGCGGGCAGCGCCAGCGCCTGAGCATTGCCCGGGCTGTGCTGCGCAACCCGCCCATTCTTATTCTCGACGAAGCCACTTCGGCCCTCGACACGGAAAGCGAAAAGCTGGTGCAGGAAGCCCTGATGCGCCTGATGCAAAGCCGGACCTCGTTGGTTATTGCTCACCGCCTGAGCACCGTGCAGCACGCCGACGAGATTGTGGTGCTGCAGCACGGCCGCATTGTGGAGCGGGGCACGCACGAGGAGCTGCTGCGCAACGAAAACGGCCTGTACAAACGTCTGAGTTTGCTGCAAACCAGCCCCAACCCTCTACAGTAAGGCGACGGAAGGCAGCGCGCCTGGTTGGTTGCGGCATACTACAATCGTTGGTGGCAATTTGCCGTATAGCCTCCTGCTCATCTAATCTTCTCTATATTTAGCCTCTACCGTAGCCTGGCACGTACTACGGCTAATTTTTTCATCTCAGCCTGACCTCTCCCATGCTTGCTCTGAAACGTTTGGTGACCATTCTGGTAATGGTATTTGTGCTGCTGGCGCTGCTGGTCTTGCTCGTACCCTCGGTGCGCAGCAGCTTCGCCAGCATGGCCGGCTCCTACGAATCTCTGTACTTCGGGCTGCTGGTTACGGCCGTAGTATTGCTGGCCCTGCAGCTTATTACCGAAAACCTGGACAGCACCCTGCTGCGCCGCAACATCAGCCTGCACGAGGGCAAGATCAACGAGCTGAAGGCCCGCCTCTACGACCAGCAAATGGAGCTGCGGGAGCGGGAGTTTCAGCAGCGCCCCGGCACTGTGCCCGGCACGACTACCTACCCCGACCCGACCCCTGAGCCCAGCCGGCCCGTTTTCCCGCAGTCGGACCCCAGTTTGTCGAATGCTCCCATCGACCAGCCTAACTCCATTATTCCGCCCAACAAGCCTGGCTCACCACAACCGCCGTTGCGGTAACTTTGCGGCGTGACTACCTCGCTAACTACCCTTATCCGCGCTGAGCTGACGGAGGCGCAAGCCGTCCTCGACCGTTTTGTGCAAGATCCCGCCAGCCTGGCGGCCATTGAGCAGGCTGCCCGCCTGATGGCCGCGGCCCTCTCCGCGGGCGGCAAAATTCTGACCTGCGGCAACGGCGGCTCCCTCTGCGACGCCCAGCACTTTGCCGAAGAGCTCACCGGCCGCTACCGCCAGAACCGCCGCGCCCTGGCCGCCATTGCCCTCACCGAGGCTTCCCACATGAGCTGCGTGGCCAACGACTTTGGCTACGACCACGTGTTCAGCCGCTTTGTAGAAGCCCTGGGCCGCCCCGGCGACGTACTGCTGGCCATCAGCACCAGCGGCAACTCCCCCAATGTTTTGCTGGCCGCCCAGGCCGCCCGCGAAGCCGGTATGCGCGTAGTGAGCCTCACGGGCAAGGACGGCGGCCAGCTGGCCGCTATCAGCGACGTGGAAATTCGCGCCCCACACGCGGGCTACGCCGACCGGATTCAGGAAATCCATATCAAGGCTATCCACATCCTGATTATGCTCATTGAGCAGCTGGTAGAGGCGTAGCTTCTCCCTGGTATACCACGTAGCGCGAAGGCCCTGCACCCGAAAGAAAACGCCGTTAGCGCGTCCAATATCTTTCGGGTGCAGGGCCTTCGCATTGCTCTGGGTTACCGTTTTATTTGGGCCGTTACGTATCTTCCCTGCGCCTCATTTATACTCTTTCCTATGCTTACCAAAACCTTCGGCTCGGCCGTGCAAGGAGTTAACGCCTATACCATTACCATTGAAGTAGTCGTTTCGCAGGGCACCAGCTTTTTCGTGGTGGGCCTGCCCGATAATGCTATTAAAGAAAGTCAGCAGCGGGTAGAGGCCGCCCTCAAGTTTCGGGGCTACCGCATGCCCCGCACGAAGGTGGTAGTAAACATGGCCCCCGCCGACATTCGCAAGGAAGGGTCTTCGTATGATCTGCCCATTGCTCTGGGTATTCTGCATGCTTCCCAGCAGCTTACCACCGAGCGGCTTTCGGAGTACATCATCATGGGGGAGCTGGCCCTGGATGGGGAGCTACGGCCCATTAAAGGCGTGCTGCCCATTGCCATTCAAGCGCGCAAGGAAGGCTTCAAGGGCTTTATTCTGCCGCGGGAAAATGCCCAGGAGGCGGCCATCGTCAACAACCTGGATATTATTCCGGTAAGCTCCATGCAGGAAGCCGTTGATTTCCTGGAAGGCCGCCAGGCTATTGAGCCAGTGGTGGTTGATACGCGGGACGTGTTTCAGCACACGGCCAATCAGTACGCCGCCGACTTTGCCGATGTGCAGGGCCAGGAAAACATCAAGCGGGCCCTGGAAATAGCGGCGGCGGGTGGACACAACGTGATTATGATTGGGCCACCCGGCGCGGGCAAGACCATGCTGGCCAAGCGCCTGCCCAGCATCCTTCCCCCGCTGAACATGCAGGAGGCTCTGGAAACTACCAAGATACATTCCGTAGCCGGCAAGCTGGGCGCCAATGCTTCCTTGCTGAACACGCGCCCTTTCCGCAGCCCCCACCATACCATTTCCGACGTGGCCCTGGTAGGCGGGGGCGGCAACCCCCAGCCCGGCGAAATCTCCCTGGCGCACAACGGGGTGCTGTTTCTGGATGAGCTGCCCGAGTTCAAGCGCACGGTGCTGGAGGTAATGCGCCAGCCCCTGGAAGAGCGCCGCGTAACCATTTCCCGGGCTAAGGTCAGCATTGATTTCCCGGCTAACTTCATGCTCATTGCCAGCATGAACCCCTGCCCCTGCGGCTACTACAACCACCCCGAGAAGGAGTGCGTGTGCGGCCCGGGCGTGGTGCAGCGCTACCTCAACAAGGTGAGTGGCCCGCTGCTGGACCGCATTGACCTACACGTGGAAGTAACGCCCGTGACGTTTGACCAGATGACGGAAACGCGCCGCTCCGAAGATAGCCGCACTATTCAGCAGCGCGTGACGGAAGCCCGGCAGCGGCAGGCGGAGCGGTTTCAGGCGTTTCCGGATATCCACTCCAACGCCATGATGCCTTCACAGATGGTAAAGGACGTATGCCGCATCGACCAAGCGGGGCTCACGCTGCTGAAAACGGCCATGGAGCGGCTAGGCTTATCGGCCCGGGCCTACGACCGGATCCTGAAAGTAGCCCGCACCATCGCCGACCTGGCGGGTACTCCCGAAATCGAGATTCAGCACTTGGCAGAAGCTATTCAGTACCGCAGCCTTGACCGGGAAGGCTGGGCTGGCTAAGCCACTTAGCTGTACCAAAAAGCCCCTTTCTCAGGCTGAGAAAGGGGCTTTTTGCGTGGTAGTATGTCAGGTCAAATTACCGGGCCACTACTATTTGGTGGCGCTGCCAGCCGCTGGCCGTGCGGGCGCGCAGCCAGTAGGGTCCTTCGGCTACGCTAGTCGGCAACTGCCAGCCCGCGGGGGTAGCGAGCAGCCGTATTACCCGCCCCTGCGCGTTGTAGAGGTAGGCTTCGGTGGCGGGCACTGCCAGGTGTAGGTAGCCGGCCGCCGCTACAGGCACCGGGTACACGCCCGATGGTTGCACCGCCTGCCGGGTAGGGTCGGGTGGGCAAAGGCAGCCGTTCAGCGTCCAGACGGGAGAAAACGTGCTTTTGCCACCAGCATCCACCATTTGCAGGCGGTAGTAGCCATCCTGGCGGGTTGTTTTATCGGTAAAGGCGTAGCTGGTGAGTGTGGTACTGGTGCCGGCGGCCGTTACCTGCCCCAGTTTACTAAATGTAGCGCCACCGTCGAAGCTGCGCTGCACCACAAAGTAGGCGGAGCCCGTTTCGGAGCTGGTAGCCCAGCTGAGCTGCACGCTGCGCTTAGCGTCGGTAGCGCTGTAGCGAGCCAGCACAAAAGCCGGGGCGGCCGCAGCCGGGGCTTCATGCAGGCCAATGCTGGGGGCCGTGCCCGAGCGGAGTGTCCCCCAGAAATCAGTATTGATGACCCCGAGCGGCGTGCCGGCCCACCCCAATGGCGACGTAGTTGTTAGTCGGAAGTCGGCTGCCGTGCTGCCGATGGGGTTGACGAATTGCGGGACCACGGCCAGGCTGGCGGGGTGAGAACCGGTAGTGGGAGTGCCATCTACCCAATCGTTGTGGCTGAAAGACCAAGCGCTGGCGTTACCCACCTGCAGCCCTGGCTGGGTGCCCAAGCCGTCGATTACGTTGTTGCGGAACTGGCTGCCACTGGGAGCAGTAAAGCCTGCCGGCACCGCGTCTATCACCACAGCCATGTTTTCAGCCCGCACAAACACGTTGTAGGCCAAGGTGAGGTTCTGGTAGGTGTTGGAGGGCAGGTCGTTGTTGTGGGCTTCGCCGGGGGCGTAGCTGTGCCAGTACTTGAAGCTGGTGCTGCCGCCTACAACTAAGTTATTGGCAAACACCAGGTCGCGGGCGGGCTGGTTGGTGACGCGGCCCTCCACGGCCACGGCAATGCCGTTGGGCAGGCGGTGGGTGTCGCGGCGGCGGTACAGGGTATCGGTAAGGATGATTTGGTTGCCCACGAAGCGGGCGTTCTGGCAGTTGTTTGCATAGAGACCCACGCTGAACACGTTCCGAATCACGTTACCTTCCACTACGGAGCCGTCCGTATCCTGCACGCTCAGACCCTCGCCCCAGCTGTTGGCAATGGTGGTGCCACGCACCGTCCACCGGGCCGAGGGGCGACCATCAGACCAGCGCCAGGGCGCCACCGCCACGGGCCAGCCCCCCGTACGAATGGAGCCATCGGGGTTGAGTTGGTTTTCGTTCATCAGGCAGGCACGGTCTACCTGGCAGTTAAGGATGCGTACGTCGTCGCCGCTGCCGCCAATGGCCCGCTCGCGCACTTCCCGCACCGTGCAGTTATCGATGGTGATGTTGCGGGCATCTAGCAGGGCAATGCCCCGCCCGCCACTGTTTTGCAGCCGCAGCCCACTGATGCTGATATTAGTGGGCCCGTACAGATCGAGCAAGCCTGTTTGCAGGCCCAGACCCAAGGTGGTGCCATCCAGCACGGGTACCTGACCGGGGTAGGCACACAGGCGCATGGGCTGCCCATCGGCGCGGGAAATAGAGCCCGCAAACCGCGCGGCGTAGGTGCCGCCCAGGAAGTAGAGGGTATCGTAGCCGCCCTGGCGAATTTTCCAGTCGTTGGTGGTGGTGAAATTGGCCCACGGAGCGGCTTTCGTGCCGGCATTGGCGTTGTTGCCCCAAGGCGCAAAGTACAGCCCCCGGGCCGAGGCCGTTGTCAGGCTTGTGAGGAAGATCAGGAGAAGGAAAAGGTTTCTTTTCATAGCGGAAAGAGGTTGGAGTGAAGAAAAGTATGGAAGTGGCAAACTCCTTCGGCGGCCCCGACTGGTTAGCTAAAGTGAAGCGGTAATGCACCGCAGCTTCCATAGGCAGCGCAGCCGCGTAAGGAATTCGAAGGGCTGAAATCTAGGAAAATCCTTTTAATATCTTAAAATAATAATATTATATGTAGCTACCTGAATTGAGGCCCCGGCACCCTGGCTACCTGCATCAGGATTTTTATTCAGACTTTTGCCCGGCCTGTTGCGCCCTGCCATGTACCACACTCTGCTTAAGCCCCTGCTGTTCCGCTTCGACGCCGAGAAGGCGCACCACCTGGTGTTCGACAACCTGAAGCGGGGCTACCGCCTTCCGGGCACCCCTGCCCTGCTGCGCCGGCTCTACGACTTTGAGCACCCTGCGCTGGCGCGTGAGGTATTCGGCCTGCCGTTCCGCAACCCCGTGGGCCTGGCTGCCGGCTTCGACAAGAACGCGGTGCTGACCGATGAGCTGGGCGCCCTGGGCTTCGGATTCGTGGAAATTGGCACCGTTACGCCGCGGCCCCAGCCCGGCAACCCTACCCCGCGCCTGTTTCGGCTGCCCGAGGACGAAGGCCTCATCAACCGGATGGGATTTAATAACGAAGGTGCCGCCGCCGCCGCCGCCCGCCTCCACCTGCGTCGCGACCGGGGACTCATCATCGGGGGCAACATCGGCAAGAACAAGGACACGCCCAACGAACAGGCAGCCCAGGACTACATTGCCTGCGTGGAGGCTCTGCACGCCGAAGTCGACTATTTTGTGGTGAACGTTTCGTCGCCGAACACGCCGAACCTGCGCCAGCTGCAGGAGCGGGAGCCCCTTATCGATTTGCTCCAGCAGGTGCAGACCCGCAACCAAGCCCTGCCCCAGCCCCGTCCCCTGCTGCTCAAAATTGCCCCCGACCTGACCGACGGACAGCTCGACGACATCCTGCTCATTGCCCGCGAAACGCAGCTGGCCGGCTTGGTAGCCACCAATACCACCATCAGCCGGGAAGGCCTGCGCACTGCTCGTTCGCACGTCGAGCGGCTGGGTCCGGGCGGCTTGAGTGGCAGGCCGTTGCAGCAGCGCGCTACCAACGTTATTCGTTACCTCAGCCACCACAGCAGGGGCAAGCTGCCTATTATCGGCGTAGGCGGCATTCACTCCCCCCATGATGCGCTGGAAAAGCTGACGGCGGGTGCTTCGCTCGTGCAGCTGTACACGGGCTTTATCTACGAAGGCCCCAGCCTGATCAAGCGCATCAACCAGGCGCTGGTGCAGCAGTAAACCAGGCAGAGTATAGCGAAGCAGGACGTTCTTAGTGAACTACTCGAACTGATCTACGAGGAATTCACCATCTCACAACTTCACCGCTTTACCTTCCGGCGCGTAGCGGCGCTGCAGCCAGATCATGAGGGGCACCAGCACCAGCGTAGGCCAGAGGAAGTTGAGCGGAAACGGGATGAAGGAAAGGCTGGTGACGGAAAATGCCGAAACAGCGGCAATGTAGGAGCCAACAAACCCCGAAATGTGGTTGCGCAGCCACTGACCCGCCGGCCACGCTCCCTCTCGCCGGAAGCCTCGGAGCTGGCGCACCGTCGTGAACAGCCCGATGCCCCCGAACACCAGCGCCACCGGGTTGAACGGGCGGCTCAGCAAACCGTAGCCAATGGTGCCCAGGAAGATCAGCAGCCCCACAAGCACGCTCAGCCAGTCGTAGCGCGTGGGGAGCTGCCCGGCCCCCATGCGCTTGTGGTAGAGGGAGCGGTAGCCAAACTGCGCCAAATACAAGCTAAACACGCCCGTGAGCAGCAAAAAGGTTAGCCCCTGGAGGCTGGCCGATAGGATAGCCGTACTCCCGGCCACCACCATAGCCCAGAAAAACACCCGGCCCCAAAGCCGGTGGGCGGCCCCACCCTTGCGCACCAGCAAGGCAACGGGGGCCACAAAAAAACCGGTAAAACCCGCGGCAATGTGTAGCCAGCGGTTGAGCAGTAGCAACGTTTCCATAGAATGACGGGATTGGGTGAGCAGCAGGGGCGCAAGAAAGCGTGTCCCCGGGCTGCTTACCGGTATTTGTTCCCGAACCGTCATTTCCGGCCGCCCGCCAGCCAATCGTGGTCACTGAAGCGCAGGCGAAACCTGCCCGCCGATGTCTTACAGCTTTGCCCCGAGTCGGAACTCCAGCACGTCGGCGGCACCGCGGTGCACTTTCAAGTCGAGGGCCCCGAACAGATGGTTCGTAAAGGCATATTTCAGACCGATTCGCTCGTAGTAGAACTTGTTGGATTTGTACGGATTGTACAGGTAAAACCCCAGGTGGGTGCTGAAGGCCAGCTGCCCGAACAGCAGCTCGTGCCCAAGAAATACACCGGCTTTTTTCACATTGGGCAGCGGCCGGTCCAGGCGGGCCGTGTCGCGCAGCTCCGCCCGCAACGACCGGTCGTAAAAGCCTTCTACCCCTACCAGGAGGTTGCTTTTCCGGTTCAGCCGCTTGCCCCCGGCCACTGTCACGGAGTTCACCAAGTATTTGCGGGTGTCGGTTTCGTTGCGCTGCTTGTACCCGACGCTGGTGCTCAGGTTCAGGAAGAGCTTACCTAGCTCGGCGGGCGCGGGCGCGGGCGGCTGGTCCAGGGGCCGGAAAGGGCGCTGGGAGTGCACATTTAAACCCAGCACCAGCGTAGGCATGTTGATGCCCAGGTTGGGCTTGGTGGTGGCGCCGTTGGAATAATGGTTCAGCCCCAGCCCGGCCAGCAGCCCCAGTCGGTTCGTCAGGGCCACGTCATACTCCACGCGGGTCAGGATCAAGGCGTTCAGCCGGGAGCTGACAAAGGTATTTTTGTGGTTAGCGCTTTGGTCGAAGGCCTGACTGAACCACCCCAGGCCCCCGCCCAGCCGAAAGTTTACTTCCTGACGGGCCGTGCGCCACAGGGATTTGCTCAGGTACACGCCTGCCCCGTAGCTGCGGCCCAGCGTGGTGGTGTGGTAATCATAGTACAGCAGGGCCAGGCCCACGCGCGGGTAGCGGTGGCAGGCATGCCAGGGCTGCTCACCCCGCGTCTGATGCTGCAGGTTCAGCTCGAAGCCGGTGGGGTGTGCCCGCACGAGATGCTTTACTCGGGGACTGTGCGCGATGATGAAAGCACCCTGGGCATAGGCCCCCACCACCACTGCCCGCGCGGGCTGTTGCCCCGCCGCCACTTGTGGCGCCAGGGCCCCCATCACCAATCCTACCCCCGCGTACCGGCGCAACGTCACACGCATCATAGCCGCCAAAATACTGCGGGTTTCGTTAGTTACCGCGCTCAGTGCAACCTCTCCAAGCCAAAATTGCTCCCTCAAGCAGATCATGCCGCCGCGCAACTCCCACCTTTGGCGTAACATTGTAGCCGAATGGCGCGGCCACCCCGACCGGGCTGGTTACCGGAGCGCCTGTTTTTCTATAGTATGTTGATTTCCGACTTGTTTCGTTTAGCAGCCAAAGGCTCGGCGGCGGCCGCCCTGCTCCTGCTTTCCTTTACGGCTTCGGCCCAGAATGCTGGCCGCCCCCGCCTGGGGCTGAAAACCGGACTGATGCTCAGCCGTCTTACCGGCAACGATGTGGACCAGCTGGGCGGCGAAAACTACCGCACCCGCACCGATGGACGGCGCCCCGACTTCTTTGTGAGCCTGGCCAGCACCATTCCCCTAAGCAGCACGGGCGTATTTACCGTGGCGCCCGAGCTGAGCTTCAGCCGGAAAGGCTACCGTATGACCAACACGTCTCTAACCACCACGGGCCTGGAAGCGGGCGAGTCGCAGCGCGTGCTGCTGGTGAAGCGGCGCCTGAATTACCTGGAGCTGCCTTTGGCCTTCCGCGTGAACACCAACGGCGGGCTATATTTTGAGCTGGGTCCCCAAGTGAGCTACCTGATCGGCAGCCAAACCGAAACCGAAACAACCCGCACCTTCGCCGACGGCCGGGAGGCTACCACCACAAACTCTACGGCTTCGTCGACGAGCGACGTGCAGGCCTTCGATTTTGGCGCCATTGGGGGCATGGGTTTTCAGCACCGCAGCGGGCTGACGATGGGGTTGCGCTACAGTCGGGGCTTTAAAACCGTGATTGAGCGGGACGCCCTGCCAGGGAAGCCCATCACCAACAACGACGCCATTGTAGTGCAAGTGGGCTATCTGCTGCAACTAGGCAAGTAGCCAGCCAGTTATCTTGGTTGCATATGGAGCAGGTCCGGCGGCCTGCTCTTTTTTTTGGCCGGAGTACGTCACTTTTCCTGAATAGCCCGTTTAAGGCCCAAAAACCGCTCCTGTTGGAGCAGTTCGTGCAATGTTTCACTAACCCCTTTGTTGCACCATGAAAAAGACTCCCCTCCTCGCCGTTGCCCTGCTGTCGGCTGCCGCTTTCTCTGCTACTTCTGCCCACGCTCAGGGCGTACGCCTGGGTGTAAAAGCCGGCGCTAACTACTCGAACCTGGCCGGCGACCTAGTAGAAGAAGACCGATATGAAAGTAAGTTTGGCGCTCATGGCGGTTTGCTGGCAAACTTTAGTATAACGGATGATGGCTTCTTCTCTGTTCAACCAGAAGTACTTTACTCACAAAAAGGTTTCCAGTACGCCGACAATGAATATACTATTGGGAACAACAGGTATAAGTACCAGGGCAAACGCAACTACAACTATATCGATGTGCCGGTGCTTCTGAAAATCAATGCTGATGGTTTCTTTTTTGAAGCAGGGCCTCAATACAGTTACTTGCTCAAAATTCAAGATGAGACAGAGCGGTCAGTAAATGGGAGTACATTCACCAAGACTGAACAAACTACTAACCTAGATAATGTAAAGCGTAGCGAAATTGGATACGCAGCAGGGTTAGGCTATCAAGCTCCTGCAGGGGTCTTCTTAGGTATCCGTTACAATGGATCCTTTACTGATTTTGCCAAAGAAGGCTATGCCGATAATGACCTGCGCAATTCTCGCAACTCCGTATTCCAGGCCTCAGTAGGCTACCTGTTCGGCGGCAAATAAGCGTCAACAGCATTGGTAAGGGCCGGCTTTTCTTGCAGAGGAGCCGGCCTCTTGCGTTCTGCTGTCCCTGATAACCCGCACTCAGGCGCTTTCGCCCCTCAGCAGCCGCTTCCTGATAGCCCAGCAATAGGCTGGCACGCTTTTCGTTTTAGCGGCGGCATCGTGCAATCAATTCTCTAACCTAACTCCGTTGCACCCATGAAAAACACTTCTTTGCTTGTAGCCGCTGCTCTTGTGGCCGGCGCCCTGGCTTCTTCTTCCGCGCAAGCTCAGAGTATCCGCCTGGGATTTAAAGGCGGCGCCAACTACTCCAACCTCTCTGGCGATTTAGTCGATGAAAACCGCTTTCAGAACAAGTGGGGCGGCCACGGTGGCGTCATGGCTAATATAAGCTTCACTGACGACGGGTTCTTCTCGGTGCAGCCCGAGGTGCTGTACTCGCAGAAAGGCTTCAAGTTCGATGAAAGTGAACTGTTCGGTCTGGTAAAGTATCAGGGTACGCGCACCTACAATTACATTGATGTGCCGGTGCTGCTGAAAATCAACGCTGATGGCTTCTTCTTCGAGGCTGGCCCCCAGTATAGCTACCTACTGAAGGTGAAAGACGACACCAAGCGTAGCTTCAACGGTGGCACTACCTACGCGGAGTATTCCGGCACCGAAGACCTCGATAAGGTAAACCGCAACGAAATAGGCTACGCGGCCGGGCTTGGCTACCAGTCCACGGCGGGCTTCCTGATAGGTGTCCGCTACAGCGGCTCCCTTACCGATTTCGCTAAGGATGGCTACACCGGCGACGCCGATGTGCGCAACGCTCGCAACTCCGTGTTTCAGGCCTCAGTAGGCTACCTTATTCCCAGCAAATAAGCAGCGCGCAGAGCGTACGCAAAAACGCCCCGCCGGCCATTTGGCTAACGGGGCGTTCTTGCGCAGGATTACTGGTTTCTTAACTCCGGCTAGCCGCCACGTAGTTCTGGAAGAAGTGCGGGATGGTTTCGATGCCCTTCAGGAAGTTGAAAACCCCGTAGTGCTCGTTGGGGGAGTGAATAGCATCCGAATCGAGGCCGAAGCCGAGCAGCACCGAGTCGAGGCCCAACTCCGTTTTAAACATGGCTACAATGGGAATGGAGCCGCCGCCGCGCGTTGGGATGGGCTTCTTGCCGAACGTGGTTTCCAGGGCCTTGGCGGCGGCCTGGTAAGCTACCGAATCGGTGGGCGTCACCACCGGCTCCCCGCCGTGGTGGGGGCGCACCTGCACGTGCACGCCAGCGGGAGCAATCCGCTCGAAGTGTGACTGAAAAAGCTGGGTGATTTCCTCGGAGGTCTGGTGCGGCACCAGGCGCATGGAAATCTTGGCAAAGGCCTTGGACGGAATAACCGTCTTGGCACCCTCGCCCGTGTAGCCGCCCCAGATGCCGTTTACGTCCAGCGTGGGCCGGATGCCGATGCGCTCCACAGTCGTGTAGCCTTTCTCGCCGTAAATATCCTTCAAGCCAATGCTTTGCTTGAACTCCTCATCGGAATGTGGCACCCGGTTCAGCTCGGCGCGTTCTTCGGCCGAAAGCACGGCTACCTTATCGTAGAAGCCGGGAATGGTAATGTCGTTGTTCTCATCGTGCAAAGAGGCAATCATCTTGCACAGGATGTTGATGGGGTTGGGCACGGCGCCGCCGTAGAGGCCGGAGTGCAGGTCGCGGTTGGGGCCGGTTACTTCCACCTCATGGTAGCTCAAGCCACGCAAGCCTACTTCAATGCTGGGCTGGTCGTTGCTGAGGATGCCGGTGTCGGAAATCAGGATAACATCGGCTTTGAGCTTTTCTTTGTTGGCCCGCACGAACAGCGCGAGGTTGTTGGAGCCGATTTCCTCTTCGCCCTCAATCATAAACTTCACGTTGCAGGGCACGCCGCCCTGGCTGCGCTGCATGAGCTCAAACGCCTTCACGTGCATGTACACCTGGCCTTTGTCGTCGCAGGCGCCGCGGGCGTAAATTTTCTCGTCTTTGATGACGGGCTCGAACGGGGGCGAATCCCAGAGCTCGTATGGGTCGGCGGGCTGCACGTCGTAGTGACCGTACACGAGCACCGTGGGCAGGCTGGGGTCGATGAGCTTCTCGCCGTACACGATGGGGTTGCCGGCCGTCTGGCACAGCTCCACATTGTCCACGCCCAGCTCTTCGAAGCGCTGTTTCAGGTATTCGGCAGCGCGCAGCACGTCGCCGTGGAATTTAGGGTCGGCAGATACGCTGGGAATGCGCAGCCAGTCGAGCAGCTCACTCAGGAAACGGTCTTTATTTTCTTCGAGGTAGGTGGACATAGTGGGAGGGTTTGGACGGGCGCAAAAGTAGCAGATTGCCTACGGATGCCAGCACTCCGGGATACAGGTATCCGGCGTTGGTTGCCTCCCAGAACGAAGCCCATCCGTTGAAGTTCTCCTTTCCACCTGCCTACCGCCTGATTGAAGGATAATTCTCTTCTGCCCGTCGGTCCGAGGAGATTTTCTGGCAGGGCTTCTATCCTACCCTACTTCTTATCCCAGGGCATGGGCACCCGGCTTTCGGTGCCGGCGCGCAGGCGGCCGATGTTGGCCCGGTGGGTATAGATCAGCAGCGCCGCCAGCACGAAGCCAAACCACAGAAGCAGTGGGTGTTGGGGCCGGAACGCGGGCAGCAGCTGCAGCAGCGCAAACGCCACGCCCGCCGTCATGCTGCTCAGGGATACGTAGCGCGACACCAGCAGCACGGTGATGAACACCAGGATGCACACGCCCACCGTAGCCGGGGCTATGGCCAGCATCATGCCCAGCACGGTTGCTACGCCCTTGCCGCCCCGGAAGCCCGCCCAGATGGGGTAAATGTGCCCGACCACGGCCAAGGCTCCGCAACCCAGCTGAGCGTACAGCAGGTTCTCGGGGGCCAAAGCGCCCTGGGTCACCAGCAGCCCGGCCAGGGAGGTGGCTACCCAGCCTTTCAGCACGTCAATGGCCATGACCACCGAGCCAGGCCGCTTGCCCAGCACCCGAAAGGTGTTGGTAGCACCGGCGTTGCCCGAGCCATGCTCCCGGATATCCAGCCCGAAAAAGCGCCGCCCCACCCAAAGGGCTGTGGGAATGGAGCCGATAAGGTAAGCCGCCAGCAGGGCGCCCAGGAGTAGAATCAGGTGCATACGCAGGGAGTGAGGTGGGAGAGGCCAAAGATAGAGGTTGGCCGGTGGAATGGCGGAGCCAGGCACTAGCTTGCCTTCCTACCCAAAAAAAGCCCCCGCCGGAACATCCAACGGGGGCTTTTGTGAACTAGAAGACTATTGCTCGCCGAAGGGGTCGTCGGCAGATTCTTTCTTCTTCTTTTTCTTCTTGCTGGTATCCTCGGCCGGGGCCGTGGGCGTGTCCACGGTGGGCTCGGTCACCACGGGCTCGTCCTTCTTCTTTTTCTTTTTGCCGGTGTCCTCCGCTGGTGCGGCCTCGGTAGGTGTAGCGGCCGGCTCCTCGGTGGCATCGTCTTTCTTCTTTTTCTTTTTGCGGTCTACCGGGGCATCGTCGATGGGGGCATCGGCGGCGGGTTCCGTAGAAACGTCGAACTCCGTGCCTTTCTTCTTCTTTTTCTTCTTGTCGGTTTCCTCGGTGGCTTCGGGGTCCGGCTCGGGCTGGGTGGTCACAATTTTCTTGGCGGCGTCCTTGCCGGTGAGGCCCAGGTAGGTTTTGCGGAAGCGCGTCAGGAAGGACTGCACTTCCTGGTCGTCGCCGAGGAAGAAGCCGTACTCCGTGGCCGTGTTGTAGTCGCCCTTGGCCTTAAAGCCCACAATCTCGTCGTAGGAGCCGTGCTGGGCTTTGGTGAGCACCGTGTTGTTGGCGTACTTGATGTAGTACCAGGTCTGCGGTTCGGCTTCCAGGTACATTTCCACCACGTCGCCCGTCGACTCCTTCTTGATTTCAATGAAGCCGTCAATTTCGGCGTTGATGTCCTTTTTGTAGATACTAATCAAGCCAATCTTGCCGGTCGAGTACCAGGCCCGCTGCTTGTCAGACCACACCAGCTTTACGCGGTTGAGCACGATGGTGCGCAGCAGCTTGGGCGAGAGTTTCTGCAGGGGCGAATAGCCGCCTTTACGGTTCTGGTACTGCTGCACGGATTTGCTACCCACAAATTCCCCCAGCTTCAGGTATTCTTCCCGGGTGCCAGTCATAGCCTCGGGCAAGCCCTTGGCGTAGCGGCCCATGTCTTCGGCCATGGCAATAATGGCTTTTTCCGGTAGGTTGATGTCCAGCGCCATAAACGTGTCCAGCTCGTAGCGGCTGCTGTCGGGCTTGCCTTTGCCAATGGCCGCAGCCTCCAGCGTATAGTCCTTGTTGGAGGTAATCAGCTCTACTTTGCCCCGGAAGCCCATGGCAGTAGTCGAGTCGTTGAAGGTTAGCACGCTGCCTTCGTACACGTCGGGGTTTTCTTCCTGACGGCCCATCCGGAAGGTGCGCTTGGCCGCGTCAAAGCTCAGTGTGCCATCCACCTGGAAGATGTTCTGGTCGGTTACGCTGGCTTTCTGGCCCACAAAAAGCGGGTACACACGGTTCGTTTCCGACAGGAACAGCCCCGTAAACAAGGGAGTACCATCTTCGGCCTTGGGGTCCTGCACGCGCAGCTGGATCCGCTTGGGGTCGATGGAATCCTGCACAGCAAACCAAGTGGAGGCCGTGGCATTCTTCACAAACTCCAGCTTCGACTGCCCATCGAAGGCAAACCGCTTCTTCTTCGAGTTCATGATGGCACTGCCCCGGTACGCAATGCGCGGTGCCAGATGAAACTTGTCTTCGGCTTTAATGGAAACCGTAGCCAGCGTAGACGGTCCAATCTTAGGCCCGTCGCCGCCGCGCCCCAGGAGGCGGGCGCCAATGCCTTTGCCCGTGCTGGCTGTCAGCCCCGACAGCGCCTGCGAGGAGTCGATGCGGAAGTTGGCAAACTTCAGGGCGAAAGAGTCGGCAGCGGCGTTTTTGTAGCTGTAAAGGGCATTGCCGGTGAAAGCCAGTCGCGACTGAATGTCTACTTCGCCCTGGTAGAGTTGGTGGTACTTCTGGAGGGTATCCATCGTTACGCGGGCGTTGCGGAAAGCGCGCATATCGGCGTTGGCGGCCACGTACACCTTGTTGGAGTCGGGCTCAATCCAGGCATCGGCCGAGGAAATGCGGGGCACGCCACCGGCCATCAGCTGGTACTTCCGCAGGTCATACACCCCGCTCGAGGCCTGGAACTTCAGGCCGTGTTGGTCGGGCTTGGTGGAGTAGAAGTACGAGCGGGTAGAGTCGGCGCCTGGGGTCACCCGGAAGACAATGGTTTTCTTCTTGAAGTCCCACTTACCCCCACTCAGCGAAGTGCGGTACTGCGTGTAAGGCAGCTCCACGTTGGCCACCCCGGCTTTTTCCGGGGAGAAGTCCGCGAAGCCCTGCTTGATGTCGTAGTCGATGGCCACGTCGGTGGCTTTCACGGCCGGCTTGTTTTCCTCACTCGACTTGATGCTGAGCGTGGCGCCCGTGCCTTTGTAGTGGTGCTGCAGGAAGGTGAAGTTGCGCGAGCGAACTAAGGACTGCGGCCCTTCGATGCGGCCATTGCCGTAGAGGCCAGTCGGCGTCAGCACGGCTTCGCCCCGGTAGCTAAAGGCCCCACCGTAGAAGCGCATGTCCTGCCCCGATTTGGCGGTGCTCCAGTACATAGAGTCCTTGCGCACGGCCCACTTCATCTGGTAGCCGGGCAGCAGGTCCACTTTCGGATACTCGGCTCCCTGGTAGGGCCCCTCGGCCAGCGAGGCTGTGGTACCCACCGTCACCACGGAGTCTTTGTAGAAGATGAACTGCTTGCTTTGGAGCGTGGCAGCCAGGTACTTGATTTCGCCAATACCCTGAATACCGCGGTTGCTCATCTTCACGGTATTGAACAGCTTGCCCTTGCCCCCGTAGAGCGGGAAGCCTTCCTTGGGCAGCTGGTACACGAAGCCCAGGGAACCATCGTCCTGCATCGAGAGCTTGGTTTCGAAGGCCGGCATGATGCCGCCGGTTACGAACTTACCCTTGAAGCCCACCGCCGAGCGGTTTTTGTTGTTCAGCGAGTCGATGCGGAACGGCGGGATGTCAAAGTACACGGTGGTATCGTAGGCGCCGCCCAGCACCTCGGGCTTGTCGAAGAATACGTAGGCCCCGGTGGTAGCGTCAAACGACGGGTAAGAGCCTATCTTCTTGCGGCCCGACTTGTTCTTGGGGTGGTTGATGTAGAGCTTACCCGCCGAGTTCTTGCTCTTGTTGGTCAGGGTCCAGTCCACGTCTTTGCGCGCCTTCATCACCGAGCCCTTCGAGTTTTTCCCCTTCACGATGATGGAGTCTATCTTCACCAGGTCCACGTAGAAGCCGTCGTAATCGAAGCGAAATTCCTTGCCTTTGAACACGAAAGCCGAGGCCACCAGGGTGCCGTTGAACTCGATATTGCGGTTTTTGAGGATGCGCACCACGCTGCTGTCGGGCTGCACAAATACTGCTACTGAGTCGTCGGAGAAGTTGAACCGGTCCACTCCGCGCACGGTCAGCACCTTGTTATCGAGGTTGAGCACGGCATTGCGCCCGCCCGGTGCCACCGACTTGATGGCAATGTGGTCGTAGTCTTTTTTGCCCCGGGCCGAGCTGACATAGTGCGAAGCCTTAGGCAGCAGCGACACGGTGTTGCCGTCGGGATTCAGGCGCACGTACCCATCCCGCGCCAGTCCGGCCATGGCCGAGCGCACGTTGGGCTCACTGAGTTTGAACTCCTGCACCAGGTCACCAATGGAAAACGTCTTCACGTTTTCGTGGGCCGTGCTGTAACCCACCACCATCTGTAGTGGGTGCATCCGGTTGATGCCTTTAATCTGCTGGTAGCGGGTGTTGGTGTAGAACTCGCGCGACTCAAACGTGGCGGCCACCTGGTTTTTGGCCGTCAGCATGGAGAAGTTCATCAGCGGGGTATTGATGGGCCACGTCAGTAGCTCCGTCGTTATTTCCATCTGATGGTAAGAGTCGTAGTAAGGCGTGGTTTTGTAAAGGCCTTCTTCCCGGGCCAGCTGCAGCACCTGCCGGGCTTTCGAGAATTTGAGCTTCACGCCGGGGTGATATACGGAGTCCACCTTGTCTTCGTAAATAGACACGGCCGCCCTGCTCGAAGAGAGCAGCGTATCGCCCAGCTCATAGGCGCGGGCCGAAGCCCGGAACTTGGTTACGCCATTGGCCTGCACGCTGATGGTCGACAACGAGCCGTCGAGGCTGGCGCTGAAGGCCCGCTGTCCGTTGAGGGCAAAGCCCCCAACGTACTTGATGTTGTCGCCGATGTTCTTGACGCGGGCATCGTTGGTGAGGGAAATAAAGCGCGGATACGACGAATCGGTGCTGCCGGGCTTTTTCTTGAGGCTCTTAAACGACAGCGCACCTTTCACCGGGCTTTCCAGCACGGCGGCGTACGTCATCGTCACGGGCTCGGCCTTGAACTCGGGCTTGCCCATGTCCATATCGAAGTGCGTGAGGTCGGCTGTTACGGGGTTGCCCTTCACTTGCCAGGCATACTGCCCGCCGTAGCCCACAAAGCGGTTAGTGAGCGGCACGGCAAAGCCCGTGGTTTTGGTAATCAGGGCCGAGTCGGCACCGAAGCTGCCTACCAGCAGGTCCACGTCCTTCAGCACAATCACTGGGCCGCGGGTTGGCGGGGCCATGTAGTCGTCGAAATACGTGGGCGCGGCCGGGGTGGGCTCGGGCTCGGGTTCTTTCACGGGCGCAGCGGCCGGTTTAGCCCCAGCGGTTTTGGGGGCTGGTTTGGCCGGGGCCTTCTTGGCGGGTGCCCCCCACCCATCGTTGCTGGAGGAGCCCCAGCCATCATTGGTGCCCCAGTCGGCTACGGTGTCCCAGCCATCAGTGCTTTTCTTTTTAGCGGGCTTGGCGGCCGGTTTGGTGGTTTTGATGGCAGCACCGGTGCGTACGGGCTCCGAAACCGTAGGCGTGGGCTCCGGCGCTACGGCCGGCTCCAACGACTGGTCGGTTTGGTTATAGGCGAAAGAAAACCCGCCGCGCACCAGCTGCACGCGGTTGTAGCGCGAATAGTAGAGGCGGTTGGTTTGCAGAAACAGCGTCACGGCATTCAGAAACTTTTCCGTGTCGCGTACCTGCTCCCGATCCAGGGTGGTGCTGATGGTCGTCAGTAGGCCATCCATTTGCTGGTCGCTCAGGTTCTGCTTGGTAGCGCCGGCCAGAATAGCGTTGAAAAACGTTTCAAAGTGCGGCCGGGGCTTGAAGCGTTTGGCCAGCAGCCGCTGCGAAATATCCACGATAAGCCGCTGCTGGGAGGCCGTGAGCTTGTTACTGGCCCAGAGGGTTTGCAGGGAAACACCACTGGCAATGGCGGCCGGGTTTTTGGTTGAGGCCATCATGGCCTGCACATCAATGATGTACTGGGCCGGGTCGGTGGACAGCTTGCCAGGCTGGGTGCGTGGGGCCGCGGGAGCCGCAGCCGGAGCGGCCGGCTGCTGTGCCCAAGCTTCCACCGAAACGAGCAGCAGCGCTGCCCATAGCCAACCAATTACTACTTGCTTCATACTCAATACCGTCAGAACAGACTTATTCGTCTCCAATTTCGCTAAAATTCACCGCATTCACGCGTAACCTGATTGAGAGTTGCTTAAGGGCACTAGCACTGTGGCAAACAGGTTCTTGCGCTGCCTAACGCTAACCAGACGCGCAATAGTGCCCGTAGTTGCCCCCGGTTTTGTACTATCGGGCCGGGGGCCGTCGGCGGCTGCGTGTGGGCCTATTTCCGGAAAATGGCCGACACCCAGTGGTTGCGGGTGCGCATCGATTCGTAGGTGAAGCCCGCCTGCTCAGCCGCCGTGCGAATCAGCGGCAGGTCCTCCTCATAAAAGCCGGAAAACAGAATGGGGCCGCCCGGCTTCAGATACTGCCCGTAGGCGGCCATATCTTCCAGCAGGACGTTACGGTTGATGTTGGCCAGGATAATATCGAACGGGGCCTCCCCTTCCAGGGCCGAAATGTCGCCGAGGCGGGCTTCTACGCGGTCCTGCACGTTGTTTTCGGCGGCATTATCGGCGGCGTTTTCGGCCGTCCAGGGCTCTACATCCACGGCCAGCACTGAAGTAGCGCCGAGCTGCACAGCCATAACGGCCAGAATGCCGGTGCCACAGCCCATGTCCAGCACCCGCTTGCCCTGATGGTCGATGGTGAGCTGGTTTTCAATCATCAGCGCCGTGGTATCGTGGTGGCCCGTGCCGAAGGACATGCGCGGCATAATCACGATTTCGTGCTTCAAATCGGGCCGGGCCGGGTGGAAAGGGGCCCGCACCGAAACCTGATCGGCAATGACCAGGGGCTGGAAGTTCTTTTCCCACTCGGCGTTCCAGTTCTGGCGCGTGATGGTGCGGTGGCTGTGCTCCAGCTCGCCCAGGCCCTCGTAGCGGCTCATGATTTCGGCCACATCATCGGGGTTGAATACGTCTTCGGTAGTATAGGCGCAGAAGCCTTCGTCGTTGTCTTCGAAGGTGTCGAAGCCAACTTCGGCCAGCTCGGCCACCAAAATATCCGACAACTCGCCGGGAGCTTTTACGCGCAGTTCAATGAAATCCATGAGCAAATGGGGAAAGGTAAGATCGGGAAGCCGGCTGCACCGGGCCAGACAAAGTTCGGGCAAAAAACCTGCTTACTTACCACTTACATCCTGGTGTTCTATTTTTATAATAATATTTCAATATAAATATGCCTTTATTTTACCTTTCGATTCTCAACTTATTCCCCTTCGCATGAAAAACACGCTGCGCTATCTTTCCCTGACTGGCCTGCTGGCCACCACACTTTCTGCCTGCGGCAGCAAGGACCAGGCTGAGACAGCCACGACGAGTACAACGCCCGAAGCCCCCGCCGCCGCAACGGCCCCCGCCGAAGCGTCCGAGGCGACTACTACCCCGGCGGCCCCAGCGGCTACTTTCGACCTCAGTACGGTGCCTGTTTCCGCGGAAAACCTGGGCCAGTTTCCCTACTTCGCCGGCCTGACTACCTACGAAGAAAACACCAGCAACAGCGAAGAGTACGACTTTGAGCGGGCCTACGTGTATGACGGCAAAAACCTGATACCCGTGGAGGGGAAAGTCTCCCAGCGCCTACTCAACCCCAAGAACGGGGAGAAGAAAGCCTCCGAGCTAATGATTCGCCGCAACTACGAAACATTGGTTACCGGCCTGGGCGGCGTGAAAGTCTTTTCAGGCAAAGTCCCCCAGGAAGTCATCGACAAAGTAGGCTCGGATGAGGTGTATAAGCACGGCAAATGGAGCATTGGCAACGACCACGAAACTGACACCTACGTCATCCGCCAGAAAGACAAGGAGGTGTGGGTGCAGGTGACGGCCCTGGGCGCTACCGATGCCAACTACAACCTCACCGTAACTGAGCGGGCTGCCATGCCCCAGCAAGCCGCGGTGATACCCGCCCAGGAGTTAAAAAAAAACTAGATACGGACGGGCGTATCGCCCTGTACATCAACTTCGACACGGATAAAGCCACCATCCGGCCCGAGTCGGCGGCAACCGTAGCGGAAGTGCTTCGGCTACTGCAGCAGAACCCCGCATTGCGCCTGGCCGTGCAGGGCCACACCGACAACAGCGGCACGGCCCCGCACAACCAGCAGCTTTCCGAAGCCCGCGCGGCCGCTGTGGTGACTACCCTCACGCAAGCGGGCATCCCGTCTTCGCGGTTGCAGTCGGCAGGTTTTGGGCAAAGCAAGCCGCTGGCTGACAACGCCACAGAAGCCGGCAAAGCCCAAAACCGCCGGGTAGAACTGGTGAAGCTGTAACGGAGTGAACTTTCCATTACATAAGAGGGGCCGTATCCATACTTGGATGCGGCCCCTCTTATATTTGAAATCCAGCAATGTTACTTCCCGTTGCGGCAGCCGGCGTAGGAGCGAATTTTGGTATACTGAATACTGAAATCGGCCAAGGCGCGGTTGTCCGTCACGAACAGCACGTAATCGGCGAAGTCGCGGGCTCCGGTGAAGTACCAGAAGCCGGCTTTATCGGCGAAGAGCTTGTTGTTTTCCTGGTACACCAGCACATCGGCAAAAGTCTCTTCCGGCTCCACATACACCGTAGCAAAGCACTGGCTGCGGCGGCGCGGGTCCTTTTCCAAGAAAATGGAGCCATAAATCTGGCAGGGCTCCACCGAGGCCACTACCGGCGCAGCGTTAAATGGCACAGCCGGCGTGGGCTGAAACGGATTCAGCGTGAGGAACCCGGAGAGTAACAGACTTGTGAGCATGGAGAATGGCTAAGACTCGTCTTTCCGACAATTATCCGGCCGAAATAAGTTCGTGGTCGTTCCGAATGAAGCGAGGAACCTGCGTCGGTTTGTTGACATGCTTACCCCAGATTCCTCGCTTCGCTCAGAATGACAATTAGAACGACTTGATAATCTCGGTGAAGTCGCGGGACTTGAGGGAAGCGCCGCCGATGAGGCCACCGTCTACGTCGGGCTGGCTGAACAGCTCCCGGGCGTTCTGGGCGTTGGCCGAGCCACCGTAGAGGATGCTCGTGTTCAGGGCTGCCTCGGCGTCGTAGGCGCGGGCAATCTGCTCCCGGATGAAGGCGTGCACTTCCTGGGCCTGCTGGCTGGTAGCCGTTTTGCCGGTGCCAATGGCCCAGATGGGCTCATAGGCAATTACTACCTGGTCGAACTCCTCGTTGCTGAGGTGGAACAGGCCGTCTTTCAGCTGCTTCTCGATGAAGTTGAAAGTCTCGTCGGCCTCGCGGGTTTCCAGCGACTCACCCACGCAGAAAATGGGCTTGAGGCCGGCGGCCAGCGCGGCTTTCAATTTCTGGCTGAGCAGCTCGTCGTCTTCCCCGAAGTACTGGCGGCGCTCCGAGTGGCCCAGAATCACGTACTCCGCCCCTACCGACTGTAGCATCTTAGCCGATACCTCGCCGGTGAAAGCGCCGGTTTCCTTTTGGTGGCAGTTTTGCGCGCCCAGGTGGAAGCGGCCACCCGCGGGCAGCTGGCGGCCAATGGCCGACAGGAACGGGAACGGCGGGCACACCACCACTTCCACGGCCGAGCCGGTAACCTCGTCCTGCACCATGTTGACGATTTCGGAAATCAGGGCCTGGCCGTCCTGCAACGTGGTGTTCATTTTCCAGTTGCCGGCCACAATGTTCTTACGCATAGCGAAGGGAGAGTTTGATCTGAAGGAGACTTGATTGTGGCCGCAAGGTAAGCGCTACGCCGCTGAATGCCTTGGCCCTGCCTACCGGCGCTTTTGCCACACCAGCCAGGCGGCAGCCGCTACCAGCGTGAGGGCCGCGCTCAGGGCCACGCCCGCCAGCCCCGGGGCGTTGCCGCTCCGGGCCAGCCCAATGCCCACCAGCCCCCAGGCCAGCGTGAGCGGGTAGGCCAGCTCCCGAAACTGGTGCGTAACCACCACGCCCAGGACCAGCACCACGTTGAGCAGCAGCATGGCCACCGTGGTAGCCGTGCTGGCCGAAGGCTGCCACACCGTGCTCAGCCACAACGACACGTTCAGGACCGTGGCCACCGTAATCCAGCCGAAGTACAGCCCCAGCGGGATGCTGCTGGCCCATCCGGCCTGCCCGCTGCGAACTAGGCGCCGGGCGCGGCTGTACGCCACCGCCAGCGACGCCAGAATCACGAGCATGATCAGCACACTCACCGCCAGCTTTTCGTAGGCAAAGGCCACCAGCCAGCCGGCTGTGGCCACGTTGGCTAGAATAAAGGGCTCGGCCACGGCCGTGGGCAAGGGCTGGCGCCGCTGCGCCGGCAGCAGCTGCCAGATGGCGTAAACCAGGATACCCAGAAAAATCAGCCCCCAGATGCTGAACGCGTAGCCTGCCGGCGTGAGCAAGGTGTAGTACTTGCCGGAAACCACCGCGTTGGTTTGCCCATTGAAGGGGTAGCGCTGGGCCACGTAGTTGCACAGCAGGTTGCCGAGCACCGCGCCCAGCACCAGCCAGCGCCACAAACGGCTTTCGGGCTGGGCAGCGGTAGCAACGGCACCCGGGGCAGTAGAGGAGGTCGTGTTCATGAGGCGAATATGCTCCTAAAACTATCATTCCGCGCGGAGTGAGGACGCCAGGCAGCCCCAGACGGGCAGCGGCGTTTCCTCGCTCCACGCGGAATGACAAGTTGGAACGCGCCGCCGGTTCCTATAGCTTCTCGGCCAGGAAGCGGGCGGTGTGGTTGGTGTCTTTGAGCTTCACCATCTCCTCGGGCGTGCCCTCAAACAGCAGATGGCCGCCGTTGATGCCGCCTTCGGGGCCCAGGTCAATCACCCAGTCGGCGCACTTGATGATGTCCATGTTGTGCTCGATGATGAGCACCGAGTTGCCCTGCTCCACCAGCGCATTGAGGGCCGTCATCAGCTTGTTGATGTCGTGGAAGTGCAGGCCGGTGCTGGGCTCGTCGAAAATGAACAGGATTTTATCGTTCTGCAGGGTGTTGCCTTTAGTCAGGAACGAGGCCAGCTTCACGCGCTGGGCCTCCCCGCCCGACAGCGTGTTGGCCGACTGCCCCAGCCGAATGTAGCCCAGGCCCACATCATCGAGCGGCTTGAGGCGCTCCACGATTTTGGGCTGGTCCTTGAAGAAGGTGATGCTGTCCTCAATGGTCATGTCGAGCACGTCGTTGATGGCCTTGTCCTGGAACTTCACGTCCAGCACGTCCTGCTTGAACTTGCGGCCCTCACAGGCTTCGCAGGTCAGGTAGATGTCGGCCATGAACTGCATTTCAATCTTCACCTGGCCCTCGCCCTGGCACACCTCGCAGCGCCCTCCGTCGATGTTGAAGGAGAAGTGCGAGGGTTTGAAGCCCCGGGCCTTGGCCAGCGGCTGATCGGCAAACAGCGTGCGGATGGCGTCGTAGGCCTTCACGTAGGTGACGGGGTTCGAGCGGCTGCTCTTGCCGATGGGGTTCTGGTCGACGAACTCCACGTGGGTTACCTGGCCGTTTACGCCGGTGAGGCGGTCGAACTTGCCGGTGGCTTCGCCCGCGCCGCCGCCCAGCTGCTTGAGCAGAGCCGGGGCCAGAATCCGCCGGATCAGGGTGCTTTTGCCCGAGCCCGATACGCCCGTCACCACCGTCATCACGTTCAGCGGAAACTTCACCGACACGTTTTTGAGGTTGTTTTCGCGGGCCCCGGTCAGCTCCAGCGCGTTGCGCCAGGGGCGGCGGGTTTTGGGCACTTCCACTGCCATACGGCCGCTCAGGTACTGGCCGGTGTAGGTGTCGGAGGCCAGTACCTCGGCGTAGGTGCCCTGGAACTGCAGAATGCCGCCGCCCGAGCCGGCCTCGGGCCCGATGTCGATGATCTGGTCGGCCTGCTCCATCATCTTGTCCTCGTGCTCCACCACAATCACGGTGTTGCCGAGCTGCTGCAAGGAGCGCAGCACACCAATGAGCTGCTCGGCATCCTTGGGGTGCAGACCGATGCTGGGCTCATCGAGAATGTACATGGAGCCCACCAGCGCCGAACCCAGCGAGGTAGCCAACGAAATCCGCTGGCTTTCCCCGCCCGAGAGCGTGCTGCTGAGGCGGTTAAGCGTGAGGTAGCCCAGCCCCACCCGGTTCAGGTACTCCAGGCGGTTGGTTACTTCCGTTACCAGGCGCTCGGCTACCTTGGCTTCGTGCTCGGGCAGGTCCAGGGTCTGGAAAAACTCCAGCGCCCGGCTCACCGGCAGCAGCACCAGGTCGGTAATGCTCTGGCCCTGAATCTTGACGTACTGGGCGTCTTTGCGCAGGCGGGTGCCGCGGCAGTCGGGGCAGGTGGTACGGCCCCGGTAGCGGCTCTGCAGCACCCGGTACTGGATTTTGTGGGTCTGCTCGCTCACCCACTTAAAGTAAGCGTCGAGGCCGTCGAAGTACTTGTTGCCCTTCCAGAGCAGGGTGCGTTCGGCTTCCGTCAGCTCGTTGTAGGGCCGGTGAATCGGGAAGTCGAAGCGGATGCCATTTTTGAGCAGGGGCTTCAGCCACTCGCTCTGCTTGTCGGTACGCCAAGGGGCAATGGCGCCCTCATACACTGTCAGGCTCTTATCGGGAATAACGAGGTCCTCGTCAATACCCAGCACCGAGCCGAACCCTTCGCAGGTCTGGCAGGCGCCGTAAGGGTTGTTGAAGGAGAAGAAGTTGACGCTCGGCTCCTCAAACACCAGCCCGTCCAGCTCAAACCGGTCGGAGAAAGTGCGGGTTTCCTCGTCCATCTTCACGATGCAGGTGCCGTGGCCCTCGAAGAAGGCGGTCTGCACCGAGTCGGCGAGGCGGAACATCAGGTCTTCATCGCCCGGCTGGATGGCGGTGCGGTCAATCATGATGAACACGTCGCCCTGCACTTCGGGCTGGCCTTCGGCAATCAGCTCTTCAATAAAGGCCGTTTCGCCGTTCACCACCACGCGGCTGTAGCCTTTCTGAAGCAGCAAATCCAGCTCCTTGCTCATTGGGCGGCCATCTTCGGAGGGCAGCAATGGGGAGAGCAGCGTCACGCGGGTGCCCTCCGGCAGCTGCATGAGGTAGTCCACCACGTCGGCCACGTTATCCTTTTTCACCTGCTCCCCGCTTACGGGCGAGTAGGTGCGGCCCACCCGCGCAAACAGCAGCTTGAGGTAGTCGTAGATTTCGGTGCTGGTGCCCACGGTGGAGCGGTTGTTCTTGATGCTGACCTTCTGCTCGATGGCAATGGCCGGCGAGATGCCCCGGATGTAGTCCACATCGGGCTTGTCCATGCGGCCCAGAAACTGGCGGGCGTAGGAGCTCAGGCTCTCCACGTACATGCGCTGGCCCTCGGCGTAGAGCGTATCAAACGCCAACGACGACTTACCTGAGCCCGACAAGCCCGTAACGACAATAAACTTGTTGCGCGGCAAAGCCACGCTGAGGTTTTTCAGATTGTGAACCCGGGCGTTTTTGATGAGGATAAACTCGCGCGGGTCGAGGTGGTCAATGGGGTCGGCCGCGGGGGCGGCTACTTGCAGATCGGTAGTGGAGGCCATAGGTCGGTAAACAACGGCGCCCGGGAGTTTGGTTTCCTGTAGTTTCCGGGGGCGCGGTTTAGGTCAGGCGAAGGTACGGCGGGGGCGGCTGGGATGGTTGCCTAACGCAACACCAGTTGCAAAGGAAGCAGCGGCAAGCAGGCTACCGTTGGTATGCTCACTGCTACTATCTTGCGCAATAAGAATCCATCGCGGCCGCGGTGAATTACAGCAATCCGGACGCTGTTTGTCATTTCATTAATTAACCACACGAGAACAGTACTATAGCGGTTTCGTGAACGGTGTAGCTTCTTTTACATAAGATACGTACCCCGTTGTATGCAAGCCTATTCTTTGGATTTGCGCCAGCGCGTGGCGCAGGCGCTGGCCGAGCCGGGTGCCCGGCAGGCGCAGGTGGCGGCCCGCTTTTGCGTGAGCCTGGCCTTCGTGGGCAAACTGCTGCGTCGGCAGCGGCACACCGGCTCGCTGGCGGCGCTGCCCGGCCGGGGCGGGCCGCCGCGGTGCCTGGACGCGGCGGGGCAGGCATGGCTGGTGGCGCAGGTCGGGCGCCAGTCGGACGTGACGCTGGCCGAGTTGCGCGACGCGCTAGCGGCCGACACGGGGCAGCGGGTGAGCGTGGGCTCGGTCTGGCGCGTGCTAGACGAGCACGGGCTACGCCGCAAAAAAAAGCCTGCACGCCACCGAGCGTGACACGCAGCGCGTGCACGAACTGCGGCGCCAGTAGGTGGAAACAGTGAGCGGGCGCGGCGACGTGCACCGGTTTTACTTTCTGGACGAGACCGGTCTGCGCCTGGATTACACGCGGCGTTACACGCGGCGTTACGCGCGGGCCGTGGGCGGCCGGCGCGCGGGCGGGGCCGTGCCGCTGCGGCGCGGTAAGAGCCTGACGCTGATCGGGGCGCTGGGCGTGCGCGGGCTCAAAGCCGTGCAGGTGCTGGACGGAGCGTTAGACCAGCGCAGATTCGCCTTCTACATCAGCCAAGTGCTGGGTCCGCAACTGCGCCGCGGCGACGTGCTGGTGCTCGACAACCTGCCGGTGCATAAGCTCGGCGGCTTGCACGAGGAACTGGCCCGGCGCGGCGTCGAGGTGCTGTTTTTGCCGCCCTACTCGCCCGACTTTGCCCCCGTTGAGCAGGCTTGGAGCAAGCTCAAAACCAAGCTCCGTCAGGCCCAAGCCCGTACCCGCCAGGCGCTGGAGCAAGCGTTGCAAACCGCCATCGACTGGATTACCAGCCGCGACGCCAAAGCCTGGTTCAACCACTGCGGCTACCACGTACACCGTTCATGATTCCGCTATAGCTCCAGTAGTACCAAGCAGCCCAGCATCACGACAGAGTTAAATGCTTGGCGGTGGTCTAAAAGGTGGTTTTGCTGAATGTTCGTTTCTGTTCGCATTGCCGGTTATGCTCGTCAATAACAAGTTGGATGCGGACGTGGTGCATCTTTAAGCACCGGCTGAACGAGCAGGACTTGCGCACAAGCACCGCGCACTTCTGGCGCAAGGAACAGTTGATGGCCTCCACTACACTGGTCTGCCCGCTGCCTTTGGGGCTGGGCCGGTGTGCCGCCGGCGGCAACACCCGTCGGTACGCTTCCCACTCGTCCGTGAAATACCAGGTGCCCATGCGGTAGGCGGCCGGCAACGCCTGCCACAGCCGCCGGGCCGTGGCGTGCCCTCGCCCACCCAGTACCCAGGCCACGATGCGGCGCGTGTGCCGCTCGACGGCCAGCCAGAGCCATTTCTTGTGCTTCTTCCGGCCCACAAACGTCCACATCTCATCCAACTCCAGCACCCGGGGCCGGCTTGGCTTGGGCCGCAAGTGCGGGCTGACCTGCGCTTTTTTTTGCCAGCTTGGCCACCGTCATGCGCGAGACGCCCGTCAGGCGCACGATGGCCCGCTGCGAGACGCGTTCCACCAGTAGCTTCTCGACCTGGGCGTACTGGGCTGCCTTGCGCGGGGCCGCCGGCGTAAACACGGCTTGGTGTCGGCAGGCGGTGCACAGGTACTTGGCTTTGCCCTTGCTGTGCCCGTTCTTGCGCAGCGCCGTGCTGCCGCACTTACCGCAACAGATGGTGGTTTGAATCATGCCTCAACATAGCAAAAACCACCCTTTAGACCACCGCCAAATGCTTTTGCTTACACGCGCAAATTGGCATTAAACTCGTATGCAAAACCTGTTTTTTCGACTGTGCAAGGCATACACTATATTCGCATTCAGTTTATCATTTGACGAATACAACCGATAAATAGTCGCCATGGACTAATTGGTTATCTTTTCATTGCTCTTTTTTAATTGGAACAACTTTAACAGAATCAATTCCGAACCATTCAGCAAACCTAACATTATTCCAGGCACTAGATTTACTTTGCAAATCATAAAGGCTATTTTCGCCGACTTCATCGCGGATCAATACGTACCTTGGCGTTACACCGATAATTGGCTTCAATATCACTTCTTTATTTATATTAAGTTTCGCCTTAGCTACCTCTTTATACCTTATATTATATTGACTTAAGTATATGGGCGCTTCGATTATCCACTCAGCATATGCACGTGTTTCTATGTATGTCACATATGCAAAAATTAGGATATAAGAAAGTTTAGAATAAACACTTTTACTGTCATTAACAATATGACCTAAGTTATTCCAGCAAACAAATGTCCAACTAAAAATCAACCACCAATAAATCATATTAACGGACCTTTCAATAGCCGCATATCCAGAAATGTGATAAGGAAGCGAACCCAATACTATTCCAAAAAAAACAAAGAATAACTGATACCAAATTGGTACTTTGTTTAAGTAATCTAGTTTTACGAATATATTTTTCCCTAGGGAAAATACAAAAATGGGGAAGATGAGTATTAAAATCGTTGTGTATTGAGAGAATAAATATATTACAAATTTAATTGTTCTCTCTAGTATGATTATTGGACTGTATGAAAATGAATTGGAAAATTCATTAGACAATCTATTGCTATTGCCTGGTGCAGCGACAATTGCTATAAATCCAGAAAAAGCCAGAAGTATCCCTAAAAACAACATAAATTTTAACTTATCATTATCACGCTGTATAATATAGTGTAGCATTGCATTAATGATAATCCATCCAAGCAACATAAATGTAAGTTCATTTGATCCGGCACCCAAAATACATAAAATCCCCGATATTATTAAATTTTTTGCTCCTGATTTTGTTGTTAAATTCAAATGGTGTTTATAAAGAAAAACAGGCGTTAGAATTAATATTAAACAAGGAAATTGATAAACAGAAAAATAGGTAAATGAATACATTGCAGCGTATTTATCAGGGGAAATTATATAATAAAACAAAATAAAAACAGATGCTAAAGTATAATTAAATAATAATGACTTGTGCTTACTCGTGACACAACTAAGACAATAAGCGACAGAACTAATCTTTAGAATAAAACTGAATATAAAAACAAATTTTATGCCACTTAAAAAATCATATGATAAAGGATTTAGATATATTAGTAAAAAATTTGTAAAAAATCTTCCTGACCAATTGTTGAATAAATGAATATAAGCATCAAAAAAACCCATGTCTCTAGCCATAGATCCATTCCAGTAATCATCTAAGAATGGTTGGCCGTAAAACCCAAGAGCAAAAAATGGCAACCATAAGATTACCAAGATTATGAAATATTTAACTTTTTTCATTTTTTTCATTTAAAATTTATTCTTAATTACATATAAAGGTCTGTTACGAGAAGCATCCAAACCACGCCAAACATACTCCCCTATAACTCCTAAAGCAACCATCTGGAATGCTGAAACAAAGAGAAAAGCAACCATCATAGCTGACCAACCAGCAGGCTCATTCGAACCGTTTATCTTAAGGATGATGATGTATAATCCATAAAGTGTAGCTACTCCACCTAGAAGCAGCCCCAAAATCGAAATAGCACGAATAGGGAAGTATGAAAACGAGAGGATGGAATCAATGAACAGTTTAATCTTTTTAGTTAATGTCCAGCGTGATTTGCCTATTTCTCGTTTGCGACGAATATAAGGAATATTTACATATGGATATCCCAGCCATACCATCAAATAAAATAGGTTGCTATTTCGCTCTTGCATTTTAACAACCTGTTCCCGAATCTGACGATCGAATAATACGAAGTCGAATCCCCCATCTGGAATATTAGCTAGTGCAATCTTTTTCATAATGGAGTGAAATGTAGCAGCAAATAGCTGTTGCAAACCTGTTTCTTCCCGGTCCTGCCGGTTGCCAATCACTAGTTTGAAACCCTTCAGCCAGTATTCATACATTTGCAGCATGAGCTCTGGTGGATCCTGCATATCAGCGGTAATAATTACCGCACAGTCACCGGTTGCTTGAGCCATACCGGCGACGATAGCATTATAAGAACCAACATTACCAGCCAACTCAAGCACATGTACGCGCTCCGGATACCTGGATTTAAACTTCAGCAACTCGCGCAAAGTACCATCCTTAGATCCATCATCCACCAAAACATACTCAATTGTTACGTCGGCAGGAAATGATGCTTCGTTAGCCAGCAATGCGTTGGTCGTAACCGGAATATTTTCCTCGTTATAGTAGCAAGGAATGATGATGGAGAGCTTAGGCATTTTTGCTAGGAGGCCGATGACAGAAATTTACGAATAATCTCGCTCACCTTTTCTACCTGCTGTTGCGTCATTCCAGGCCATAGAGGAAGGCTCAGGCAGGTATTTGCAATCTCATTAGCCAAAGGAAATGCATTTGCATCAATCTGCAAATGAGCATATGCCTGTTGTTGATGGGGTGGGACAGGGTAATGGATTAAAGTACCGGCTCCTCGTTCCGTAAGGTGCTGTTGCAACGCATCTCGATGGGGCGTCCGTATCACATAGAGGTGATACACGTGCGTTGCCCCAAGAGCCGTTGCAGGTAAAACTATATTCGGAATATCAGCGAGGTAAGTATCATACCAAGCCGCTAGCTGTTTTCGTTGTTGCGTCCAAGTTGTTAGATAAGGCAATTTGACGCTCAGCACTGCCGCCTGCAACTCATCTAATCGAGAGTTATGACCAATTACTTCATTATAGTATTTGCGTTTTGATCCGTAGTTACGCAAGGTGAAGAGTTTCTCAGCTACTACTTCTTCACTGGTCGTTATAGCGCCGGCATCTCCCAAGGCGCCTAAGTTTTTGCCAGGATAGAAACTTGTACCATTAGCGTGCCCAAAGCTTCCTGTCAGTTGTCCTTGATATGTAGCACCCTGTGATTGGGCATTATCTTCCACAACCCAAAGATTATGGCGACGAGCAATGTCCATTAAAGAGACCATTTCGCAAGCCTGGCCGTATAGATGCACTGGCATTATGGCTTTCGTTCGCGCTGTGACAGCGGCTTCCACTAAGGCAGGGTCTAGATTATAGGTTGCTAGGTTTGGCTCTACTGGAACAGGAGTTGCGCCCAAAAAAGAGACTGCAAGCCACGTGGCGATGTACGTGTTAGACGGGACAATAACTTCGTCACCAGCTTGGATCCCTAATGCTTTTAGGGAAAGAAACAAGGCATCTAATCCGTTGGCTACCCCTATACAGTGGGCCGTTTGGGAATAATCGGCGTATTCTGCCTCAAATTGCTTAACGGCATTTCCAAGTACATACCATTGCGAGTCGAAAACTCGCGTCATTGCTTCAATTACCTGCGCTCGAATAGCTTGGTTCTGGGGCTCGAAGGAGAGAAATGGAATGGTCATGAAGGAATGTGCATCGCTCAGAACGAGCGTGAAAGGATATGAGAGCAACTGCCTAAGCGGAAGCCGAGCTTTTCGCACGTACGAAAAACCGCACGGTTAGTCGCTTGTGTGGTCATCAAGACATATTGGTGTTGTGCTTCACGAGCGCGGTGCAATGTTTCGGAGACTAGTTTATAGTGCCAGCCCCGATTTAAGGGCCCCACAGCCGTCAATGTGATTCGAGAAGCTTGAAAGCCCAACGTTTGCATATGCGGCAGCTGATCAGTAATTGCCAAAAAGGAATCTACGGGCAAATTCGACTCAGCAGGCACTAACACTGCATCGCAATATCCCTTGACGGCTTCACTGGCATAACGATACAGAAATGCATCTGCCTGCTCTAATGAAAACCATGCATCCGCATGAAACCGATCGTAGTTATTGCGCGCTTTCGCCGCAATTCGCCCAATGTGCTCTGCTTCCGTTACCATTGCATTTCGGACAGCATAACGCGGTAACGACAACGAATCGAGCTGATCATAATAAAAATGTAACCTCGTCTCTACGGTGCCCCACCCAGCTATGCCCAATGCCTGCGTGAGGCGGGTATCTTCAATTGGCAGATCTACATAGATATAACGTGCCCCTCGTTGTTTTAAGTCTAGGCAGAACGCCTCCACAGCGGTAGCTAACGCTAAAATCGGGGTACTAGCATCAAATAGGATGGTAAATAATCGATAGACGGGCGCCTGAAAAAATGCACTATCCCAGGGCAAGTAGGTATATAGAAATTGTGCGTCGCCGTGAGTAGCAATTGCCTGATGTTCTACCTGGCCAAATGAAGCTGCTAGACCACTCCCAAACAGCTTTTGCTGCTCGACCAGCGACAGTGTCCGCAAATAAGTGTAGGGCGAGTATGAAGCCAAGGCCTCGGCACGAGCCGCAACCAAGGATTTCTCTATGCTTGCCATACGCGTTTGAACTCCTCGTACTGACGAATATAGTCTGCTTCCTCGTAAGCTTGAGAAGCAAATACCAATTGGACAGCATTGTGAGAATACTGCATTGTATGCCAAGCATTTGGGGGAATATACAGGCCGGTATGAGGATCTTCTAACCTAAAGGTATGAATTTGTCCGTCAGGCATCTCTGTGGTTACGACAATTCTCCCTGCTACCGCCACCAGCACTTGTTCCGTTCGATGATGGGCATGCCGACCGCGAACGATGCTCTCAGGAGTATAATAGGTCCAAAAAATGCGTTCTATTGCAAACGGTAAGTGGGTTTGCTGCTCCGTTACTGAAATATAGCCGATGCCGGGAGCACCTAACTTGGGAAATTCAATTAAATAAGGATGTTGCATCGGCTCGACTTATATAGGTAGGTCAGTAGAAAAAAGCCCATTGGAAAGCAGGCAAGCTGGTTTAGAGTAGTTTACAACAAAAACAGCTGCCTGAACAAAGTTAATTGCCAAAGTTGAAAGCGCCAAAGATAAAGAACACACGACAAATAGCCCACTATGGAGGCGACTCTCTCAGACTAACCGCATTTAGCAATTTGGGCGAGTAGGGCGTCTAAATTGCCCTTTCCAGATAAATAAGGTAAGAAAACTGCTTTGGTTTCTTTAAAAAAAGAAGGCATTGGTAAAATAGCAGGTGGTTACTAAGTTGCTTCTAGTCGTCGATTATGTTCGTCGATAACGAGTTGAATGCGGACCCGATGCATGGCCAAGGAGCGACTGAAGGAAAAGCTGGAAGCAGCGGGTGAAAAGCTCTGGTCGCTCCAGGAGATGGAAAGAACCGGCGGCGAACCGGACGTTGTGGGGTATGATGCCAGCACGGACGAGTACCTTTTCTACGATTGCGCACCGGAAAGCCCCCAAGGTCGCAGAAGTTTCTGCTATGACCGGCCAGGCCAGGACTCCAGGCGCGAGGCAAAGCCAGCCAACAACGCGGTGGACATAGCTGCCGCTATGGGCATCGAGTTGCTCACAGAGGAGCAATACCGGCAGCTGCAACAGCTCGGGACGTTTGACGCAAAAACATCCAGCTGGCTGAAAACGCCGGCGGAAATCCGGCAGCTTGGCGGTGCCCTTTTCGCTGATTACCGGTACGGCCAGGTGTTCGTGTATCACAATGGCGCTGCTTCCTACTATGCCGCCCGGGGCTTCCGGGGTGCGCTCAGGGTATGAGGCATGGTGCATAGCCGGAACAACTACCTAGCAAACCGCCAATAGCGGCACCAGTCGGCGCTCAGGCGCAGGTGGCAACCGCCCAGCGGAGCAGGAAGGTCTGTGCTTTGGTTGATACCGCGCTGTGACTTTTGTAATTTACTTGCCTTCTGCACTTAAGCCGAGCGGCCTTGGTAAACGAACTATATAGCCACATTATGAAACGTCTCCTCCTACTGGTGCCGGTACTGCTGGTGGCCGGCTCCGCACTGGCCCAACGCACTTCGGCCGATCCTGCTCTCCTGGAAAAAATCCGGCGGCTGGACCTGGCCCACGCCCAAGCCATATTCCGCAGCGACGCGGCCGCCCTGGATAGCCTGATGAACGACGACGTGTCCGTCAACCACCCCACCAACCGCATAGTAAAAGAGAAGAAGGAGCTATTGGGCTTAATCAAGCAGGGCGTTATCCGCTACTCCGCCTTCGAGCGCACCCCCGAAAGCTTTCTTTTCTTTAAAGACATGGTGGTTGTTATGGGTGGCGAAGTAGTAGTGCCGGCCAAGGGGGCGCCCAACGCCGGCCAAAAGCTCCGGCGCCGCTATACCAACATCTGGCTGCTGCAGGATGGCAAGTGGAAGCTTAGCGTCCGGCACGCAAATAACGTTTGTGCTGGCAACTAAAAACCGAGGCTAGTGGCTTACCTCCCTTGCTTTTCTGGTGCCCCCCCGAAAACAGCCTCCAAAGATTAAGCAACCATCAAACGATGCCGCTGCACGAGGATGGAAGGAACAGATTAAAGGAATTGTATTGCTCCTCCCACTCAATCATTCGTATCGGGCAGTGTGAATAAAGCTCAGCAGAAAGTTCTTTTAGGGAAGTTTGAAGCTTGCCTGCTTTGCGGGGCGATTGGGGATGCCTGGGGCAGCAGTTTTGAAAACGAAGTAGGCGTCGTCAACGATACAACTACCTATTATGTAGGAGGCAAGCCAGCCAAAGCCCGAAAATGGGCTATTACGGATGATACGCAGCTGACGCTGGCAACATGTGAGGTGCTGGCCGCCGGCCCCTTCGACCCAGCCCGGCTGGGGCAGCAGTTTGTGGCTTACTTCCGGCAGGGGCAACTCACTGGGCTAGGCGCCAGCACCCTGAAAGCTATCCACGACACGGAAGCAGGCATTCACTGGACCCAGACGGGCCGCCGGGGTCAGTTTGCGGCGGGCAACGGAGCAGCTATGCGCATTGCACCCTTCGCATTTTATGACGCTACCACCTCACAACACCTATCTGACGCCTGCCGCATCACGCACCAAAACGATGATGCATACGCCGGGGCCCTGGCCGTGTACCTGGCCGTTCGGGCGGCACTACACCAAACCTGGACCGGTTACAATAACCTCTTGCTTCTGCTACTCCCGGACCTGCCCGACACCAACCTAACTGACCGCCTGCGGGAGTTGAGTTGCTTGCCGCCCGACGCCACCATTGCCGAGGTCGCCCAACTGGGCAACAATGGATACGTGGTCAACTCAGTGCCGTTTGCCTTGTTCTGCGCCTCCAAAATTCGGCAGCTAGGGCTAGCGAACCTGCTACTGCAGGTTATTGCCACTGGCGGCGACACTGATACCAATGCCTCTATTGCGGGCCAGATTTCTGGGGCGTTGCTCGGGTTGGCCGGCATCCCGACAGAGCTGTTCTTGAAATTAAAGCAGTTACCAGAATATCCCTGGATGAGAAAAATAATAGACAAGACGCTACTTGCTGGTTTCTAAGGCATTCCTGGCTGCCATCTAAGTTTACTTCTTCAATTTCAGCGCCTTCCCTACTACCTGAGTCCAAGCAGCGTACCCTGCGGGCGTCAGATGGAGGCTGTCAGACTCGTAGAATGCCGGGCGGGGCCGACCGTTGGGACCCAGCAAGGGAGTGGCTGTATCCACGAACCGCAGGTACTTAGGGTGCGCTTCGATATACTGACGGATGAGCTGGTTGGCTTCCTGCACTTTGGGATAGAGCGCCCAGCGTACCGGGCTGGGTTTAATGGCCAGAAACACCAGCGGCACCCGGCGCAGAGGCTGATGCTGGCGCATGCGCTTCTCAAACTCCCGAAAGGAAGCATACACCTGCTGCGGGGTGGCTCCGGCCCCCAGGTCGTTGTCGCCCTCGTAGAGCACTACCTGCCGGGGCCGGTAGCCCAGCACCAGCTCATCAAAAAGGTAGAGGGCATCAGGGAAGCGGGAGCCGCCGAAGCCGCGGTTGAGCACCGGCAGGCCGGGGAAATCCTGCTGCAGCGTGGTCCATTTGCGCACCGAGGAACTGCCATAGAACAGAATGGGCCGCTTAGGTGGCGGCGTAAGGCTGTCCTGCCGGGCGAAGGCGCGCACCTCGGCCGCCCATTGCGCGGGGTTGGTAGTAGAGGCGGCCGCCGTTTGGCCGAAGCCACGCAAGCTACCAAGCAGCAATACAGTGAGCACGGCCCACGGGCGCAGGTGGGAGCGGATGCGGGAGAAAGGTGCCATGCCGCAAAATAGCAGGCCACGGCTTCTGCGCCTGCTTAGGGCTTAGGGCTTCAGCCGCCGCAGAATTTCCCGGGGCAGCTTAAGCTCGGCGACGGGAATCGAATACAAATCTTCGCGCGTAATGACGGTGCCTTCCCGCACGGTGCGGGAGAAATACAGCGTCCGACCATCGGCCGACAGCAAGGGGCAAAACTCGGAAGCGTCGGTATTTACGGCGGGTCCCAGGTTATGCGGTGGGCTCCAGGTTTTTCCCCGGCGGTAGCTCACGTACAAATCGGTAGCGCCGAATCCGCCGGGCCGGTCCGAGAGAAACCACAGCACCTGGTCGTTGGCGGAAATGTAGGGGTTGCCGTCGGAGCTGGGGGTATTAAGCGGCCAGACCTCGGCGAGCTGATACGCTCCGTTTTTCCAGGCCGAGCGGTAAATATCCGATTTCCCCGGGCCTGCTTTTCGCGTCGAAGTAAAGTACATAGCCCCATTGCGCGCCACGGAGGCGTACGATTCGGAAGTAGAGTCCTGGGAAACAACGGGCACGCGCGTCGGCTCCGACCAGCCCCCACCGGCGGTGCGCTCTACTACCCACACGTCGAAGTTGGGCCGCTCACTGCCCCCGGCCTCCAAGGGGCGCGTCGAGTTAAAGTACAGGCGCCGCCCATCGGGCGAGAAGATGGGGTCAATATCCCGGTAGGCACTGGCAAAGGGTACCGGCGTGGGCGGCTGCCACCGCCCCCCTACCCGCTTGGCCTGCATCAGCCGCAACGAGGTCCGGGTTTTATCGGAATCGGTGAAGTAAGCTTCCTGCCCATCGGCCGACAAGGCCAGGCCAAACACGCCGCCATCGGAAAGGGTATCGGGGGCAAAGAGGCGGGCCTGAGCTGCTGCGCCGTGCGCCAGAGCCAATAGAAATATCCCAACAAGGGCAACCTGCGTAATCCGGCTCATAAAATCGATTATTGGCTATGTTATATACGACAGACCCTGGGGGTCGTCAAAAGCTGCTCTGGCACCATAAAATTCACTAATTACAGGATTATGCAAGGCCTGCTTAGTGGTTTTTTGCTAATTTCCGTAGGAGCAGTTGATGCGGCTGGCAAGTCTGGCCGGGGTTTGATAATTTCAGTCCCGTTTTTTGGAATTCGTGGCAGATTCTTGTCCTTATTTTTCACTTTATGAAGAAACCTATACCCGCGCTTTTCTTCTTCCTCTTGATCTGGTGGGCGCCTGTTCAATTGCTGGCCGGCGGTATCCCACCCGTGCTCAACGGGCAGTGGACGGGCCCGCTGAAAGTGCCCGGCGGCGAAATGGAGCTGATCATCACCATTGTGCCGCTGAGCACCGGGGGCTACTACGCGGCCCTGGACGTGCCCAAGCAGAAGGTGAGCCGGATGCCGGTCGATGCGCAGGTAAAGGGCCGCGACGTGCAGCTGCGCATTGACCAGGCCGGGAGCCGGTTTATCGGCAAGCTCAGCGAGGATGGCAAAATGATGGTGGGTACCTGGCAGCAGCCAGGCCTGACAAGTGAGCTAGTGCTGACGCGCACGGCTACCTCGGCCGTAAACGCTGCCTTCAAAGCCGCGCCTCCCTACAAAAAGGAGGAAGTTATTGTGCCGAATAAGGTGGCCAAGCTACGCCTGGGCGCTACCCTTACCATGCCCAGCGGCAGTGGTCCGTTCCCGGCCGTCGCCCTGGTTTCGGATATGGGCGCCCAGGACCGGGACGCTTCCCAGGAGCAGTACCGCATGTTTGCCATCCTGGCCGATTACCTCACGCGCCGCGGCTTCGCCGTACTTCGCTACGACGACCGGGGTGTGGGCCAGAGCCAGGGCAAGTACCTGGCCGCTACCACCGCCGATCTGGTGAGTGATGCGCAGGCGGCGCTGGGCTATCTGCGGGCCCACTACCGCGTGAAGAAAACCCAGGTAGGGCTCATTGGGCACGGCGAAGGCGCCAACATTGCCCTGCTGGCCGCCGCCCAACCCAAAGGCCCCGACTTCCTGATTTCCCTGGCGGGCTACGGGCAGTCGGGGCGGGAGGTGCTCCGCCAGCAGCAGGTGGAGATTATGCGGCTGATTGGGGCCAATACGGCGCAGGTGAAAGCCGCGCTGGACCTGGAAGACCGCATGGTGGAAACCATCCGGCAGACGCCCAACAATGCGCTGGCCCGGGCCAAGCTGGGCGTACTTCTCCGCCAGAACAACACCG
This sequence comes from Hymenobacter lutimineralis, assembly GCF_008271285.1. NCBI lineage: Bacteria > Pseudomonadati > Bacteroidota > Cytophagia > Cytophagales > Hymenobacteraceae > Hymenobacter > Hymenobacter lutimineralis. Next base: position 43,594 of record NZ_VTHL01000019.1, on the reverse strand, counting down.
ATATCGACCATACTATGGTGTCGGCTCGCGCCGACCAGCTCACGTCCACCTGGTACCGCTTTTACCTGGATTTCGATCCTTCCGCTCGCCTCAGTGAGGTTAAGTGTCCCGTCCTGGCCCTCAACGGCACCGACGACTTACAAGTGGCTTCGGGCAAGAACTTATCTATCCTCAACAAAGGGCTGCGCAACAGCCCGGAGGTGAAAACGGAAAAGCTGGCCAACATCAACCATTGGTTTCAGCCCCCGCCGGCCGAATGGGCTATGGTGAATGGGCAGCAGCAGCCCGTATTTGCCCCCAAAGCCTTACAGCTCATCAACGACTGGCTGCAAAAGCAGACGCAGCCGGTAGTGTCATCGTCCCTAAAAAGCAAGCTGAACTCCCTCAAGCGCGCCTCCGCCGCCGATAAGCCCCGCGGCTAGGTTACCAGTCAGTGCAACAAAAAAGCCCTGCTGACCTTTACGAGGCAGCAGGGCTTTTGCTTTGTGCTATTGCTTAGGAAGGCCTTCAGCTATTCGGGGCCGAATTTAAAACTCCACCCGGTAATTCAGGAAGGGCAGCAGGCCAGTTTGGTAGGCGGTTTCTACCTGCTCGGAATACCGGTCGTAGAAGCGGCCGTAGAGGTTGAGGTGGTTGGTGGCGTTCTGCACATCCAGGGAAATGATGTGCGAAGCCCGGGGGTTGTTTTTCCGGTAGCTCAGGCGCACATCCAGGCGAGAGTAGCTGGGGCCCTGTTCGGCCCATTCCTGCCCCTGCGCGTTGATCTGGTACCCGGCTTCCCTCGACTTCTCTAGGTCTACGGGGGTATAGCGGTTGCCGCCGGCCCAGAGCAGGCGCAGGTTCAGCCCAATGAGGTTGTTGCGCTGCCGGCCTACTTTGAACTCACGCCCGCCCAGCACGTTCAGCACGTAGTGGCCGTTGTAGCGGGTGCCGCGCCACTGCCCGTCGGCGGCCCGGTAGCGGGAGTCGTAGAGGGAGCCGGTAACCTGGTAATAGTACTGACCGGTGAAGAACTTCTCCAGCGTCACGTCGAGACCGTAGTTGCGGCCCCGCCCGCGGGCCACGAGCGAGTCGGTAGCGGTGCCGCCCCCGTAGTTAAGGGCCGACATGGCGCTGTTCGGGTTCGGCGAAATGCCTACGCGGTAGAGGTGCTGAAAGTAGGGCTCCACCCGCAGGCGCAGGTCTTCGCGCAGCAGTTGGTCGTAGCCCAGCACCACGTGCGCCGCCCGGGCCAGGTCGAGGTTTTTGTTGGGTTCGGAATAAGCCCCTTCGCCCAGCGGAATGCGGGTGTAGTAGATAAAGGGCGCCTCGTGCCGGCTATGCAGCCCCAGCCCCGCCGAAAACGCCTTAGTCGGCGAAAATGCCCAGCGGGCTCCCACGCGCGGCTCTACGGCACTATGGCCGTTCAGGGCAAAGTACAGGGTATGCAGGCCGCTGCTTATGGTAAGCTGCTCGGTGGCGCGGTACTTCCACTGCCCGTAGCCCTGCCAAGTGTTGGCCGTGCCGCGCTGGTCGAGGAACTGCACAAATTGCCCCCCGTAATTATCGTCGCGGAAGCCGCTGCGGGCATCAAACCCCAGCCGGCTGGCAATGAAGCCCGCCCGCACGGTATGGCGGGAGCTCAGCTTATGGTTGTAAAGCACGGAGGCCCGCAGCGCCGTACTCACGAACTTCTGGTCGGCATCCTTGACGCGGCCTTCGGTCTCAAACGCATTGCTTTGGAAGGTTTGGCGGGAGGCGGAGGCAGAGAGGCTGGTTTCCAGGTAGGCCTGCTCCGACAGTGGGTACGTGTACGTGAGGCCCGCTACGCCCATATCCGACCCGCTTACGGATTCAAATCGGTCGTAGTAGCGCTTCCAGAGGGTGGTGTCGGTGACGGCGTGCGAGTTGGAAGTACTCAGGCCTCCCACGCCCCAGAGCACCAGCGTGCCGTGCCGCCCCGGCATACTCAGCTTGAAGGACAGATCCTGGTACTTGGGTACTCCGCCCCCGCCCGTCACATCAATGCCAATATCCTTCAGCAGGGCCAACGAGGAGTAGCGGTAGTTGGCCAGATAAGAGCCTTTGCCGCCCTGCCGCAGCGGACCTTCCACGGCAAAATCAACGCCCAGCACCCCGGCCTGAAAGGCATACTCGCGCTTCTCGTTGTTGCCGCTGCGCAGCCGCACATCAAACACACCCGACAAGGCATTGCCGTACTCGGCGGGGAAAGCGCCCGTGAAAAAGTCGGAGTTGCTGAGCACGTTGGAGCTAAGCACGCTCACAGCCCCGCCACTGGCCCCTTCCGCCGAGAAGTGGTTGGGGTTGGGCACTTCTACGCCTTCGATGCGCCAGAGCAGCCCCCGCGGGGAGTTGCCGCGCACGACTATTTCGTTGCCCAGGTCGTCGCCGGAGGCTACCACGCCGGCTAGGGTTTGAGCCGTGCGAGCCGGGTCGGAGATGCTTGCTGCGTAGCGTTTACTTTCTTCCACCGAAATAGAGCGTGCACTCACGGTAGCCATTTCGTTGCGGGCCGTGCCCTTTTCGCGCTCGGCCACCACGCGCACATCGCCAAGACTGGTATAGGCTTCGGCCAGCCCCACATTCAGTACCAGCTCTTTGCCCGAGCCCAGCAGCAGCTCCGGAATGGTCTGCTCCTCGTAGCCGATAAAGGAAATCTTGAGCGTATGGCGGCCCACGGCCACCTTGGTGAGCTTAAAATAACCATCGGCATCGGTGGTAGCAGCTTGGGGTGGGTTGGTATCGAGCACCACGACCGTGGCGCCCACCAGCGGCGTCTGCGACTCGCGGTCGAGGATGCGGCCCCGAATGGTTTGGGTGAGTTCCTGCGCCTGAACCCAGGATATAGATAGCAGCGCAAAGCACAGCAGCAGGCTGCGCAATGAAAGAGTTTTCATAGGTAAGAAGGAGAAATGAGCAGACAAAGCGCGGCCCAGGGCTGCCCGGAAAAGCAGCGCACAACGAAAAGCCAGAAGGTAGTGGCAGCCGAAGCTGACGGGTGCATCACCCCGCAAACCCTGAACTCAGGAAGTAGCCGGCCGGCTGGTTGCGGGTTTCGTACTTAAGACACGCTACCCCGCGCTTACCCCTACGGGTAAGCATTTATTTTCTGATATTTTTTATTCACAGCACGAGCAAGCTGTGTGCTGCGTTGGGCCGACGCTATTTCAAGTTCAAGTTTGCCGACCTAGCGCGTCGCCAGCTAGAAACGTAACCCGGCGCTGTACCCGGCCCAGACGCGCACCAGCGTAGAGCCACTCAGGTTTTCAGCCAGCAGATGCTGCCCCTCCCCCACTTGCGAGTACACCGCCTGCCGGTCGGCGTCGTAGCGTTGCGACACCAGCACGTTTACTTCGGGCCCGGCTACCAGGCGTATCCGCCCTCCCTTCCACAACGCCCAGCCCACGAGCAGGCGCAACTGGCTTTGCAGGTTGAGCTGTTTTGTCCAGCCGCTGGGCTCTTCGTTTACGTGCAGGGCCAGGGCATCGAGGCTCAGGCTGAACCGCCGCCGCGCTGCCAGCTCCGTGCCCAAGCCGTAGCCCAGACCCCAGCGCAGCTGCCCATCGAATGGCTGCGCAGCCCCCACGAATTGTGTGTAGAACCAGGCGCTGCCGCCCAGCTTGAGCGTGGCCAGAGCGGACCAGGTTTCACTATACAGCACATCGAGGCGGTGGTAGCCATGGCGCACGAAGTTGAGCAGCCCCACGCTGGCCCCGGTTACCGTATCGGCTACGTTGAAGAGGCCAAGCTGCACTCCGCGCACCCGCCGCGCCACGTTGAGCACGCCCGCAGCTTGTACGCCCCTCACCTCAGCCAACGACACGTTGAGCACGCCGGCCGTCTGGACCAACGGGCCCGCGGGTTCCGTCGCATCGGGGCGGGGCGGGCCGGCGTAGTTGAGCACCCCAGCCGCCTGCCAGCCGGCTAAGGGCCGCGCTGCTATGTTCAGCACTCCCGCGAGCTGCAAGCCCCGGCCTCCGCCCCCTACTACGTTTAGCACGCCGGCGCCCTGCAGCCCACCGAGGTGGCGCCCGGCCAGGTTGCCTACCCCAGCCAACTGGCTGCCGCGCACCGTATCACGGTCCAGATTAAGCACCGTCCCCAGCTCCAGCCCGCGCAGGCCGGCGGCATAGCCCACCAGCACGTTGGCGGAATAGCGGTTGACGGCCCGACCGGCCCGGAGCCCATTGGTTCCCAGAGGTGGCACCAGGGTTATCTGCCACGTATGCTCGTCGTACAATGAATTCGCGACGCGCGGAGGGCGTACAGCAGTGCTGGCCAGAGTTGTGTCGCGCGCACGCAGGTTGACTTTGGCCCGCATGATGCTCACGGTAAGGCTGTCGATAAACCGTGAGGCCCGTGCTTGGCGCTGGCGCCAGCGGGCCGAGTCGGGGCTGAGCGCCATGGGCGGCACGGCGGCTACCCGTTGGGCCGTGGTTTTCAGCTGTCGGCTCTTGATCTGGGCCTGGCGTTTCATGGCGACCAGGGTCTGCTGCGCCTTCGCCATGATATTGCCCAGGTTGAAATACGCAGCCGTATCAGCCGCCATGTTAATGGTATCGGCCGCGGAAAGCGTTGGGCCTGATAAGTCAGGTACCGGAGTAGCTGCTACGGAAGCCGTGGCATTGGCAGTCGTGGACAGCTGCCGGGCCAGGGGGTACTTTTTCACTCGCACACCCACCCGGCGGGTAGGTAGCGGCCGCAGCGGTACCGCCTGCCGGGGCGGGGCCGGCGGCCCCAGCGGCTTAGGGTAAATGCCGGCTCCTGCCAGCAGCCCCGCCGGGGGCCGGTCATTGGCCCGCCAGAGCACTATCTGCCCTTCCACTACGGCATACGAAAGGCGCAAAGGCCGGCAAAAGGCATCAAGGGTGTAATACAGCGGCCGGGGTGGGCCGGGGGGAATGGTCACGCGGGTCTGCAGCGGGAGCACGGTGCTGCTATAGCTGAATGAGACGCCTCCCTGCCGGCTAAGCTGCCGCAGCACGGTGCTCAAGGGCTGGTTGTCGGCCGTGATGGGCACGGGCCGCTGCAGTACCTGCGGCATCTGCGCCCAAGCCCGCAGGGGCACCCAGCAAAATAGAAACAGAATCAGGTACCGCATACAGACCGCATAGGCCCGCGAAAATACGGGTCCCCAGCATACAGCCTAATCCCAGCTAGGGCTGCGCTGCTCCCGCCGCGGTGCAGCCGGCGCCACGGAGCACGTAGCTGCCATCGGGTTGGGTAGAGAGTTCAGCGCCCAGCGTGAGGCTGAGCACCCGTAGCACCTGCGCGGGGGTAGGAGTTGAGAAAGAACCCGTGAAGCGGCACGTGAGCACGGCCGAATCAGGCACTGAAACCCGCGTAGCGAAGGTAGTTTCCAGCGTACGCAGCACCTCGGCCACCGTGGCGTTGTCGAAACGCAGCTCTTTTTGCTGCCAGGCCCGGAAGTTGGAGTCGACGGTGAGCGTACGGCGGGCCCGACTGGGCTGCGGGCCCTGCACCACGCCCCGCCGCCCCGGCAGTAGCAATACCGTATCGGCGGGTGCAGACCGGGGCCCGAAGGCTACTTTGCCCGTCACCACAGAAACCTCCACGGAGTCTTCTCCCGGATAGGCCCGCACGTTAAACGAAGTACCCAAAACCTGGGTGCGCGAAGTGGAGCTCAGCACGGTGAAGGGCCGTTGCGGGTTCTTGGTAACTTCGAAAAAGGCTTCCCCCTGCAGCTCTACTTCCCGCTTTCCAGCTTTGAATCCGGCGGCGTAGCGCAGGCTGGACTGGCGGTTCAGCCACACCTTGCTGCCATCGGGCAAGCCCACCACGCGCACCACATTGCCCGCCTGCACAGCCAGCATCGGGTAGCTGGCCGGTGCCACAGGTCGGGTAAGGCGCCACAAGCCTATCACCCCAAGCAGTAGCAGGATGGCCGCCGCTACGCGCAACCAGCCTTGGGCCGCCCACATCGGCACCACGCGTGCTTCGGTATGAGGCACAGTGCCAGAGTTTACTGCTGGTATGTTTTCCCGCGTCCGAAAGCGTTGCCAGGCTGATTCTACATCGGCCTCTGTAAAAATTGGGGCTGGCGGGGTAGCCTGCTCCCAGGCCCGGGTAGTCTCGCGCAGCCATTGCTGCCGCTCGGGCTGGGCCTGCACCCATGCCTGCAGCTCGGCCAGCTCAGCCGGCGTAGCCTCGCCGGCCAGTTGCTTGGCGAGCAGCTCCCAGGGGGCATCAGATGCAGGAATAGGGGAAGACATAACGCGAAGAAACGAAGAGTCAGCCAATGGGCGGCAGCAAGTGGCCAGACTTACCCGCCAAATTCGGGATTTTCCGGCTGAAGCCCCTGACCAAGGCTACGAGAAAAGCGGACGAGCTATTTCGTAGTCCTGGCCAGGGGCCAGCTGACGCTAGTTGGCGTTTAGCACCCGGCCCGAGCCGGATACCTCGGTAGAAATGTTGGGCCGGCCTTTGTAGTACACGTTGCCGCTGCCGCTGATGCGCACCGTCAGGTTGTCGGCTACGCGGACTTTTGCCCTACCCGAGCCGACCAGGTTAACGTCCACGGCATCCGTGTCGAGGTCGTAGCTAGCTACCTCGCCTGAGCCGCTGATGTTGATTTCGTGGTGGCCAGCATTGCCTTCCCACCTTGCTTTTCCCGAGCCCGAAATTGTCGTGGTTAGGTTGGTGGCTTGCTCACAAGCCAGATCGGTACTGCCGGAACCGCTGATGGACACATCGAGGCGGGGCAGCAACCAGGTGTTGGTACTTACGATGTGGCCGGAGCCCGCGAGAACCAGGCGGGTAAGGCGGGGCGTGGTCAGGTACACGCGGATCCGGTCGTGCCTGCGTACGATGGTACGGCCAAAGTCAATGTGTAGCCGGTTGCCATCCACGTCGGTTTCCAGCACGTCGAGAATGTTGCCCTGTGCTTCTACGCGTACTTCCTGGGTGACTCCCTGAGTAAGGTAGACTTCCGCATCAATGGGCAGTTCGACCTCCGTGAATTCCTCAATGGTGCGGGTTTCCGACTGGATGGGGCCGCTGCCCCGCACCGTGGGGCCTAAGATGTCGTTGTGGCAGCCGGCCAGCAGGGCAGCCAGGGGCAACAGAGCAGTGAGCAAGCGCATTTTCATAGCAGAAAAGAGGTTGAGTGAAGAGAACAGAAGATGAATTTCCCTTCTAAGACCCGGAACCTCGCCCCTACCCCTACGCGGCTACCAACTTTTTTTAAATCAGTGCCAGTTTGCAGTGCGCTAGTCCCTGCGCAATCCTCCTGACGCTACCCAAACCAATCAACTAGCTAGAAAATTGGCGGCCGCCTTCAGGCTAGAACAGCCAGCTGTACAGGTTGCGCAAAACGCCGCTGAGCTGTTGGCGCAAGATGCGCAGGGCCTTGCCCATCTGATTTTCCACCGTTTTAGGCGAAATTTCCAGCGCCTCAGCAATCTGCTGGTAGCTCATTTCCTCGTAGCGGCTCAGCATAAACACGGCCCGGCACTGCGGTGGCAACGCCGCCAGGGCGGCCTCTACCGACTCCGCGGCTTCCTGATGATGCAGGTCTTCATCCGCCGCGTGGCTCACTGGCTCGGCCGCAGCTGGTGCCTGCTCCCAGGCTACCTGGCGCTTGCCCCGCTCTACGTAGCGCAGCGCCGCATTCAGCGCGGCCCGGTATAGGTAAGCCCGGTACGTGGTGCTGATAACGAGCTTTTCCCGGCCTTGCCACACCCGCGCAAATACATCCTGCAGCAAGTCCTCCGTGGCCTCCCGGTCTTGCACCACGCGCTGGATAACCTGCCCCAGCGGCCGGTAAAACTCCCGAAATAACAGCTCCATAAACGCGGCCTCATCGGTGGTGCGCAAATGCACCAACCGGTTTTCCAGCGCGTCGGGAGAAAGGGCAGCAGCCATACGGGCAAGGCAAATAGCGGCCTAAAGCTACGGGTTTCGGCGCGTTTGACGGACACGGATACAGCCGTTGGCGTAGGGCTGCCGTATACTAATTCGCCTACTACTTTTTGCTTATGCTCCGCTCTGCCTATACTGCTTCGTTTGCGCTGCTTTTGTTTGCTGGTTGCCAAGGCCGGGAAAACCCCTACGGCACCGCCCCCCAGAACCCGGCCGCTGAAAAAGAAGCACCTCCGGTAGCGCAAAGCCTGGCGGGCACTTACGCCGATACCGTCCCCTGCCCCGACTGCCGCGGTGTAGCCACCCAACTGCTGCTGAACGCGGATAGCTCGTTTGTGCTGCGGCAAACCTACCTCGATAAGGAGCCCGAGCCCGTAGAGCAGCGCGGAACCTGGCGGGTGCGTGGCCAAGTGTTGAGCTTGCCGCCCAGTGGCTCACACCCGGGCCGGAGCTACTTGGTCAGCAACCCGCAGCAGCTGGTGCTGCTGGACGGCAGCGGCAAACCCATCAACGACAACGACGTCGATTATTCGCTTGAGCGCCAATAGTTAGGTAGTAGGCTCTGCGGGCTTGACCGGCGTCATATCCAGTTCGCGCAGCTTGTCGGCGCGCCAGGCCGTGAACAGCACGACCAGTATCGTCATCGTTCCGCCAAACACCACGGAGGCAGTGGTGCCGAGCCACTTGGCCATGGCCCCCGACTCGAAGGCGCCAATTTCGTTGCTGGAGCCGATGAAGATGTTGTTTACGGCCGACACGCGCCCTTTCATGTGCTCCGGCGTGAAGGTGTGCAGCAACGTTGAGCGCACAATCACCGACACGGAGTCGAACACCCCGGTCAGGAACAGCAGCACCAACGACAGCCAGAAATTGCGCGACAGGGCAAAGCAGATGGTAGCCAGGCCAAAGCCGGCTACGGCCCACAGCAGCTTGCGGCCCGCAAAGCGCCGAAGCGGAAAATACGTCAGCAGCACGGCCATTAGAACGGAGCCCACCGCTGGCGCGGCTTCCAGGTGCCCCAAGCCGGCGGCGCCTACTTTCAGGATGTCTTCCGCGAAAACCGGGAGCAAGGCTACGGCCCCACCGAACAGCACCGCAAACAAATCAAGAGAAAGCGCGGCCAGCACTAACTGGTTGCCAAAGATGAACTGCAGGCCACTCAGGATACTGGTTTGGAAATCCAGCCGCTCGCCCATACGGGCTGGCAAAGGGCGCGAAGTCAGGCTGCCGAACATAGTTAGGGCCAGGACCAGCAGCCCCGTCGATACGGTGTAGGCGCTGGCTACGCCCGCGTGTGCAATCAGGTAGCCCCCCAAGACGGGCCCCAGAACGGAGGATGCCTGCCAAGTGGTGCTGTTCCAGGTAACAGCATTGGCCAAGTGCTCCTTGGTGGGCAGCAACTGGGGCATGAAGGAAAACAGCGCCGGCCCCAGAAAACCCCGGGCAATGCCACTCACGAAAATAACGGCGTAAATAGGCCATGTACCTAGCTGGTCTTTGCTCAGCAACGGCAGCCCAGCAGGAGATGCCAGCAGCGTGAGGGTAGCGGCGCAGAGCAACAGCACCGCCACTGCCGTCACAATGATATTCTTGCGCTTCACCGAATCGGCCACATGCCCGGCGTAGAGAGATACGGCAATACTGGGAATGGCCTCCGTCAGCCCGATTAGTCCCAGCTTCCACGGGTCGCCGGTTAGTTTAAACAGCTGCCAGCTCACCACCAGCCCCTGCACGCGGGTAGCCACCACAAACAGCGCGCGGGCACTTATAAACCGCTGGAATTCCGGCAGGCGCAGCGCAGCATAAGGATCATGACCGGAACGGGAAGCGGCAGATTGAGGCATAAGAAAGGGCAGGCGTGATGGAGTAAAGGTAGCGCCTGCCCTCCGGGCTCACCAGCACAACGGGTGGGTTTTACCTTCTTGGCCGCAATTGCGTACTAGGCCCACACCCTGGTCAATTATCTACGTTTAGCCCGCTCCGCCATGCTCCGTCTTTTCCTCTTCCTGTTTTTCTTGACTTCCGCCGTTACGCCCGTCTGGGCCCAGACGCCTGCTGCTTCTACCGCCAAACAGCCCGTGAAAACGGCTTTAAAAGATGGGGCATTTCGGCGCAAGGGTACCATGATGCGCATTCAAGGAGGTAAAGTGACGCCGCTGACGGCCCCGCTGAAACTCGCCAATGGTACTACCGTGTACACCGATGGCCGTATCGTCTCCAAGAATGGCACCCAGCGGCTGACCAATGGACGCGCCATCAATATGCAGGGAGATGTTGTCGGCTTCAATGATGATATGCTTTCCGCGGCCACCATTCAACAGCTGGATGAGCAGGTAACGGGCTATAAGGGCACCACAGTAGTAATGCCCAATGCCCTATCGGCCGAGACCCTAAAGGCTCTGGCCCGAGTGGAGCGCAAAGCTACCCTCGTGCAGCAGCTCACGGAAAAGCTAGCCGAGCGCGCTGCGCAGGCAGTTCCGGTATCGGAAGAAGCCACCCGAATCAATGCGGAGCTGAACACGCTCGATAAGCAGTTGCAATAAGCGGCAACGCTCTTTTTCCTCCCTGCTACGGCACGGCCGCTGCCGACGGTCCAGCAGGCTATAACGCGCGCTTGCCGAGCTTCGTGAAGAACGCGTGAAAAAAATATTGCTTTTGGCTCTGGCCGGCATTGTGTTTGGTCGGCTGGTTTTCTACATTTGGACAGGAGTCAGTTCCGAATCCCCGAATTTTATTCCCCTTCTTCGTCTCTAGCTGCACAATATGGCCTAAAGCTCTACGTTCCCTAACCCGTAGCCCTTTATGGAAACCATGCAGCCGAGCGACTCCGCGTTGATTTCGCTCTATATCAGCGGACAAGAAGATGCTTTTGCCCTTTTACTGGAACGGCACAAAAGCCGCGTATTCACCACCATCATGCTGATTGTGCGGGATACCGACGTGGCGGATGATCTGCTGCAGGATACGTTCATCAAGGCGGTGCATACCATGAAAAGCGGCCGTTACAACGAGGAGGGCAAGTTCTCGTCGTGGATCTGCCGCATTGCCCACAACTTAGCCATTGACTTTTTCCGCCGGGAGAAACGCAGCCCGCTCCAGAACTTGGATACGACCAGCCACACCTTCAACTCGCTGTCGTTGGCGGAAGAGGGGGCTGAAGCTGCGCTTACCCGCGAGGAAACCTATGCTCAGTTACGGGAGTTAATACAGGACCTGCCGCCGGCCCAAAAGGAGGTGCTCATTATGCGTCATTACGGCGACATGAGCTTCCAGGAAATTGCCGACGCGACGGGGGTGAGCATCAATACGGCGCTGGGGCGTATGCGCTACGCGCTGATCAACCTGCGGAAGAAAATGTCCGCGCAACCCGTTTTCTATGATCAAAACCTTTACCCACGAGAAACTCCTCCGGTACGTGTACAACGAATTGCCGGCTGATGAACAGTCAGAAATAGAGCAGGCCCTGGTGCACGACGCCGACCTCGCCGCCAAGTGCGCCGATCTGCTGCTCGCCCAGCGCGCCCTCGACTCCCTGCGGCAAACACCACGCAGCGCCACAGTGCAGAGCATTCTGCAGTATTCCCGCACGTTTCTGACCGCCAGCTAATTTTTCCGCTGTGGCTACGTCTCATCCGATACCCCGGCCGCCGACTCGTGTTACACGAGTTGGGCGGCCGGGATATCGGATGCCGTTTTTTTGGTGAACTTGCGGGCTGATCCTGTCCCGTGCCGTTATGCGTAAAGCCGAGCGTTTTCAGCGTTTCCTGGAGTATTTCACCACGCACTTCCCCGAGCCCGAAACGGAGCTGGCTTACGGCAACCCCTACGAGCTGATTGTGGCCGTGGTGCTCAGCGCCCAGTGCACCGACAAGCGGGTAAACTTGATTACTCCGGAGCTTTTCCGCCAGTTTCCTACCCCTGCTCACCTGGCTGCAGCTACGGCGGAGGATATCTTTCCTTTTATTCGGAGCGTTTCCTACCCCAACAACAAAGCCAAGCACTTGGCGGGCCTGGGCCGGCTGCTGGTTGAAGAATTTAACGCGGAAGTGCCAAGCAGCTTGGAAGAGTTGCAGCGCTTACCCGGCGTAGGACGTAAGACGGCCAATGTAGTCATGTCCGTCATCTACAATCAGCCCGCTATGGCCGTGGATACGCACGTTTTTCGCGTCTCGCACCGCCTGGGCTTGGTACCTAAAACCGCTAAAACCCCGCTGGCCGTCGAGAAAGAGCTAGTTCGCTACATTCCTGAAAGCCTTATTCCGAAGGCGCATCACTGGCTTATTCTGCACGGCCGCTACATTTGCGTAGCGCGGCAGCCTAAGTGTAGCATCTGCCCGCTTACCAATATCTGCGCTTACTACGCCCGCCAGGTAGCGCCACTGGTTAAGAATATACCAAGCCTTCCTGCAGAGGAAAACGGGCTTCCCAGCGCCTAAACGCAGACTCGATCTGCCGCTTAGTATAAAAAGGTCGAAAACCAGTTATACATGGTTTGTTGACTTGGCTGCTTCTTCCAGCGTGCGTTGAACAATGGCTGCTATACTGGCTCTATCGAAATACTTCTTGGCAGCTAATTGCCCGCGCTGTCCGGCGGCCTGAACCTCCTCCGGGCTGCTAATAAGCTTGTGCAGGTGCTGTGCCAGTGCCAGTGGCTGTTTGGCGGGTACGTACCACCCTACTCCATGCTCCTGCACAAAGGCCCGCGTCCACCCTTGGTTGGTAACCACCACGGGGGTGCCCACGGCAAGGCTGTCGTAGAACTTAGCCGGGGAGTTGGCATCCAGCACGGGCAGTTCCAGAAAGGACGCGACGGAGACATCCGCCAGCTTGAACCAGGCAAACACCGCATGGCGGGGCTGGGGCGTAAGCAGCCGGATGCCCGGGCACCGCGCCGCCGCTTCCCGCACCTGCGGCTCGTAATACCCCAATCCCATAAATACCCAGCAGATACTGGCATCCAGGGCCGCAAGCTGCTCAGCTGCTTCTATCAGGGTGAGGATGTCGTTGGCCCGACCAAAAGTACCCGCGTAGAGCACGACCTTTTTGCCTTCCAAGTCATATGCTTGCCGCAGCTCAGCTACGGCTTGCTCAGTAGCGGCAGTCGCCAGATCCAAGTCAGTACCGTTTAGCACCGTGGTGATTTTTGCTGCCGGAATGCCCAAACCCTGTACATAGGAGGTCATGTCGGGCGACAAGGGCAAAATGTGCTTTGCCGATTGATAAAGCCCTTTTTCCAGCGCAAACAGGCGACGCTGGGCAAACGGGCTAGGCACTGCCCCCATGGCAATAGGAAAAGAGGGCCACAAGTCCTGCACTTCAAACACCCACGGTACCCGCCGCAACCGTGCTACTTGAGCGGCCGCCCAGGCCGCCGTAAGCGGGGTGCTGATACCCCATATCACGTCGGGTTTTTCGAGCCGCAGGCCTTCCCGCAGGGCATAGGCCGCGTAGTGTGCAAACGACAAGGCGCGGCGGGCAGGGCCCATTTTATTGTCATAGGGCACGTTTGCCGCCAGCATCGTAACGCCGGCCGGCAGCCAGGGAAACTGCTCCGTAAGGCGTTGGCTTTCCCACGTGCGCGTCGTAATCAGTGTAACGCGGTGGGTGCTGGCAATATGCCGCAACAGGGAGTAGTGCCGGCTGGTGGCCGGGCAGTCGGGGTTGGTGTGGTACTGGCTGAAGACGGCAATATGCACGAGGGAGGCCGTTAGCGCTTCTTTGGCCGGTACTTCGACTGCGTCAGAATACGCTGGGCATCCTTTTCGGCCATCAGCTGCTTGAGCGTCACGGCGGGGTGCTCGGCCATGTACTTGCGCACAATCTGCCAGCCCAGCCAGGCGCCCACCCGGCCGGGGGCCGTGCGGTCAATTTCGGGCGTATTGGGCCGCTCTCCTACGTATTTCTGAATCACAAATGGTGTAGTTGAGTACAGCAGGTTCTTCTCAATGAAATGGCCCCACACCTTGGCTTCGTTGTACTGCAGCCCTTCCAACTCCCGGCTGGTAAAGCCAATGAGTAGGGAGTCGGAGGTACAAGGCAGCATTTTCTCGGTGAAGTAAAGCGCTTTACCAAACTGCACCATTTCGCTCAGCATCGTTGGGCTACCAGCCAGGCGCTGGTTGTACTTGGTAGATACTGCCTGCATCACCGTGGGCAGCACATGGGCCGGGGTATAGCGGCGCAAGATGTATTCAGGGACATTCGGACGGTAGCTTGCCTTAGGTCCCACAAAGAAGTCCAGCCCCAGCACCAGCAGGCTGTCGTTTACAAAGACGTCCTGGCTGAGCCCGCTCACAAACAAGTTGACGGGCGGCACCCGGAAATCGGGAAACTCGTAGCGCACGTGCTGAAAAGCCTGGTGCAGCTGCTGGCGCAGGGCAGCCGTATCTTTAAACGCCGCTTCCGTTTCCCGGGCCAGCTTTTGCAGGCCGGCATTCGTGGCCAGCTGCGTGAGGCGCTGATCCAGCAGATTATCGGACGGGAACTGGCGGCGCTGCAGAAACTGATCAGCGAAACGTGGGTGAGCGTTCAGAAACTGTTGTGCATCGGCGGGGTTCTTGATTTGAAAAAATGGCTGAATCAGGCTTTCCATATGCACCGGGGCAGCCACGCGGGCTACCTCGGGGTTTTGCTCGCACTGCGCCGTATCACGGCCACAGCCTGCCAGCGCCGTCAGCATACCGATTCCCAGCGCCATTCGGAATACTCCCCGCATACAAGTTTGATTGAAGTTCACGTTTCTATCTTTGGGGCGAAATTAGCCAAAACCGAACGCCGCAACGTAGGCGCTAGTATCTGACCCTTCATTTCTTTGCTGCTTTATGAAAAAACTCTTTCTAGCGCTCCTGACCGTAGGATTTTCGGCTTCGGCGGCTTCGGCTCAGGTGGAAATCGGCCTGCGCCTTTCGCCCGCTGTTACTTCCCTACGCGCCGACGGCTCGGCCAACAACTTCGAAGGCAAGTCCAAACTCAGCATTGGGGGTGGGTTGGTGGTCGATTACTTCTTCGGCGAAAACTACGCCTTTAGCACCGGCCTCGACCTAGTGGGCAAAGGCGGCAAGCTGACGTACACGGATGGCTCTAACCGGGAACTGAAAGTAGGGGCGCAGTATCTGCAGCTACCGCTTACCATTAAGCTGTTTACCAACGACATAACCACCGACACCAAGCTATACTTCCAGCTGGGCGGCTACCTGGCCGGCAACATCGGCACCCGCATCGACGGGGAAAAGGAATTTAAAGACCCCGGCTCCGGCGAGACGTTCAAGAGCAACAAGTTTCTGCTGATACCTGACGCCGGCGTACTGGCGGGCTTCGGCGCCGAGTACCAGGTAGGCCAGAGCACCAAGGTATTCGCCGGCCTGCGCTACCAGCGCGGCCTGCCCAACATCGACAACTACTTCGGCGACGAGCGGAAATTCAGCAACGTGGTCATCAAGAACAGTGAGTTTGCCCTGGACCTGGGCATGAAGTTCTAAAAAGGTAAATGGCTGAATGGCTAACCCATTAATCGGTTACCCGAACCAGCCTTCAGCCAAAAGCCTAGTTAACGGAAAACGCCCGCGTTGCTTTCAGCAGCGCGGGCGTTTCTTCTACTTGTCAGGCGGGGTTTCGCAGAAAACGGCCGTCAATTATTCTACAATTTCCACTTCGCGGTCCTGCAGTCGGCTCATGGCCGCTGCTGCCGAGTGCAGCTCAATTTCTTCGCCGTACTCGTCCTCGATGCGGTATTCGGTAATGCCGAGGGAAGTGTCTTTCATCACTTTCACCCATTTGTAGTACTTCAGATACCACTTCATCTGGCGGCTCACCAGACCTTTGGTATAGTAGGCATGCAGGAACGGGTGCACGTTCAGCGTCACGCCTGACTGGTTTTGCGTCACCAGCAGGTCCTCGATGCTGTTGTCGATTTCGTCCGTTACCAGAATAGAAGCCGAAATCTTGCCCGTGCCCCCGCAGGTAGGACATACCTCGCCCGTTACGATATTCTCGGCGGGGCGTACGCGCTGCCGGGTTATCTGCAAGAGGCCGAACTTGGTGATGGGCAAAATGGTAAAGCGCGCTTTATCGTGCTTCATCACATCCTTCACGGCATCCTCTACCTTTTTCCGGCTTTCGGCCGACTTCATGTCAATGAAATCGACGACGATGATGCCGCCCATGTCGCGCAAGCGGAGCTGACGGGCTACTTCCTTAGCAGCCAGCATATTGATCATCAAGGCAGTAGCCTCTTGGTCGCCTTCCTGGTTGCTCTTGTTGCCGGAGTTTACGTCCACTACGTGCAGGGCCTCGGTGTGCTCAATGACGAGGTAGCCGCCGCCGGGCACCGTCACAGTTTTGCCAAACAGCGACTTAAGCTGCTTTTCAATGCCGTGCTGCTCAAACACCTTCACTTTGGCGTTGTGCAGCTTGAGCAGGCCTACCTTATCGGGAGCAATCTTTTGCAGGTAGCTGCGCATCTCCTCGTACATCGGGGGCGAATCCACGATGATGGAGTCGAACGACTCGTTGAGCATATCCCGCAGCATGGAGCTGCTTCGGCCCAGTTCGCCCAGCACTTTCTCGTTGGGCTTGGCCTTACGCAGCGTCTGGAACAGCTGTTGCCAGTTGTCCACCATGCTTTGCATGTCTTTGTCGAGCTCAGCCACTTCGCGGCCTTCGGCCACGGTGCGAATGATGACGCCGAAGTTTTCGGGCTTGATGGAGGCAATGAGGCGCTTAAGCCGCTCCCGCTCCGTCTTGCTCACGATTTTCTTCGAGACACTGATGGTATTGGAAAAAGGCACCAACACGAGGTAGCGGCCGGCCATGGAAATATCCGTGGACAGGCGCGGCCCTTTGGTCGAAATTGGCTCCTTGATGATCTGAACCAGCAGCTGCTGGCCCTTTTTCAGGGTGTCGGCTATTTTACCAACCTTGTCGAGCTGCCCGTCAAACTGAAAGGTTTTGAGCGGCCCAACGGCAATTTTCTGCGAATGAACGCCTTTCACCCACTTATTGAGCGAGGGAAAGTTTTCCCCCAGGTCTCCGTAGTGCAGAAAGGCGTCTTTTTGGTACCCAATGTCAATGAACGCGGCGTTCAGACCGGGCATAACTTTCTTGACCGTACCCAGGAAGATGTCACCAACCGAATAGTTGGTGTCGTTGCGGTCGAAATGATATTCGATGAGCCGCTTGTCCTGTAGCAGGGCAATCCGTTCTCCGTCCTGAGTAGAATTAATGATTAATTCGTTACTCAATGGATTAAGCGGTTAAGCAGCATACCCAAGCATTTAGCCGCGTGGGCCGCCCAGAAACCCGTAAAGGGAAGCCAGTGCGTAGAGCACCAGCTTCCCTTCCAAGCCTCGGGGAAAGCGCACGATTAGCCACTCTCGGGGATACTAAATGAGAGATAGACGGACGCTTAGTCGACAGCCTATAGCTGCTACGCCCGCCAGCAAACCCCGGAAGGCTTACTTCTTCTTGTGACGGTTCTTGCGCAGACGCTTTTTGCGTTTGTGGGTAGCAATCTTATGACGCTTTCTTTTTTTACCGCAGGGCATGGGTTAAAAGGGTTAGGTTGAAGAAATGATTATTGCAGCTTCTGCAATTCCTGGTCGACCGACGCCGAAAGGGCCGGGTCGGTGCTGTTTTGTTTGACTTGCGTAAATACCTTACGTGCCTCCGCCCGGTTACCGGTTTGGGCCAAGGAAACGCCGAGGTAAAACTGACCGCTGGCGTTGTCGGGATGGTATTTCACCAGCTCCCGGAAACGCTCCACGGCTTTTTCGGCCTGGTTGCTCTGCAAGGACAGCACCCCCAAATTGTAAAGGGCCTTTTCATTGCGAGGGTCTGTAGCCAGCACCTCACGCAGCATCACTACACCCTGTACCGGGTTGTCGCTGGCCATGTACGCCATACCCAAATTGGTTTTGGCGTCGAGGTTGTCCGGATTATTTTTCAGCACCCGCTGGTACAGTTCGCGGGCCTTGGCGCTGAGGGCCTTGGCCCGCTCCTCGGTAGCAGCGAAGCTAAACGCCTCGAAGTACTGGTCAGCCGCTTTTTTCCACGCTTGCTCGCCAGGACGGGCTACAGCTACTTGCTCGTAGTAATAGCCGGCACTGTCGAACTTGGTAACGGCTGCGTACTTAGCGGCCAGGTCTGAGGCCAAGCGGAGCTTGGTAGTGGCATCGGCCGCGGCGTAACGAGCACGTAGCTGAGCCAGCTCTTTCTGCTGGGCCGGCGTAGCACTCATATGCGGCTGCTCAGCCGTACCACCCATTGCGGCTGCGCCGTCTACGGAAGCCGTGGAAGGAGCCGCAGCCCCCTGGTCGCGGTTGGCCGTGCGCGCCGCCGTTTGCGCCAGCTCACTTTTTCCCTCCTTTGGCTTCACAATTCCCTTAGGCAGCATAAACAATGCTCCCACTACCGCCAGGGCGACAAGGAGTAACAGAAGTTGGTGCGAGGAAATACGAGCCATTCGGAGAAAAAAGCAGGCCGCCCGGCTTTCCAGGAAAACCTAGCGGCGCTGCCACAATGTTACGAAGAAACGAACTTATGCCTGAGCCAGCTCCTTGATCTTCTTGCTGTTTTTGATTTTGCCGATGAAAGTCTTCGACGGCTTAAAGCTGGGGATGAAGTGCTCGTCGATGATAATCGACGTGTTTTTTGAGATGTTGCGGGCCACTTTCTTCGCGCGCTTTTTGTTTACGAAGCTGCCAAAGCCACGCACGTAAATGTTGTTGCCGTCAGCCATTGAATCCTTCACGACTTTGAAGAAAGCTTCTACGGTAGCCGAAACGTCGGCTTTCTCGATGCCGGTTTTATCGGCAATTTCGGCAATTACTTCTGCTTTAGTCACGCTGGTAAGTGTACTATGGAGTGAAAAAAAAGTGCGGGCAAACTACCCCGATTCAAGACGTAAGCCTTTGCCCAATAGGCGGTTCGATTGCGAATTGGGGCCACAAAGGTAGCCCCCTTTTTTTGTTTTACAAGCGTTTCCCCGTATTCCGTTCCCTCCCGGGGCTTTTTTACAACCCTTTCGTCTTCAAGTTCTTGGCTCTATCCACTTCTCTACCAGCTTCGTCCCTTTTTGCTCCCGCGCTGTTGGCCTGGTATCCCCGCCACCGCCGCGACCTGCCCTGGCGCCATACCCGTGACCCCTACGCCATCTGGCTGTCGGAGGTTATTCTACAGCAAACCCGTGTAAAGCAGGGCCTTCCCTACTTCCTGGATTTCATGGCCTCCTATCCCACGGTGCAGGCGCTGGCTGCTGCCCCGGAAGACGAGGTACTGCGCCACTGGCAAGGGCTGGGCTACTACTCCCGGGCCCGCAACATGCACCATACCGCCCAGCAGATAGTGCGGGAATATGGGGGCGAGTTCCCCGGCACCTACGATGGCTTACTTAAGCTGCGCGGCGTCGGGCAGTACACGGCGGCGGCTATTGCTTCTTTTGCCTACGACGAAAAAGTAGCGGTGCTGGATGGTAACGTGTACCGGGTGCTGGCTCGCGTGTTCGGCATCAGCGCCGACATAGCCGCCCCCGCCAGCCGGAAGATATTCCAACAGCTGGCCGACTCGCTGATTCCCGCCGAGCATCCCGCCGAATTCAACCAGGCTATAATGGAGTTTGGCGCCCTGCAGTGCACCCCTGCCAAACCCGACTGCCTGTTTTGCCCGCTGCAAAGCACCTGTTTTGCTTTTCAGCATGGCTTGGTGCAGGAGCTACCCGTGAAAAGCAAGGCCAAAGCTTCCCGCACGCGCTACTTTCACTACTTAGTGCTACGCTACCAAGATCTGGTATACATGCGCAAGCGTACGGGCAAAGACATCTGGCAGGGGCTTTACGATTTTGCCCTGGTAGAAACCGAATTGCCCGCCATTGCTCCAACCACGCTGCTGGATGCCGTGGCCGCGCTGGGAGCCACCCTGGCCATTAACCATGCAGAGGAGCCCAGCGCTATCTTCCGGCATGTGCTCAGTCATCAAAAGCTGGAAGTTCGTTTCCACTCCCTGGCGTTGCAGGCTCCCCTCTCCGACCAGCAGCTGCGCGTGACCGGCCTGCAGCCCTTCACGCAGGCGGAAGTGGAAAGCCTACCCAAACCAATCCTTATTACTAATTATATTAGCTGATATATTTGGCTAATATTTTTGGTATATTGTTTTTACTATTGTATCTTTAATAGCAGAAACCAACCCTTATTTTTCACTCAACTCCTTATTCATCAGATCATGGCAGGCATTAACAAAGTAATCCTGATTGGCAATCTGGGCAAAGACCCGGAAGTTCGTCACTTGGAGGGCGGCGCCAGCGTGGCCCACTTTACCCTGGCTACCAACGACTACTACAAAGACAAGCAAGGTAACCGGGTAGAGCGCACGGAATGGCATAACATCACGGCTTGGCGCGGCTTGGCCGATATGGCCGAGAAGTACCTGAAAAAGGGCCAGCAGGTATACATTGAAGGAAAGCTCCGAACGCGGCAATACCAGGATAAGGACAACCAGACCCGGTATATCACCGAAATTGTCGCCGACGAAATTACCATGCTCAGCGCCCGGCCATCGGGCACCGACGGCCCTTCTGCGCCCGAGCAGGCCACGGCGGCTCCTGTCACTTTCCGACAGGAGCCCGAGCTTGACCAGTTGCCTTTCTAATACCGTCCGGCTTTACCCTCTATCAAAAGCCCTGGCACATGGCCGGGGCTTTTTGCGTTGTAGAACATAGTAGCTTACAGTGGTTACCTTTGATAGGTAAATCTGTTTTCCGGATGTCCTTCTCTTCCTCCTTCTTTCGGGCGCTGGCTATGCTGCTCGTAGCGGCTTCTTTTACCGCTGGCTGCTCCTCGTCTCCTGAATACACGCCCAAGCCCAAGGGGTACAACCGCATCGACCTGCCCCCGCACCGTTACCAGCAGCTGGCGCCCGGCCATCCGTACACGTTTGAGTACTCCCGGTACGCCAAGATCCTGCGCGACTCTTCCTACCTGGCCCAGCCGCACTGGATTAATGTATACTACCCCTCTTTGCGGGCGAATGTGCAGATAACCTACACGAATGTGCGGCAGAATCCCAAGCTGTATAACAAGATGCTGGAAGATGCCCGTAAGCTCACCAGCAAGCACGAGATAAAAGCCTCGGCCATCGACGAGAATATTCTGAAAACGCCCAGCGGCATGCGGGTTTCGGTGTTTGAGCTCAGCGGGGAAGTACCCAGTCAGTTTCAGTTTTATACCACCGACAGTACCCGGCACTTCTTCCGCGGGGCCCTGTACTTCCGCACGGCCACGGCCAATGACTCTCTGGCCCCGGTAATCGACTACGTGAAGACGGATATTGTGCGCCTGCTAAACACGCTGAAATATCAATGAGCAATGAAAAATGGGCAATGAAGGATGGCCGGACGGTACAGTTCATTGCTCATTTCTCATTCTTCATTCTTCATTGATCTATGAGTACCTTTTTCCAGACCAAGATTGAGTATTTGCGCGGCGTCGGCTTGCAGCGCGCCCAGCTTCTCCAGAAAGAGCTGGGTCTGTTCACCTACGGCGACCTGATTCAGCGGTACCCCTTCCGCTACCTCGACCGCACGCAGTTTTACAACATCTGCGACTTGCATGACGACTTACCTTTCGTACAGGTAAAAGGCATTCTGCGCAACCGGGAGGTCCTGGGTGAAGGTCCGAAGAAGCGCATGGTCGCCAAGGTCGCCGACGCAAGCGGCGAGCTGGACCTGGTATGGTTTAAAGGAGTAAACTACCTGGAGAAGATCATTAAAAACCACCAGGAGTATATCGTTTTCGGTAAACCTACCCTGTTCAACGGGCGGCCCCAGATGGCCCACCCCGAGCTGGAAGAGGTGTCGGAGCAAAAGCCGGGGCAGAGCTACCTGCAGCCCGTTTACAACACCACCGAAAAACTCAAGAACTACCACCGGGTCGATAGCAAAGCCATTGCCCGCATGGTGGCCGACCTGCTTAAGCTGGCCCTGCCCCAGGTCTCGGAAACCCTGTCCGACGACCTGATCCGGCAATACGGCCTCATGCCCAAGGCCACCGCCTTCCAGCAGATTCACTTTCCGCAGAGCACGGAACTCCTGCAGGCCGCCCGGTTTCGGTTGAAATTTGAGGAGCTATTCTACGTGCAGCTGAAGCTGCTGCGCCAGCGCGACCAGCGGAAGGTGGAGCTGGCCGGCCAGATTTTTCGCGAAGTGCCTTCCCTGGTGCACTTCTATAAGAACGTGATGCCCTTCGATCTGACGGGGGCTCAGAAACGCGTTATCCACGATATCTACAAAGACTTTTGCTCCGGTAAGCAGATGAACCGGCTGTTGCAGGGCGACGTGGGCTCGGGCAAAACCATTGTAGCCTTCATCAGCATGCTCATGGCTGCCGACAACGGGGCCCAAAGCTGCCTGATGGCTCCCACCGAAATTCTGGCCGACCAGCACTACGTTGGTCTGAAGCAGTACGCCGATATGCTGGGTCTGAAAATCGGGAAGCTCACGGGCAGCACCCGTACAGCCGAGCGGCGCGTACTGCACGAGCAGCTGCGCAGCGGCGAAATGCACATGCTGGTAGGCACCCACGCCCTGCTGGAGGACGTGGTACAATTCCGCAACCTGGGGCTCACCATCATGGACGAGCAGCACCGTTTTGGCGTAGCCCAACGCTCCAAGCTTTGGCAAAAGAACCCACACGTTATTCCCCACGTGCTGGTGATGACGGCTACTCCGATTCCCCGCACGCTGGCCATGACGCTTTACGGCGACCTGGATGTTTCCGTCATCGACGAGCTGCCGGCCGGCCGCAAGCCCATTGTCACCGTCCACCGCTTCGACTCCAACCGCCTCAAGGTATTTCAATTTCTGCGCGACCAGATAAAGCTCGGCCGGCAGGTATACATTGTCTACCCCCTTATCGAGGAAAGTGAGGCCATGGCCGACTACAAGGACCTGATGGACGGGTACGAAAGCGTGGCCCGCGCCTTCCCCGAATACCAGATCAGCATTGTGCACGGCCGCATGTCGGCAGCCGAGAAGGATGCCGAGATGCAGCGCTTCGTGGCCCGACAAACGCAGATTATGGTGGCCACTACCGTAATTGAGGTAGGCGTGAACGTGCCCAATGCGTCCGTAATGGTCATAGAAAGCACGGAGCGGTTCGGCCTTTCGCAGCTGCACCAGCTGCGGGGCCGCGTAGGCCGGGGTGCCGACCAGAGCTACTGCATTCTGATGAGCGGCTACAAACTCAGCAAAGACTCCCGCACCCGCATCGAAACCATGGTACGCACCAATAACGGCTTCGAAATTGCCGATATCGACCTAAAGCTGCGCGGCCCCGGCGACCTGATGGGAACCCAGCAAAGCGGGGTGCTGGATCTGCTGATTGCCGACTTAGCTAAAGATGGCCGCATTCTGACCGAAAGCAGGGCCGCCGCGCAAGAACTGCTACACGACGACCCTGACTTGCGTAAACCAGCCAATCAACCTATTCGCCGGCATATAGAAAGTTTGCCGGCTACGGCCGTCAACTGGAGCCGCATCAGCTAGATTTCTATATAGAAGAATAGGCATAAAAAAAGCGGAAAAGATCCGCTTGCTGCATTTATTCAATGCTCATGGCTACTGCCGTCTCCACTACCGGAGCCGTTCCAGGCACCTGCCGGATATTTTGTGAATGTGTGCTCACCTGATGCACCAAGAAGGGGGTAGCCACTGCAGCTGCCTGGGGTTTATGAACAATGGTTGCGGTTTGCGGCTCCGAATTTCTGGCAAATCGGCCAGCTACGATGAGAACAAACAGAAGGAGAGTCTTAAGTAAAAATTTCATATCAACAGGTCCACGTATGTGCAGAAGGTTGTTTGGCAAAAACTGAGCCAGGATGCGTTAGCCTCGGCTCGGCAGTAGCTTCAACAGGCAGTAGAGGCGGCGTTTTTTCTACAACTTACAAAAGTAAATGTAGATTTTATCTACAAAATTATGTCAATCATGCAAAAAAACGGGCATCTGATGGGGCAAAGCAACCACTTTGTCGGCAGAAAACAAGAACCGTTTCCTTTATGAAAAGATGAAGCTTTCCTTGCCTGCACTGGCCTCTCGCTCAGAAGCCGGGTCGTTTACGGTAGTTAAGGAAGAGTTGATACCTTTGAAGAGGATTTTTTTTGATTTTTTTTCTTGTTCGTAGCTAACCGCCTTCTCTCGTGAACTTTACTGTAAAAATATGGGGAGTTGCCCTGAGCCTCGCAGGTGCGCTCTGCACCGGCCCCGTTTCTGCCCAGCGCGTGAAGACGGCGGCGTTCAGCTATGTACCAGAGCAAACGGATGACCGCTACAACCAACGGGTGCCACGCAAAACGCTGCCCGTAGCCGGCACCACCGACTTTGTAGTGCTGGGCCACAGATCGGCAACGGAGTATAGCGTGGAACGCTACGATGCCGAGCTAAAGAAGGTATGGACGGCAGCGGTGCCCGTAGCTGCCGGAGAAAGCATCGAAACCTTCGCCGCAAATACTGAGCAGGCAATGGTAGTAATTCACCACAAGGACGCCGCTGCCCAGTATTTATCGGTTGTGCCCATCAACCTCAAGTCGGGGCAAAAGGCGAATCCCAAAAAACTGATCGACGCCAGCCCGCGTGACCGTCGCCCAGGGGTTGCTATTTCCCCGGATGGCAAGCGCATCCTTGCGTTCCGCTACCTCACCCGGGAGGTTCAAATCAAAGCCATTAGCGCGACGCTGTACGATCAGCAGCTGACCAAACTCAAAGACCGTATCTACGATTTTCACGACTTAGGCGACCTTTTCTCACCGGCGGTACACGTTGCCAACGATGGCACCCAATACGTCACGTTGGTTAGTGATAAGATGAAAAAGCTTTCCCTCCGCCGCTACCGTTTGGATACTAACGATGTACAGGTGCTTTCGGTAGCCGTGGGCGGCACGTTCGGGGGTAAGGCGGTAAACGTGTTTGATACCAAGTTCACCATGCAACCCAATGGGGTAATCTTTGGGGCCGCAATTTGTACGGAACGCGAAACGGGCCAGTATTACAGCCTTAAGCTCGTCAAATTTGACCCCACGCAGGGCGGTGATTTGAAGTTTGCGCCGGAATTCCGCTTTACGCCGGAGTATCTGGCAGAAGTAAACAAAGCCGGGCAAACCAGCTCCAAACGACTGGAAGACGTGTACCTCTCAGATGTAGTATTCACGCCCGATAGTGCCCTAGTCGTGGTAGCGGAAAAGAAATACGAGGAAGGTGGCGACGACTCCCCTACGCACGCCCGGGAACTGCACTTGTTTGGCTATAACCAGTTCCAAACGCCTACCTGGCACACGATTATCGCCAAAAACCAGGTAGCGTCACCGGCCGAGGGGTTTGCCGGCATTGGCTACCGGGTGGCGGCCTTCGGCAATGAGCTGCAAATCGTCACGCAGGAAAAGCTCAAAAACAAGTCGGACCTGTATCTACGCCGGGTAAATGCCCGCACCGGGGTGGTATCGGAGCCGAAGAAACTAGGCCTGAACGTAGCCTCCGACCAGAACCTGGCCTATGTAAAGGATTTTACAACCTGGCTGGATGCTAAAACCATCATCGGTGTAAGCCGCCCCAATAAGAAGTCGGCGGCCCTGATGCTGAATAAGATTGTGAGCAAATGAACCACAGATTCCGGCGGATTTTCCGGATTCCACGGATTCTATAGTCGGCGTGCATCAAGCACCTGTCATCCTTCGCTTTGCTCAGGATGACATGAAACAAAAAAGCCTCCATAGATGGAGGCTTTTTTGTTGGTGCGTGAATCGCCCGCACAATCCGTGGTTTAGTAGGCGTACTCGTTGGCGGCAATCAGCTTGTCGGCGATGCGGCGACGAGCTTCTTTGGCGTTGTAGAGGTCCGACTTGGTGAAGCGCTTCAGACCCATGGCCAGCAGACGCTGCTCGTCACCCTCGGTCATGGTGCCGATGGCGTCCTTGCCGAACTTGTTCACCTGATCCACGGTGTCGTAGAGGTATACGCGGGCAATGTCGATCTGCGTTGAAACGGCCTCTTCGCCTTTGGCGGCGGCTTCCTTCTCCACGCGCAGCAGGGTGCTTTCGGCGGTGTACACCTTGATGGCCATGTCGGCAATGTTCATCAGTACTTCCTGCTCCTTGGCGAGCGAGTTCATGTACTTCTGCACAGCCGTACCGGCTACCATCAGAATAGCCTTTTTCAGCTTGGCAATGGTTTTCTTCTCGGCAGCAAACAGACCGGTTTCTTCTTCCAGGTTGAAGTCTGGAATAGCCATCAACTCCTGCTGCACCGCCTGGGCCGGGCCCATCAAATCCAGCTCGCCTTTCAGACCCTTTTTCAGGATCATGTCGACGGCCAGCATGCGGTTGATTTCGTTGGTGCCCTCGAAGATGCGGTTGATACGCGAATCCCGGTAGGCGCGGTCCATAGGATAGTCGGCCGAGAAGCCGTAGCCACCGTAAATCTGCACACCTTCGTCCACCACGTAGTCAAGCACTTCCGAGCCTTCCACTTTTAGGATGGCGCACTCCACAGCAAACTCGCGGGCAGCACCCAACAGGGCCTCGTTGTGGCTCTGTCCCTTGGCCAGCAGTTCCTGCTCCATGCGGAAGATGTCCATGCCGGCGCGGTAAATAGCCGATTCTACGGCGTAGATACGCACGGCCTGCTGGGCCAGCTTGTACTTAATAGCGCCGAACTTGCTGATAGGCAGCTTGAACTGCACCCGCTCGTTGGCATACTTCACGCTCAGCGTGGAAGCCATTTTGGTAGCACCCAAGCAAGCAGCAGCCAGCTTGATGCGGCCGATGTTCAGGATGTTGAAGGCAATGAGGTGGCCTTTGCCAATCTCGCCCAGCACCGCCGATTTTGGCACTTTCACATCGGACAGGAACACCTGGCGGGTTGAGGAACCCTTGATACCCATTTTGTGCTCCTCGTTGCCGAGGCTCAGGCCGGGCGTTTCTTTCTCCACGATGAAGCCGGTGAACTTATCACCATCCACCTGGGCAAACACAATGAATACGTCGGCGAAACCACCGTTGGTAATCCACATTTTCTGGCCGTTGAGCACGTAATGCTCGCCATCCTCGGTGGGCATGGCTTTGGTTTTGGCGCCAAGGGCGTCGGAACCGGAGCCGGGCTCGGTGAGGCAGTACGCGCCCATCAGCTGACCATTGGTCAGACCGGGCAGATACTTGGCTTTCTGCTCCTCGTTGCCGAAGTACAGAATAGGCAGCATGGCAATGCCGGTGTGGGCCGCGAAGGCCACCGGGAACGAGTGGCCACCACCCACACCCTCAGTCACGCGTAGCGACGTGGGGAAGTCCATGTCCAACCCGCCGTACTGCTCGGGAATGCTTACGCCGAACAAACCCAGCTCGCCGGCCTTTTCCATCAGGCCGCGCATGAGGCCTTCTTCGTGGTTATCGAGGCGGTCCAGCAGCGGCGTCACCTCCTTCTCCACGAAGTCGAGAGCGGTCTGGTGCATCATGTTCTGCTCCTCCGAAAAATCGGCGGGCGTGAATACGTCCTGGGCGTCGGTTTCCTTGATGATAAACTCGCCGCCTTTCACAAGTTGGTTGGTTACTTCCATGACCGGGTGAGGTGAAATTGAGTGGGAAATACTGAAGTCAAAAAGAAGAGAAACTACTCGGCTTACCTACTATTTACCGGCAAGTAAGCCCCGTTGTTTTGTCGTACCGAAAGATACAAAAATTTGTTATGCTTGCCGACTAGTTCACGAAAAGAAAACCCCGGATCAGCGGGGAAATCTTTGTCATCCGTCTGTCATCCTGAGCGGAGCGAAGGACCTTACCGTATTATAACGATTCGTTCTAGCGTGATAAGGTCCTTCGCTCCGCTCAGGATGACAAATCAGTTACAGAAACTTTGGCTTGTGCCGTGAGCGGCTGAGTTTTCCGTCCGAAGCTAGGCTTCGGGCCGCCCACGGCACAAGCTAAAGCTTACGCTACATTACTACTTCAACAGCTCGTAAATGCCGGCTACGCCCTGGCCGCCGCCGACGCAGGCGGTTACCATGCCGTACTTCTGGCCCCGGGCGCGCAGCTCGTGGAACAGCTGGATGCTGAGCTTGGCACCGGAGCAGCCCAGCGGGTGGCCGAGGGCAATGGCGCCGCCGTTCACGTTCACTTTGCTCTGGTCCATGTCCAGCTCGCGCATGACGGCGAGGCTCTGGGAGGCGAAGGCTTCGTTCAGCTCGAACAGGTCGATGTCTTGGAGCTTCATGCCGGCTTGGCGCAGCGCCTTCGGCACGGCCTTGATGGGGCCCATGCCCATGATGCGCGGGTCGATGCCTTCAGTGGCGTAGGTCACCATGCGGGCAATCGGCTCCAGGTTCAGCTCCTTCACCATGCGCTCCGACATCACAATGACGAAAGCGGCACCGTCGGACGTCTGGGACGAGTTACCGGCCGTTACCGAGCCGTTGGCGGCAAACACGGGGCGCAGCTTGCCCAGCGCCTCCATCGACGTATCGGCGCGGGGGCCTTCGTCGGTGTCCACTACGAACGAGCGGTTTTTCTTTTTACCGGTGGCCTGGTCGAGGTAGGTTTCCTCCACGGTTACGGGCACAATCTGGTCCTTGAACTTGCCTTCCTGAATGGCTTTGATGGCCTTCTGGTGCGAGTTGTAGGCAAACTGGTCCTGGTCTTCGCGGGTGATGCCATAATCCTGGGCTACGGCTTCGGCGGTGAGGCCCATGCCGAGGTAGTAGTCAGGGTGCTGCTGGGCCAGCTTGTAATTGGGCACGGTTTTCCAGCCCACGGTAGGTACCAAGCTCATGCTTTCGGTACCACCGGCCACGATGCAGTCGGCCATACCGGCGGCAATTTTACCGGCGGCCATGGCAATGGTTTCCACGCCGGAACCGCAGTAGCGGTTCACGATGAGGCCCGACACGTTCATCGGCAAAGCCAGCAGCGAAATCAGGCGGCCCATCTGCAAGCCCTGCTCGGCCTCCGGTACGGCGTTGCCCACAATTACATCGTCGATGCGGGTAGGATCAAGGGCGGGCACCGAGGCCACCAGGTGCTTAATGACGTCGGCGGCGAGGTCATCGGGGCGGGTGAAGCGGAAACCGCCGCGGTTGGCCTTGCCAACGGCCGTACGGTAACCGGCTACGATATATGCGTTCATGTTAGTAGAAGTTAGAGGTGAGAACTTAGAGCTTAGACTCTGGTGGTTAGTTCTCAGATTGAAGACTTTTTTGAAAGCCGTAGAGCATCTTTTGAAGTTCTACCAACTCACTTACAACAGCTTGTAATCGGGGTTCGTCAATGTAGCCGAACTCAGCCGCCAGCAGAAACTGGGTTTCCAACTCGTAAGCTGAACCGGTGGCAATTGAAAGAAACTGCCCGAAATCCTTTGCTGAACCACGCCCTGCTCCTTCGGCAATGTTTGAAGGGATAGAAACGGCGGCTCGGCGCATCTGCGAGGTTAGCCCGAACCGTTCGTCAGGCGGAAACAGCGCGCAGCATTGGTAAGTGAGCTTGGTAATCAGCATCGCCTTCTGCCAGATTTTTAAATCCCGAAAACGATGCCGACTTACCATACAGAACAACTCTAGGTTCTAAGCTCTCAATTCTCAGTTCTAATTACGAAGCGGTTTGCCGGTAGTCAGAATCGACTGAATCCGCTCCAGCGTTTTCCGCTCGCCGGTGAGGCTGAGGAATGCTTCGCGCTCCAGGTCCAGCAGGTACTGCTCCGATACTTCGGTGGGGCTGCTCAGGTCGCCGCCGCACATGATGTAGGCCAGCTTGTTGGCAATCTTCACGTCGTGGTCGGAGATGTAGCGGCCTTCCTTCATGGCGTGCACGCCGGTCAGGAACATGCCCAGGGCGCCTTTGCCCTGCACCTTGATGTTGGTTTTCTGCACCGGCTGGGTGTAGCCGTCTTCGGCCAGCTCAATGGCGGCGGCTTTGGCCTGGGCCAGTACGCGGTTGGAGTTCACCACCACTTCGTCGCCGCGGCGCAGGAAGCCCAGGTCGAAGGCTTCGTGGGCCGAGGTGGATACTTTGGCGGTGCTCACCGTCATGAAGGCGTTGCGCAGCAGGTTGTACTCCGGCTCGCCTTCCTCGTACTTGAGGGCGGTGCGCAAAGTCATTTCCTTGGTGCCGCCGCCGCCCGGAATCAGGCCTACACCGAATTCCACGAGGCCCATGTAGGTTTCAGCTGCCGCTACCACCCGGTCGCAGTGCAGGTTCAGCTCGCAGCCGCCGCCCAGGGCCAGGCCGTGGGGTGCGCCCACCACCGGAATGCTGCTGTAGCGCATCCGCATCATGGCCTGCTGGAACTGGGCAATCATCAGGTTCAGCTCGTCATACTCCTGGTCCAGCGCAAACATGTACACGAGGCCCAGGTTGGCGCCAGCCGAGAAGTTCGGTGCGTCGTTGCCCACCACGAGGCCGCGGAAGTCCTTTTCGGCCAGCTCCACGCCTTTCAGCAAAACCTGGATGACGTCGGAACCCAGCGCGTTCATCTTCGAGTGGAACTCCACGTTCAGGATACCGTCGCCCATGTCGAGCACTGAGGCCCCAGCGTTTTTCCACAGCACTTTGCCCGTGGCGCGCAGGTTATCCAGAATGATGAAGTTCTCCATGCCCGGAATGGCCTGGTAGCTCTTCGACTCTATGTCGTAGAACTGCTTCACGCCCGCTTCGCTCACTTTGTAGAAGGTGGTGTGGCCGGCGGCTACCATTTCCTCTACCCACGGCGCCACAGTTTTGCCTTCGGCCTTAGCCAGCTCTAGGCCCTTCTGCACGCCCAGGGCATCCCAGGTTTCGAAGGGGCCCAGATCCCAGCCGAAGCCGGCGCGCAGGGCGTCATCAATCTTGTAGAGCGAGTCGGTGATTTCCGGAATCCGGTTGCTTACATAGGCAAACAGGCCCGCGAAGGTCTTGCGGTAGAAGTCCCCGGCCTTGTCTTTGCCGGCGGCCAGCACCTTGAAGCGGTCCGCCAGCTTTTCAATTGGCTTGGAGGCTTCCAGAGTGGCAAACTTCACCTTGGCGCTGGGCTTGTATTCCAGCGTGTTCAGGTCGAGGGCCTGAATTTCCGACTTACCGCCGGCGCCCTTCACTTTCTTGTAGAAGCCCTGGGCGGTTTTGTCGCCCAGCCACTTGTTCTCGGCCATCTTCTTGATGAAGTCGGGCAGCTGGAACACGTGCTTGGCTTCGTCGTTGGGCAGGTTCTGGGCGAGGCCGTTGGCCACGTTGATCATCGTATCCAGACCCACCACGTCGGACGTGCGGAACGTGGCCGACTTGGCGTGGCCGATAACCGGCCCGGTCAGCTTGTCCACTTCCTCCACCGTCAGGCCCAACTCGCTCATCACCTGTACCACGTCCATAATGGCGAAAACGCCCACGCGGTTGGCAATGAAGGCTGGGGTATCCTTGGCCAGTACCGTGGTTTTGCCCAGGTACAGGTCGCCGTAGTGCATCAGGAAATCCACCACCGACTTGTCGGTTTCCGGCGTCGGGATGATTTCGAGCAGCTTCAGGTAGCGGGGCGGGTTGAAGAAGTGCGTACCGCAGAAGTGCTTGCGGAAGTCGTCAGAACGGCCTTCCGTCATCATATGAATCGGGATGCCCGAAGTGTTCGAGGTGATGAGCGTACCGGGCTTGCGGTACTGCTCCACGCGCTCAAACAGGCTCTTTTTGATATCGAGACGTTCCACTACCACCTCAATCGTCCAGTCGCAGCCGGCAATGTCCTTGAGGTTGTCGTCGAAGTTGCCGGTCTTGATGCGGCTCACGTCCTGCTTACGGTACAGCGGCGAGGGGTTGGCCGCCACGGCCGCCTGCAGCGAGCTGTTCACGATGCGGTTCTTCACGGCCGGGTTGTCCAGCTTCAGGCCTTTGGCCTCTTCAGCGGGCAGCAGCTCCTTGGGCGCAATGTCGAGCAGCAGCACCTGCACACCGATGTTGGCGAAGTGGCACGCAATGCGCGAGCCCATCACCCCGGAGCCCAAAACGGCTACTTTTTTGATGGTACGGTTCATTCGTGGGGAGGAATGAGGTGGGAAGAAATAAGTGTTATGTAAGCTCCAGGCTGTCAGCTACAAGCCGCCAGCGCCTGGTTGAAAGTACTCGTCATGCCGAGTTGTTGCTTCTACGTTTCCACGGGCAATACCGGTGGAAAACAAGAAAGCTATCAGCCAAGGGCCAATAGCTAACCGCTCGGCTAGGCCGGCGACTCGGAGCGCAGGGGTTTCAGTTTGAAGTCGTCGTAGAGCGTTTTGCCTTCGATCATGCCCGTAATCTGGGCTACTACCTTAAAGAACACGTTCAGCTCGCTCTGCGGGATTTTCTCGCGTACCTTCAGGTTGAAGTGGCGTACCGTCTGACGGGAAATTTCCTTGCCGCGCAGGCCTTCCTCGGTCAGGAAGATGCGCACCGAGCGTTTGTCCTGGGTGTCGGCCTGTTTATAGATGAGGCCCTTTTCTTCCATCGAGCGCAGAATGCGCGTGAGGGAGCGGGTTTCGAGGCCCAGCAACGGCGCTATTTTGGTAGCGGGCGTGCCGTTTTCCTGGTCGATGTTCAGCAGCACGAAGCCGATGCTCGTGGTGATATCGTGCTTGGCAGCCTGCGTATTGTACATACGCGAAATGGCGTGCCAGGCAACTTTAATGTTATAATCAACGGTTTCCTCAGGTGTCATAGGGCAGTACGGCAAGTCCGGTAAACATACAAAAATATGTTATGCTTGCATACTAAGTTACGCAAAAAAATGAGCCTAATCTTAGAGGCTCATTTTCTACCTACTGGTTCGCACCTGATTCTCAGTTCGATTTACGCCATAGCCGCGTCATGACGCCATAGGTGAGAAACCCTGGATGTGCCCCGGTGGCTTAAGCCATCAGCCTCACCGCTTGTTCGACGGCGAGGCTGATGGTGAGCATTATAATTTAGCGTTTTGCGTCTTGCTGGTAAAGGCTTTCGATGATCTGCTTGTTGTTTTCGCTGATGGCCTTGCGCTTCACCTTCATGGTGGGCGTCATTTCGCCGGTCTCTACGGTCCAAAGCTGGGGTAGCAGGGCAATTTTCTTGACCTGCTCCCACTGGGCGAAGCCTTGGTTGTACTTCTGCACCAGCTCCTCATACATCTTCACCACCTTCTCGTTCTTCACTAACTCTTCGTTGGAGCAGTTGCAGTCCACATCATGGCGCTTGCACCAGCCCTTCAGGTCATCGAAGGAAGGAATAACCAAAGCCGAAGGAAATTTCTGCCCGTCGCCCACCACCATGCACTGCTCCACCAGGGGCGACTCTTTCAATTTGCCTTCTATCACCTGCGGGGCAATGTATTTGCCGCCCGAGGTCTTGAACATCTCCTTTTTGCGGTCGGTGATTTTCAGGAATTTGCCGTCCACGATTTCCCCAATGTCGCCGGTGTGGAACCAGCCCTCAGCGTCGAATTCCTTGGCGGTGAGTTCGGGCTTATTGTAGTAGCCTTTCATCACGGATTCCGACTTGGTCAGAATCTCCCCGTCGGCGGCAATTTTCACTTCGGTGTTGTCGATGATGGGACCCACGGTGCCAATCATATTGTTTTCGGGCTCATAGCCCCCCACGGCAATAACGGGCGACGTCTCAGTGAGGCCGTAGCCTTCCATTACCCGGATGCCGCCGGCCCAGAACACGCGGGCCAAGCGGGGCTGCAGGGCGCCGCCACCGCTCACTATGCAGCGCAGGTTACCGCCCAGAGCTTCGCGCCACTTGCTGAAGATAAGCTTATTGGCCAGGGCCAGCTGCGTGTTGTACAGAAAACCGTGGTCTTTCTGGTTGTCGTATTTGAGGCCCAGGTCAAGCGCCCAGAAAAACAGGCTTTTCTTGACACCCGTTTGCTCGTGGCCCTTGGCGACAATCTTGTCGTACACCTTTTCCAGGAGGCGCGGCACGGTAGTAAAGATTTCGGGCTTCACCTCGCGCAAGTTATCGGCAATGGTTTCCATGCTCTCGGCGTAGTAGATGCTCACGCCGTTGATGAGGTAGAGGTGCGTGACCATCCGCTCAAAGATGTGGCAGAGCGGCAGGAAGCTCAGGGCTTTGTCGTTTTGCGTGACGGGTACAAACCGTTGAGAGTTGCGGCAGTTGCTGAGCAGGTTGTTGTGCGTCAGCATCACGCCTTTGGGCTGACCGGTGGTGCCCGAGGTGTAGATGAGCGTGAGCAGGTCGTCGGGCTGGACGGCGGCTTTCACCGGCTCCAGGTCGGCGGCAACGCCTTTTTTGCCCAGCTCCAGCAGTTCGTCGAAGTGGCGGGCTCCCTCAATCTTGTCGAAGGTAAAAATATTGCCGGCCGGGATATTCAGGCCCTGGGTGGCCTCCTGTACCTTTTCCAGCAGCTTCTTATCGGAAACGAAAATTGCCTTCACGCCGGCATCGGCGAAGATGTACTTGTAGTCCTCAACGGTGATGCTGGGGTACATGGGTACACTCGTGGCGCCCAATTGGGCAATACCAAAATCCGCGAACATCCACTCGGGGCGGTTCATGGAGATAATGGCTACTTTGTCGTCTTTACCAATGCCGAGGCTGCGCAGCCCCAGGCTCACTTGGTTTACTTTCTCGACAACCGTATCGGTGCTAATGGGGGTATAACGGCCGCTGATTTTGACGGCAAAGCAGTCGGGTTTGTTGTACTTCTGCTGCAGGTGGGGCAGGATGTCGAAGGTACGGCGAATGTCCATGAAGAAGGGAAGGCACTGGTGGGAAGATGCAAGGAAGCAGGACAGCAGTTTTGGGCCGGCGTGGAGCCGGGCAACCTGAACCGCAGCTTAAATAACTACTTTTTTCGTTGGTTAACCAGTTTACCGGCACATAATGGCCGGGGCGGCAGCTAGGGCCATGCCCGGCTTTTACGTAGCTTTGCCCGAGTCCGCTCTGTCTGCGTCCGATGAATCTTGCTATCTTTTTTGATCCATTGCCCGAAGACCCGGTAGGTGCCGCACCCGTTCCCACCACGCTGGGGGCGTATGCCACGCGCTTCATCGACACGTTTCCGGACTGGCGCGCCGCCGATCTGGCCCTGATAGGGCTGGATGAATGGCGGGGCAGCGCTGCCGGTGCCCCGCAGGGCCACAGCGCCAACCGCGTGCGGGAGCGGTTTTACCAGTTGCAGAAGGGTACCGGGCCGGTTCGACTAGTAGATCTGGGCAACCTGCGCCCCGGCCTCACGCTGGAAGACACCTACCTGCGTCTGCGCGAAATTGTGGCGGCCCTGCTGGAAAATCAGACTATCCCGTTGCTACTGGGCGGCTCCCAGGACCTCGACTATGGGCAGTTCTTGGCGTACGAAACGCTGGAGCGCCCCGTGAGCCACGTGACGATTGACGCCCGGGTAGACATGGCGGAGCACGACGGAGCCCGGCCCGAGGATACGCACCTGCGGCGCATTCTAATGCACGAGCCCAATTTCCTGTTCTGCTTTAGTCAGATCGGGCACCAGCAGTACCTGGTGCCGCCCGGGGTGCTGGCCACGCTCGAAAAACTGCACTTTGAAACCCTGCGTCTGGGCGAAGTCCACGCCGATGTGCGCCAAGCCGAGCCCCTCATCCGGCAGGCGGATATGCTCAGCTTCGATTTATCGGCCTTGCGCTGGCCCGATTTCCCGGGCTACACCCCACCCAGTCCGTATGGGCTGACGGGCGAAGAGGCCTCCCAACTGTGCTGGTACGCCGGCCATAACGACCAGCTGAGCTCCTTCGGCCTCTACGGCTACCGTCCCGACCAGGATGAGCATGGCCTAGCGGCCTTTGCCGCAGCCACTATGCTCTGGTACTTTATTGAAGGCTTCTACCACCGCCTGGGCGAAACCGACTTCCAGAGCCGACGGTTTATGCGCTACGCCATTGGCCTGCCGGGCACTCCGGCCAAGCTGGTATTCTACAAGGCCCGCCGCACTGAGAAGTGGTGGCTGGAGGTGGAAAGCCTGGCCGACAGCTCCGTGAAGCGCATTGTGCCCTGCAGCTACCAGGATTACCTCCACGCCTCCCAGGGTGATTTACCTAACCGCTGGATTCTTACTCAAGCCTTGCTGGGGTGAACTGCTGGATTTTAGTTTCAAGTTGATGTGTATGCCAGAGCCTGTTTCGCCTGATGAGTCTTCTGCGGAAGCGGAAAAGCGTACCTCTTCTGTAGACGCGGACGCCGCTGAGGCAATTATTTTGCCTTCTACGCCCCTGTCTGAACCAGCAACCTGCAACCCGCAACTAGCAACTTACACCAGAAGCCAGCTGGCCTTGCGTAATGGCCAGGATCGGGACGAAATCTGGGTGAGCTACCGTGGTCTGATCTACGACGTAACCCGGTCCCGGCTGTGGCGACGCGGTAACCACTACGAGCACTGGGCCGGCCAGGACCTTACCAAGGAGCTGGACAAAGATGCCCCGCACACGCCCAACGTTTTCGACCGATTTCCAATTATTGGCCAGTTGTTGCCCTTGCCGCCCCAAGCTTCCTGATTTGCCGTGAACACAACCGAAAGCCCTTCCGATTTTAATAACCTCGAAACCCTCTCTACCCGTGAACTGCTGGCCGGCATCAACAGCGTGGATGCCACGGTGCCGCAGGCCGTAGCCAAAGCCTTGCCGCAGCTGGAAGCCCTGGTTGAGGCTACGGTGGACCGGTTACAGCGCGGAGGGCGCTTGTTCTACATCGGAGCGGGCACCAGCGGGCGGCTGGGCATTCTGGATGCTTCGGAGTGCCCGCCTACGTTTGGCGTGCCCCACGGCCTGGTAATCGGCCTAATTGCCGGCGGAGATACAGCCATTCGTAAAGCCGTGGAAAACGCCGAAGACGACGCAGCTCAAGCCTGGCAGGATCTGCTGGCGTATGCTATTACGGATAAAGACATTGTGGTGGGTATTGCAGCTTCGGGCCGAACGCCTTACGTAATTGGGGGCCTGGAGCAGGCCCGGCGGCATGGCCTGGCTACCGGCTGCATCGTGTGCAATGCGGGCTCAGCGGTGGCCGCAGCAGCTGAATTCCCAGTTGAAATCGTGACGGGGCCGGAGTTTGTGACGGGCAGCACGCGCCTGAAAGCCGGCACGGCGCAGAAGCTGGCTCTTAACATGCTCACTACGGCCACCTTCATCCGCCTAGGCAAAGTGAAAGGCAATAAAATGGTGGATATGCAGCTTTCCAACGCCAAGCTGGTTGACCGGGGAGAACGGATGCTGATGGATGAGCTGGGCATAGCGCAACCCGAGGCAGCCGCCTTGCTACAGCAATACGGCTCGGTGCGAGCCGCCCTGACGGGGCGAAACAGCCTACCCGGCGAGACAGGAGCTGGCGTTGTAAACTAGCTAGCATTAGCTCTGCGGGTAGTAAACCGAGGCCGAATTCCAGCTAGGCCACCTGGGCGCTTTCGTACCCCGCCCAATTACAGTGGTTGGGAAACCCCGGGGCTTTTTTCGCAGTTAGGAAGGAAAACAAAACTGGCTCAACGCCTCCCAGCGCAAGCGCAGGCGGGTGATTTTCCTTTCCCTTATGCACACCATTGAACCGCACTACGCCTGGCTGGATCAGTACTCCGCGTCGGAAGACCCCCGCTCTCCGCTTTTCGAAGCCGAGAACAGCCTGGATGCCTATACCAATACCATTTATGGTTACTACATCCATCCGCAGTGGGACAGCCTCGACTCGGAGACGCTGTACCTGAAAATCCTGTTCGTGGATTATGACCTGGGCAGCGCCATCATTGAGTTCATCGGCGAGTGGAACGACGCCATCGAAAACGACGTGATGCACCTCAAGCGCAACATCATTGATTTGATGACGCACGAGGGCATCCGCAAATTTGTGCTTATCGGCGAAAACGTGTTCAACTTTCACGGCTCCGACGACTCCTACTACGAAGAATGGTTTGAGGATGTGGAAGAAGGCTGGATTGCCGGCGTGAACTTCCAGGAGCACGTGGTGCGCGAAATGCACCAGTTTAACATCGATAATTACGTAAATTTTGGGGGCCAGCTGGATGAACTGCCCTGGCGCACGTACGCCCCGCGCAAGCTGTTCGAAGTAGTAGATGGGCTACTACGCCGCCGGCTGGGGTAGCGCCTTTGCGGGCTTCCTCCTCGGTTCCCTTTCCCGTGAAGAAGGGAGCCTCACGATTTCGTTCAGCGTAGCGGGTTGCGCTGATGCACTGCTTTAAGAATTCACCACAATAAAAAAGGCCGCCTCTTTGCAGAGGCGGCCTTTTTTATTGTGCGCCGGAAGGCGCATCCAACTACTTAGCGTCGGTTGCGTCAGCAGCGTTTTCCATAGCGTCAGCCTTGGCTTCGCCATTGGCTTCTACCGAGTCAGCAGCGGCGTCCGAAGCACCGGCTTCTTCCATAGCGTCAGCCTTAGCTTCAGCACCTTCTTCTACTTGCTCAGCAGCAGCTTCCTGGTTGTTTTCAGTTTTGCTGTCGCACGAAGCGAAGGTGAACGAAGCAGCAGCCAGAGCGAGGAACAGAACCTTTTTCATTGTGGGGGTTGGGTTAAAATGAATGTCGAAGTTGAAGTTGCACTTATCAGCCTTCCCTGAAGTTCTGATGAAATACAGGGCTTTATACCGACCTCAATAGAAGGTAACCCAACCCGGGAAATTATTTTTTCCGGAACACAATGCCGATGGGTACGCCCGTGAAATCGAAATGCTCGCGCAGGCGGTTTTCGAGGTAACGGGTGTAGCTTTCCTTCACGTACTGGGGCAGGTTGCAGAAAAAGGCAAACACCGGGTTGTGCGTGGGCAGTTGCGTCACGTACTTGATGCGCACCAGCTTGCCTTTCTGAATAGGCGGCGGATACTTCTCAATTTCCTTCAGCATCACCTCATTCAGCTCCGAAGTCGGAATTTTGCGGCGCTTGCTCTCGTACACTTTCACGGCCGTTTCAATAGCCTTGTGTACGCGCTGCTTGTTGAGTACCGACACGAAAATGATGGGAGGATAGCTGATAGGCGCAATTTTCTCGCGGATTTTATCCTCGAATTCCTTGGCCGTGTTGGTTTCCTTATCCTCAATCAGGTCCCACTTGTTCACCAGAATCACGATGCCTTTGCGGTTCTTGTCGGCCAGGCCAATGATGTTCATGTCCTGGGCCTCGATGCCGCGGGTGGCGTCGAGCATCACGATGCACACGTCCGATTCTTCCAGCGCCCGGATGGAACGCAGCACGGAGTAGAACTCAATGTCTTCGTGCACCTTGGTTTTGCGGCGCAGGCCGGCCGTATCGACCAGGATAAACTCCTGCCCGAAGGCGTTGTAGCGCGCTTGGATAGAGTCGCGGGTGGTGCCGGCAATATCCGTTACGATGCTGCGCTCAGTTCCCAGCAGCAGGTTCACAAACGACGATTTACCTACGTTAGGGCGGCCCACAATAGCAATTTTGGGTACGCCCGCGTCGGGCTCTTCCACGCCTTCTTCCTCGAAGTGGCTCACCACGGCGTCGAGCAGGTCGCCGGTACCGGAGCCGCTTTGCGAGCTGATGGGGAAAATTTCACCGTCGCCAATACCCAGGGCATAGAACTCGCCGGCGGCGTGGGCGCGGGCGTTGGTATCGGCCTTGTTGGCTACCATGTACATGGGCTTTTTGCCCTGGTAGCGGCGCAGCACGTTGGCAAACTCTTCGTCGAGGTGGTGCAGGCCGGAGTCTACATCCACCATAAACAGGACGACGTCAGCTTCTTCGATGGCCAGCTTTACTTGCTTGTTGATTTCGCCTTCGAAAATGTCTTCCGAGTTGTGCACGTAGCCGCCCGTGTCAATCACGGTGTAGTACTTGCCCGTCCACTCGCCGTAGCCGTAGTGCCGGTCGCGCGTCACGCCCGATTCGTTGTCCATGATGGCCTTGCGCTGACCTACCAACCGGTTGAACAGCGTGGACTTACCCACATTTGGGCGGCCCACAATGGCAATAGTATTCTTCATGTTGTCTGACTCCAGCCGCCGGCCCGACCAGTTTCGGCAGTGCCCGGAGTAGTTAAGTGAATGTGAGGTCGGATTCTTAGAGCTGAGAAGCTAGCTATGGGAGCTTAGACTGTTCAGTATCATTGTCCTTGAAAATTCTAAGCTCTTCGTGCTAAAATCTCACCGCTGCTATTGGTTGTACCCAAAGCGGGTAAGCGCCTTAGGATCGGTACGCCAGTTCTCGTTAACTTTCACGTGGATTTCGAGGAACACCTTTTTCAGAAAGAACTTCTCCATTTCTTCCCGGGCCCAGGTACCTACTTTTTTAAGGGCGGCGCCTTGCTGGCCGATGATGATGCCTTTCTGACTGGCGCGCTCCACGTAGATGATGGACCGCATCCGAATGATATCTTCCTCTTCCTTGAACTCTTCAATCTCGACCTCACAGCTGTAAGGCACTTCCTTCTTGTAGAGCTTAAAGATTTTTTCCCGGATCATTTCAGCCGCAAAGAAGCGCTCCGGCTTGTCCGTCAGCTCATCCTTGGGGTAGTAGGCCGGATGAACGGGTAGGTAACCCAATATCAGATCCAGCAGTTCACCGGTGCCAAACTTCTCCAGGGCCGAAATTGGCAGCACGCGGGCGGCATTGGGTAGCTGCTCGCGCCAGTAGTCCACTTTGGCTTCTACCTCGGCCTGATCGGCCTGGTCAATTTTATTGACCAGCAGCAGAATGGGCGTATTCACCATTTTGCGCAGGCGTTCTACCACCGGCTCTTCGTCGTGCTTCTCGTAGATGTCCGTCACGAACAAAATAACGTCGGCATCTTCCAGCGAAGAGTACACAAACGACATCATGGCGTTGTGCAGCTCATACTTAGGCTGAATGATGCCCGGCGTATCAGAATACACCAATTGAAAGTCGTCGCCGTTGAGAATGCCCAGAATCCGGTGGCGCGTGGTTTGGGCTTTGCTGGTGACGATGCTGAGCCGTTCACCCATGAGGGCGTTCATTAGCGTCGACTTGCCTACGTTGGGCTTGCCGATAATGCTCACAAAGCCAGCGCGGTGCGGAGTAGGTTCGGAATTCACAGTGTTTTCGAAATAAGTCTGCAAAGGTACGGTTATTTTAAGCCGTTAGCTGTTAGCTACCAGCTATTAGCTTCTTTTGCGGTTCAAACAGAGACAAACCGTTTGCTTTTCGGTTTAACGCCTAGTTCTTACCCACTGGCTTGTGGCCAGCTGCGACCCGCCCCGCAAAAGGCTAGCCGCTATCAGCCAACAGCTAACAGCCCTATACAATGCCCTCTTCAGCTTCCCAAGGCCGCACCGGTGTACTGCTCGTTAATTTAGGCACGCCCGACTCCCCCCGTACGCCGGATGTGCGGCGCTACCTCAACGAATTTCTAACAGACGCCCGCGTGATTGATATGCCGGCGGCCATTCGGTACCCATTGTTCCGGGGCTTGGTAGTGCCGTTGCGCGCCCCCAAGTCGGCCAAAATCTACCAGCAGCTCTGGACTGACCGTGGCTCTCCCCTGCTTTACCACGGCCTGGATCTGCAGAAGCTGGTGCAGGAGGAGCTCGGCCAGGACTACTTGGTGGCCTTTGGGATGCGCTACCAGAACCCCAGCATTGAAAGTGCCCTGGAGCAACTACGCGACGCGGCCGTAGACCGAATTATCGTATTACCGCTGTTCCCGCAGTACGCGGCAGCCAGCACGGGCTCCGTGCAGGAAAAGGTGATGGAGATAGTAAGCAAATGGTGGATAGTGCCCACGATTTCCTTTATCAGCACCTTCGTAGAAGACCCCGCTTTCATCGGCACGTTTGCCACTTTGGGCAAGGCCGAAATGGCCAAGCACGCCTACGACCATGTGGTGTTTAGCTACCACGGAATCCCGGAGCGCCACGTGCTGAAAGGCAGCCACAAGAGCTACTGTAAGCTGGGCAGCTGCTGCGCCAGCTACAACAAGAACAACCGCTACTGCTACCGGGCTCAGTGCTTCGAGACGTCGCGCCAGCTGGGCAAGGCGCTGGGCCTCAAGCCGGATCAGTACACCACTACCTTTCAGAGCCGCCTGCAAAGCCGCCTGCGTGACCCTTGGCTACAGCCTTACACCGATGAGGTAATCAAGGAATTCCCGGCCAAGGGCATCCACAATGTGCTGGCCTTCTCCCCTGCTTTCGTGGCCGACTGCCTGGAAACGACCATTGAGGTCGGGGAAGAATTTAAGGAGATGTTCGAAGAAGCTGGTGGCAAGCACTGGCAGTTGGTTCCCTCATTGAACTCGCACCCACAGTGGGTACGCGGCGTAGCCGACATGATTCGGCGCAACTAAAGCCATTATCCCACAAAAACACCGCCGGGTCCGTCTATAATAGATTGGCCCGGCGGTGTTTTTTTAGTTCAGGCGACGCCGCTGATAAAACTGCGAGTCGTCGTAGCTGGGCTGGTCGTAGAAGCTTTGCTGGCCTTCGGGAAGCTGCAGGTTGAGAGCCCGCAGCATGGCTTGTTCGTACTCGCGCGTGATCTGAATTTCGACGTAGGGCGGGTAGTCCAGCACTGACTGCGCCGTCAGGGAAGGCACGAATACGTTGTCGCCGTCGTCATCGAGGGCGGCCGCGCCAATAGGCAGTAGGATGTGCCGGTCCCGCTCGTTGATGCGCAGGTTTTCATCCAACTCTACATCGAGGTAGCGCACTTTCAGGGCATCGGCATCCACTATTAGCTCATACACTTGTCCAAACTGCCGGCCATCAGCACCCCGTACGGCCCAGCCGCGCACGTCCGGATTGCCATCCGCTACTTCAAATTCGGTGAGGTCGCGCAGGCGGCGCAGGTGCATGCCCTGGGCCGAGGGAATGGGGTCAGTTATAGGTTCCATAGCAGGAAGGGCAAAGGCAATAAAGCAGGTTCATTATCGGGTTGGCGGCTCACTTAGGGCCTTTACAAGGCGGGCAGCCTGTTTCAGGTAGGCTTGCAGCGCCGCTTGGTCCTGGGCAGTAGCCACCCGCCCGGTCAGGGCATCGGCCTGCGCCGTGAGCTGGTTTACGTCGGCTTCGAGCTCCGGGTAGCCCTTCTGCTGCATAGTCTGCAGCAGCAACGTAGCGGCAGTGAAGCCCGGACGCAAGCTGGCACCCTCTTCCTCCAATCGGCTGGTAGCACTGGTCAGATCATCACGCCGGGTGCTGATGGCGGCGTCCCGGAAGTCGGCCCGATCAGCCAGACCGCTTAAGGTGGCACTTAGTATTTGGAGCCCGCGCCGGCCATAATCGGGAGTGGCAGCATCGGAGGCAGCAAAAGCCGCCAGCTCTTCGGGCGTTGCTACGACTTCAGTGTGCGTACTCATATCGGCTACGGCCGCGTTAGCATCGGGGTGGGGGCCCGTCTCGGCGCCGGTGGTGCTATCCGGCAGGGGAGTTTCCGGACTGGCGGCAGGAGTAGAAACCGGAGCCGAGGAGCCAGCATCGTGGCGAAGCAGAAAGTAAGCGGCTCC
The DNA here is from genome assembly GCF_008271285.1 of Hymenobacter lutimineralis. Lineage (NCBI taxonomy): Bacteria > Pseudomonadati > Bacteroidota > Cytophagia > Cytophagales > Hymenobacteraceae > Hymenobacter > Hymenobacter lutimineralis. The sequence continues at coordinate 314 of NZ_VTHL01000019.1, read as the reverse complement.
CCCAATTACGAGCAGCACGAGCAAGATGAGCAGCCAGGGGCTGGGAGAAGACTTTTTGCGTTGAATGTTGATGTCGGCCATGGAGAAGAAACCTGTTTTAAAGCTAGCAACATACGCACTTACCCGCACAACCGGTTACGAAATAGCTGCGGCTAGGCAGACCTTGGCATATAAGCTAACTGTGTCCATCGTTGACCTCCTCCCAGCAAACTGGACCGCTGTAAAGTAGAGGAATCAGGCACTTGTCGTACCTTAAAACCAAGAGACACGTGCCATGAAAAAGACGAAGTTTACCGAGGCGCAGATCGTGTTTG
>NZ_VTHL01000018.1:0-107480 GCF_008271285.1 Hymenobacter lutimineralis | reverse complement strand
TGATTGCCGTGTGCAATAAGCTCCTCAAACAAGCCTTTGCCATTGTCAAATCCGGTGTGCCCTATCAAGCAGATTTTTCTTCTTCTCTGGCCTGCAAGGCTTGACTTTTAACACAGTTCATATACGCCACATGGAAAAGCCCGACGCGGTCACCCTGCATGCCGTCGGTCACGGCCTCGCCCACCACACCGGCGCGGCCGCCCGCTACGTCGAGGCCGGCCTGTCCGGGGCAGCCAATACGGCGCGCGCGTACGCCGCCGACTTGAAGCGATTCGGGGCCTGGTGCGCCGGCCATGGCTTCGAGGCCTTGCCCGCCTCGGTGGATGCGCTCGTGGGCTTCGTCACTAGTCTAGCCGAAGCCGGCAAGAAAGTGGCCACCATTGAGCGGCACTACGCCGCCATCAGCAAGGCCCACGCCGTGCGCGGCGTCGCTTCACCCACGGACGACAAGCAGTTCAAGATTTTTATGGACGGCGTGCGGCGCGTGCACGGCGTGCGCCAGAAGCAGGCCCCGGCGTTTTCGCTGGCCCAGCTCAAGCGGCTGGTGCGGGGCCTGGATACCAAAACCGTCGCCGGCCTGCGCGACCGGGCACTGTTGCTGCTGGGCTTCACGGGGGCGTTTCGCCGCTCCGAGCTCACGGCCCTTAACGTACAGGACCTGCGCTTTACCGACGACTGCCTCATCGTCTCGCTGGGCAAGAGCAAAACCAACCAGTTGGGTGACTACGAGGAAAAGGCCATCTTTTACTCTCCGGAGCCGGCCGTGTGCCCTATCCGCTCCCTGCGGGCCTGGCTGGAGCAACTGGAACGCATTGAAGGGCCGGTGTTCGTCATGCTGCGCAAAGGGAGCCGGATTACGGCGAATCGGCTTTCCGACCAAACCGTGAACCTGCTGGTGCAGCGTTACCTGGGGCCAAAGTATTCCGCACATTCCTTGCGGGCCTCCTTTGTGACCGTGGCCAAGCTTAACGGGGCCGATGACAGCGAAATCATGAATCAGACTAAGCACAAGACGAGTGAAATGATTCGCCGTTACACCCGTCTTGATAATGTGCAGCAGCACAATGCGGCTCAGAAGTTGGGGTTGTGAGTCTTTCTAAATACCTGCCTATAAGATGTCACGAAGAGTTTGTAACGTTTGCTAAACGAACACCCTCTTTACGTAAATGCGCAGTTGACGTCCTGCGAATGCTCGTTTACAAGATGTAAAATGGCATTGAACAACATTGGCAGCATTAGTATGTGCTCCTACTTTGCTGGCTACTCGTATTTAGTTACTGATAAAATGATAGTTCGAGTCCGTCTCTGTTACCTAAATGGTCGTTTCCTGAATATAAAACACCTTTTACTTTATGCGTAGGACAGTTTATAGGACAAATACTGTCGTACTCATAAGGCGACCACTTAAAACCCCTTCTGCAATTTGTAGAGGTTTTTTGTTTGTTATAGATAAAGCAACATAAAGTCCACTCCTAAAAGCTTATCTTTCGTGTTATCGACGGCTCGCTGGCTTTCGCCACGACCATTCCACTAGCTCATGCCTGATGTATAGGATGACAACACCGTGACGGTGAAGGCCATCTTCAAAAACGAACTGTTTGACCGCAACGGCCTGACGCTTCACGCTACTGGTGGGGCTGGCGGGTCGTTCACCGTGGCCCGGAAGGATATTCACTCCATCTGGGAGGTAAGGGAATTCTACGGAGTAGTGCCGGTGCGGCTGCTCTCATAATTGAATGAGCTTTATCTCTTGCTGTATAGACAGCTTCGCTCCTACAGCAAACTGGATTTCAAAGCAAGCTTTTCTGACAATATGTTGTTCTGCACTAAGATATCCTTGTAAGTGTTAATTATTTTGATAGAGTGTTTTTAGGAAAAACTCTCTCAAGCCAATTTTCTTCATCTTTATAATATCTAATACAGTCAATAGCTACTGCAGAAAATTCATGATTAGCATCTAAGAATTCTGTTATAAATTCCTGTTTTAACCGCCGTACTTCATCTATGTCTTTATCAACGAATAGTGCCTTTTTCATTTTATCATATATGAAGTCCTTGCAGTATTTCCACTTCTTTTTTCTAAACTCAATCAAATCGTGCTCATCTAGGTGATAGACAGCAATAGAAGTTAAGACACGACACTTTATCCATTTCCTTTCCTCGGTGGAATCATCATAAATAGTATACGCATTCCCGAACTGGTCAAAGGAAATAAATTCTGCATCACCCAGTTTGCACGGGTCGAGCAGGCAATTAATTTCATTTTCTATACCATCTGCATTTATTGCTACTGAACTGCCTTTTTTCAAAGGAAAAAAGTCGGATTTGCCTTTAGCTCTATTCTTCAAGTTAGCTAAAGCAATACTTGTGTCATGTCTAGATTGATTTCTAAAGCATGAACATACTCTGAAATTTTTTGACTCAAAAGCCAAAAACCACCAACCTCTAGTGCTTTCTTCTTCTAATTGTTCAAACTCATTTTCTGATAGATATTCTTGAAATTGAGTTTTAAAAGATTTGTTGGCGTCCTTTCCCTTAGGGCGAAAGTGGTCAATATCGATATCGTCAGTAATTCGAGATTCCGAATACCAACATTTTCTAAATAAAGTACTGCCTAATGGCAATATAGCCCGTACAAAATCCGGCCTTTTCCACAATGGATTGGTTAGATTTTTAAAGAATATCCTTCGTTCTTCCTGTGTTTTTATCTGGAGGTCAGCAAGAGTATTGTTTGCCTTACTCTGCCATCCAGCAGGTATGACAAGTCTGTTAAGGTCTACGTATCTCATGTAAATAGTTAGACTATATTTCTTCGCCTTTAAATAGGTTATTTAATATGTCCAATGCTAATTTATTTTGCTCTTCAATCTCTTCCTGATTTTTTGGAAGCCCGAGCCCTCTTTCACGCTTAACTTTGGTTAAGGTCATTTCAAACTTTTGAAATAACGGGTCTTTATAGACACTATTATAGCCTATCTTATCCAAGATATGCTTTAGCTCAGTAAGCCTAGCTTTGTCAGTATTATTAAGTGGTTCTCCAAAATACTCTTTGCTGCGGAGGGTGCGTTCCTCATCTATTTCTTCCTGGGTTGGAATATCCAAAGTTGTAGGCAAGTGGAATATTTCTGTTAATATTCCTCCTACGCCCATACCTCTAGGGTGCCTCGTTGGAATCAGCGAAACCGTTCTGCCTTCCTCATCAGCTTTGAAAATACGTACTTCTTCCTTACATAAGCTGCCTATGGTGAATGGGTCGTGAGACGTCATAATCACTTGGCTAGTACTATGTTTAAGCGCAACCTTGGAAATAAATTCCATGTACTGCCACCTCCAAAGCGGATTAAGATGGGTATCCGGTTCGTCTAATAAATAGAGACTTTCATCATACTGTGTAAAGCGCATTAGGCCTAAAACTGTCAGTAGCTGCTGCTCTCCCTCGCTCAGGTCTTTAAATGTGATGTTTCCCGCATAATTCTTTCTGATTCTAATCCGTACCTCTCTGTACAAATCAGACGCATTTATACTCTCGAGTATATTAAAGAACTTGATGTTATCCCATTTCTTGGTGCTGACTAACTCTTTGATTTTTTCAATATCTGAAATGTATAAAATCATTCTATCCTCACGGGTTTCACGCCACAGGTCTACTCTGTGAGGCCTTGAGTCTCTTAGAGGAGCAGTAGAAATTTTATACAAATCATTTAGGAAGCTCTTTACTATCCCTTTACTGCCCCAGAATTTAGGGTCGCCGCCTTTAGTTCTTCTCCAGCTAGGCCTTTTTAGTATAAAGAGAATTGTTTCGAGATTCTCGATATTTAAATTTGATTTTAAAAAATCGTAAATATCTTGTTCTAAATTGAACGCGTAAAAAGAGAGCAGGACGAAATGACTGTGATGCAGTTGGACATAAAAAAACCTTCTATCTCCTAGCTCTCGGTCATCGTCACTGTTCACCAATGACAGGGCAAACTCTTTACTGGGTTTGTGCAATATCTCCTCAAGCCTATTGCTGTTGCCCAAGCCGGAATAGTAAGTAAAAACATGCTTAGGCAGATACTTGTCTTTATCGCCTCTCAGTGTGCTCAAAGGCAACGTACCTCTTGCATTCGGATTGGAGAAAATTTTATCTGCTATATCATCAGAATCATCGGAAATAAAACCTGCTGGTTCTATTTCCCAAGCTGAGTATCTTTGGGATGTACTATCATTCAAATGGCCTTTAATTACTATATTCTTGCCCTTTATTTCATAGTAAATACAGAAATCGAATTCCGGCTCTAAATTATAATCAATATTTTTGAAAATGATGACGATTGCTTCAATGAAATTTGATTTTCCGGTTGCATTTTGGCCTATAATGACCGTTTTCTCCTCAGTGAAAGTAGAATCAAAGTTGTTTAAGTTTTTGTATCCGCTGATATGAATGCGCTTAATTTTCATTTTCAATCAATTTTAAGGTAATTACTGATTCATCATCAGACCTACTTATTTTTATTTCAGTCTTTTTACCTTCAATTTCTCTGAAGAAATTTTCGTAGCCATCCGTTTCCCAATGCTCATAATATTCCGATTGCTGCCAAGCTTCTTCAACGGTCAGCGCCCCATCTGGGGATTCCCGAAGTAAATCTATGATGGAGCGTTTATCCTTCATGATTAATTTAAATGATTTGTTTCGAGCTCGTATTTTAATGTTATTCTTTTTGGCAGTTGCTTCCAATCCTATTTTATCTTCAGCCAGTGATTCTAGAACTTTATTAAATCCCTCACCACCATTATCGAATTCGGTCTTTTTATTTGAAAAGTCAAAGGCCTGATTTAATAACGAGCGGTTTAGTTGTTCAACATCATGTATAGCAGCGCTATGACTTAATGCTGTATTATCAGCAAGGGTAATTATACCCTCGATAAGTCTAATAATAGCGACTTGTTCTTCCATAGATGGGACAGGGACTAGAAAGTCACCAAGCTTTTCGGCATTGATGTTAGCCTGACTTGCGCTACCGACCATGATTGATTGGTTGTAGTCCTTCGCAAATGGCGAATTGAGGCAATAAGAAAGAAAATATGGATTGATGGCCGAAATAGGCTGAATCCGAATAATATACCCCGCAAAAATTGCCTCTATATCGGCGTCGAAGACAGCCGTTTTTCCGACAAGTTCGGGGCTGTTCGTCCTGTTGAAAAGGATGTCTCCTTTTTGCAGCCGGAACTTTTCGATGTCTTCAGTATCAGACGAATACTTGAGCTTCTCAAATGTTACTCGTCCGTCTTTGATGTTGCCCATGCCAAGCACAGGTGTTGTCCCTTGAGTATAGGACTTGCTCGACGTGCCGTACTGAATTCTTGACGCCAAGTCCTTGATTCTGGCGAACCACCAAGTAGATGGAATGTGCCAGCTCGGGTGCTGGTCACTGGTGCGCTGCAGTTCGGTTTCTGGCAATCCAAGTGTTTGACCAGAAGGCTTGGCTGCCTTGTGCTTGGCCCGCCAGTTAGCGGTGAGGCTTCCGGACAAGGCTGCGGCGATGACCGACTGCTTGAAAGCTTCTATCGAACTAGCAACGTTGGTCTCATCATAGGCAAACGCTACGTTAGCCACATTCAGAGCGTCTTTTGTTAGCGAATGCTGCTGCTTTAAAAGCAAAGCGCCCTGCGCTAGTTTTTGGTCAAGTGCTTGTACAATTTCAGCCTGCTTTTCGAGCGTTGTATAAGGCACCTCCAAATCAAAAAACAAATCTGCATCTACGTGAGGGATGCCAGAGCCGGAAGTATTCTGATTAATGAACTCGAACTTGCTCTTTAAGAAGTAATACAGGTAGTCTTGCGTTACGCCCACAAGCTTTAGGCACATTAGAGTAGAGCCAATAGCGCCTTCACGGCCCCTAAAGACTAGGCCACTCCTGGAGCCATCCCACACCACAAGCAGGTCCTGGTCGGTCGCTGTAGGGGCTAGGTCCTTATGTGTGTACTGCGTTGCTTCGCCAGTTTCCAGCGAACTGATGTCTAGATAAGGGACGGACCCTGCAAATGGCTTCTTGCTGAGCGTGGCAGGCTTGCTGCCTTTTTGCACGACGACAAGTTCGCGCAGCGGTATGGGATAGAACAGGCTAGGAGTTTTCATCTAGGATGTTCTTCAGGTGGTAGAGTCCCTCCAGCTGCTGCTGAAAGTTTACAATAAGCTTATCGACGTAGAAGGAGGGCGCTTCCAAGGAAGACTGGGTGTTCATTTTCACGAAAGATATGTCGTAGTCCCGTTCCTTCACCTCGGCCAGCGTGTGTTTTGTGAAACGCTCACTCTCCTTGCGTTCAGAAAGTCCATCCGGGTCTTGTCCGTAGGCCTCTACAAAATCGGCGAAGTGCTTCTGGTATTCAAGAGGGCGTGATGTTTTGCGCACCTCCTCCACGCTGGTCCTTGCGTCATACACCCAAACATTTTTGGTCTTTTTGCCTTTCTGTAAGAAGACGACGCACGCCTTCACACCCGTCGCGTACGGGTTGAACGTTCCCCGAGGCAGTTTTAAGATGGTATGGACATTACACAGCCCTTTGCCTATGTAATGTTTCCATAGTTCCCGAGCCTTTGCATCAGTTAGAATGCTGTCAGGCAATACCATTGCCGCGCGTCCTTGCTTTTTCAGGACTTCGTGAATGTGCTGAACGAAGTTGATTTGTATGTTACTCGTAGCTACAATGAAGTCCCGTTGTTTAGGTACGCCAATGCTTCCCCTAGTACCGAAAGGGGGATTTGTTATGATGCAATCGAAGGCCTCTGTGGCAACGTGGTCGGTGTATATGGAATCTCCTAGGATTAGGTTGGCCTCGATTCCGTGTAGGAACATGTTCATAAGGCCCAGTCGGTACGGTCGTACAACCAACTCCTGTCCATGGTATGCATCCTTCTGCACGTAGCGCCGCTCACCCGCGGTTAGCTTTTTCTTCTGGTTCTGGAACCACTCTGCAGCTACCGTTAGAAACCCTGATGTCCCACAGGCAACATCAGCTACCTTGAATTTTTTGGTGGCTAGTACATCAGGTTTGATGACATCCACAATTGCTTGGATGAGTGGGCGCGGCGTGAAAAACTGACCTGCACCCTTCTTCCCTTCATTCGCCGTTCTTTCCAGCAAACCCTCAAAAGCCTCACCTTGTACGTCCTTACCTAACTTCGTCCAACCTATTTCCTCTATCCCTTCAACAATCTTTTTAAGATTAGTTGCATTCTTGATTTTGGATATGGGTTCTTGAAATATTTGACCTAATAGGCCTGGTTCTTTACGTAGAGTATCCAGCGCTCTGTTATAATAATCAGTCAAGGCATCACCATCCAAAGCCAGCATATCACGCCAACGGCAATGAACCGGCACTTTAATGGACCCTTCGTCGGCCATTTTTAGAAAAAGCAAATACGTCAATTGCTCTACATAATCGGCGTAGTCCATGCCATCATGACGGAGTATATGGCAGAAATTCCAGAGCTTATTAGTAATATCCACAGGTGCTGTCAGTTACTTTCCGGCAGGGCACTACCTGCTTTTTGCTAGATTATGCTTGCCTTTCGGCCGGAGGCCAAAGGTAGGGTTTGCTACTGTACTTAGCTTAGGTGTTTGTCAGCCATCTGGCATCGCTTATCACAGCCCGCTTGTTTTTGGATAGTAAGGATTGCCGGGTCGGCTTAAGCTGGGCAGCACTCCTATATAGTCGATGCGGGCGCGGCAGGCGGCACTGATGTACTGGTTGCTGCGCACGGCGTGGGTTGGCGGAGCGTTAAGGACTTTTCCAAAGCCAGCTGCTTGATTTCGTCACGCTCCGCGCTGCTGGTCACGGCCTGTTCAAACGCCTGACGCTACCAACGGCTGAGCAAGGCTGGCGAACCTTTAATGGGTGAAGCATTTGAGAAACTACTGTTTTCTGAATGGTAATTCCACTTTTGTATAAGACCTGAAAACACGTCTTTTCAGGCTTTTTCCTACGTATGTTTTTCGAACCTTGTCTTTGAGGCCTATCGCTCTATGCTTTTAACATCGCGGCCATATGCTTCTACTTTAGCGGTGCTGCGTTCGTATTCTTTAGGGGCCTTCTCCATTATACCCACCGCGCTTTTCAATTCTTCTAGGTGTCGGCTACCTTTCAGCGCTGGAATCTTATCGGCGGCAGCAATTGACTTGCCCACGTTCTCTCGGTTCAGTCCACCAATGAAAGGCGTGCGGGCCACATGCCGGGCCACCTCCTGCAAACGGGCCGCGTCCAGCCCCTTCCCGTGTTCACGCAGGTCCTGGGCCACTTGGTTAGCTGCATGTTTAAAAACGAACTGCGCCTCGTCGTGAGTTTTAGCCAGTATGGGCACCTTCGCGGCCGCTTCCTTTACCTCCGCTATGGCCTGCACCTGCTCGGCCGCTGCGCGAAACCGCTTGGCGTCGTTGCGGTCCTGTGAGGCATCTGACCCTTGCAGCGCGGGATGCTTGCTAATTCTATCTGCCGCCTGCTGAAACTGCGCCAAATGAACCTGTATAGCTGCCGGATTCAGGTTAGTCACTTCAACCCCCTTCCCTACCGCGACACCCTTCTCGTAATTACCGGCCCCGGGCATGTTGGCCACAATGTCCATCACCCGGTAGCCCGTAACTACCAGCTCGCGCCGGGCATCCATAGCCTTCATCTCCGGGGATAAGGCTGCCAGTGGCCGCGCCTGGCTGGGGTCGCGCAGTTTCTCCGCTTCAATGCCCGGCGCCGGGCTAATCACCTGGTCAAACATGGCTTTCAGCGCCTGCAGGTTCTTTTCTACTTCCTGGGGCGCGTGCGGGCGGACCATAGCCAGGTCACGGGCCCGGTTCAACGTGGCGGGGTCGATGCGGGCAAAGTCAACCTGGTAGCCGGCTTCCTTGCCCAGCTGCACAAACGTGGCCTGCAGCGTACGCCCGTTCCCGTCCCGAAAGGCGTGGGTGTGGTTATACTGGTCGAGGTAGTAGGCGGCACGTTCGGCAAACTTCTCTTCCGACAGTCCCTTCAGGTAATTCTCCTTACCCAGCTGCTCACCGATGGCGTTCAGGCGCGGCTCAATTTCCTTGAAGGGCGCGTAGGTCATCGTTTCCTTGAAGCCCGTGACGTAGGTGGGCTTGTGCCCCTGAAACTCCCGGTCGGCCCGGGTTTCGCCGGCCCACTGGTAGACGCCCTCAAACAGCTTCTGGTGCACCTGCTTGAGGTGGGCGTGGTCGTAGCGCCCACCGGGGATGCCGCCCTGCACATTGAGCCGCTGCAGGCGCAGCAGGGAAGAGTCGGTTTCGGCCTGGGCCAGCTGCTGGGGGTCAGTTATGCCCAGTCGGTTTATCCGCACTCCGTTCTCGTCACTGAATCGGTCGCCGGCTACCATCAGCGCGCTGGGTTAGACTCGGAGGTAGCTAAACCGTTGCCCGGCCGGTAGCGGGCCAGCAGCATGGCGTCGGTGAGCTCAATGGCTTCCTCGATGCTTATCTCCCCGTCCACGTGCCGCTGCATGATGGTCAGGGCCTCCGGGCTGGGCGCGGGGCCGTTGCTCATCAGGATGGCGATGGAGTTGTTGGCGTGCCGCTCGCGCTCCTGACGGGCGGTCAACTGCTCAGTAGTTAGGCCGGCCGGAGCGGGCGTGAAAAAGCTTTTCATCATGGGAATCGGGGTATGGATACTCGGGTACTTACTCAACAGCAAAAAGGGCCTAAACGTCGCTTTTTACAGGGTTTTCAAGGCTAATCCACCTCATTTTTTGTGCCTCCTGCTAAGGTGTTTACATGCAGGGCCAGCGTTTCTTTTACCTGCTGGCTGACCCGCCGGTAATTCTCCTGCACCACGACCGAGAGCGTGGCGGCGCTATTCTTTTCGTCGCTGCCGAAGGTGGCCACCGGGTGCAGCGGAAACCGCTCCTGGGTAGCGTCGGTCCGGGAGATGACTCCCTGGAAGAAGGTGCGCTCGGTTTCCACGGTCTGCCCGATAAACTCGCCCTGCTGCAGGCCGATGGCATCCTGCACGCGCACCAGGCTGCGCTCCTGGTAGCTGGTGCTCAGGTTGGAGCTGTGGCTGCCGTGGCCTCCTCCCCCGCCCTGGCTCTTACCGGTGCTGGTGCTGTGCATCTGCTTGTCCTCGCGGCCCACGAGCTCGGAGATGAACTTGGCCGTGTCCAGCGAGTTGACCTTGCCGAAAAACTGGTTGTTGAGGTTGCTGACCATAACCTTCATCTTGTCAGGTCCATAGGCATCGGTCATTTGAGCCAAATCCTGGGTCATGTAGATGGTGGCCACCTTGTTGCTGCGGGCCGTGGCCGGCAGCAGCTCCAACCCCGGCACGTACACCGTGGCGGCCTCGTCGAGGAACACGTAGCTGCGGTGCTTGTGCTGCTGGTTCATGAGCTTGATGGCCACCGTGATGATGCAGCTGACCACCGGCGAGAAGGTTTCCTTGAGCGTGGGGTCGTTGCCGATGCACAGCAGCGCCGGCTGCTTGGGGTCGTTCAGGTTGAGCGAGAACCCCTCCCCTTTTTCCTCGTCGGGCGTGAGCACCCACACGATTTCCGGGGAGTTGATGCGGTTGAGAATCACCTGCAGCGTGCCCACGACGGCCGCGACCTGCTTCTCGGCCCGCTGCTCCACGGCCGTCACGATGCTGCGCACCATGCCGGCGCACTCGGGGTCGGTTTCCAGCATGCTCAGCACGTGCTTGAAGTCCTTGTGGACGGCCGTGGCCACCACGTGGGGAATGGTGCAGTAGCGGGGAAAGTGCTTTTTGTAAAACCAGATGATGCCCGTCAGGTAGGCCACGGCGCTGATGTCGAAAAACTCCATCTTGCGGATGCTGGCCGGGTTGAGGTTGTTGATGATGGCCCGCGAATACTCCTCGGCAAAAGCCACCACCGGCATGTCCTCGGCCCGCAGCGGGTTCACCCGCTCGCTGCGGGTCAGGTCGCGGAAGTTGATGACGTGCAGCACCACTGCCGGCTCGGGTTCCCCGCTGGGCAGCAGCCGCGGCGGACTCTGCCGGCGCCCGGCCAGCTCCAGGGCCTTCTGGGCCACTTCGGCCAGCACCGGAAACTTGAAGTCGTAGATGAGCCCGGCAAAGTTCTTGGCCGCCAGCTGCTCGATGAGCGGCTCCCCGATGGAGAAGGTCTTGCCCGCCCCGGCGCCGCCCAGCACCAGCACGCCACGGTAGGGATTGGGTACGTTTACCCAACCGCCCCCTTCCGTGGGCAGGTTAAACCCGTCCGGCGTCTCCAGCTTCTTGCGCTCCACGCTCAGCCCAAACTCCGGGCTCTTGGTGGCGGCCCGCAGCAGACCCACCACGAAGCCGCTGGCCAGCGCCACGGTCACCGCGACGGGGTAGCCCACCCGGATAAAGCCCGGCTGGTAGCTGGTCATGGTGAGCAGTACGTATGCACTCAGCAGAAACAGCCCCGCGCAGCTGGCCACGACGACGCGCACGGCCTGAGGCCGCAGCGGCTTGCGCCGGGCCTGCCCCGGTTTGCGCTCCGGCGCCGACTGTAGAAATACCAGCGCCAGGGCCACGAGCAGCAGCAGCCCCCGCAGGTACCCGCCGGCCGCGTCGTAGAACCGACCGGCCTTCACTAGTACCTTCTGTTGAAATCCCTGCCCGGCGGTGGCCACGCGCAGGGCCGCTGTCCCACCCGTGCGCACGACCTGGTCGCCAGCCTGACTCGTGGCGGTGGCCAGCTCGGCAGCCGGCTTGCCCACCACGGGCGCCGCTTGCCGCCGCAGCCGCGTGCGCCGTGCTTCGGCCCGCTGCCGGTTGAGTACGGCCAGCCGGGCCGCCAGGCGCTGCCCGTGAGTCAGCCGGGGAGCTTGGGCGGCGTGGTCTTGCGCGGCGCGGGCCGCGGCCAGCTCCGCGGGGTGCAGCAGCACGTACCACTCGCCGGCCAGCAGACCCGCCAGCAGTAGGGCCAGGATGAGCAAGACGGACTGCGAAGCGGCCGCGGGCCGGGGTGGTTGGTTTAGCATGGGGGGGGAAATAGGATGGGGTGGGTTTACATCTCGATATCCAGCTCGGCGCTGCGGCGCCCCGGCTTCTCGGCTACATGCTCGGTGCGCTCGTCCCGGGTAGCTTGGGCGTTGCGCACCAGGTGTTGCACCGCGTGCAGGGCCGTCACCGCCTGGCGCTGCGGGGCCGGGGCCTGCTCCCGCCCGGTGCGCAGCAGCTGCAGGGCGTTGTCGATGGGCCGGCCGTCGCGGGCACGCTCCTCCACCCGGCGCAGCATCCGGTAAAACGTCTTGTCAAACTGCCGGGCCTGGGCAATGGCCTGCACCTGGTCCGGCGCCAGGTGCTGCTCCCGGGGCACCAGCTGGTTGATGGCAGCCACGCGCCCGGCAATCTTATCCAGCCGGCCGGCATCGTAAGCCGGGTCGCGTGGCCGGGCTGCCTGGGGCCGCAGCTTCTCGTGCGCCTGGGCCTCGTAGCCAAACTGCTGCTCAAACTGCCGGCCGGCCGCCGCTTGCCAGCGCATCAGGTCAAACCGCTGCCGGCGCCCGCCGGGGTTGAGGGTCAGCTTTTGCTCCCGGTCGCGGGCGCTGACAATGATGTGCACGTGCGTCTGCAGGCCCGCGCGCTTGGCGCCGGCCTTGGCCGTGCCCGCCACCACCTCGGGGTCCGTTCCCCGGTGGGTGCGGTCCTGGTGGAGGATGGCTCCCCATACCAGGCTTTGGCTGTCCAGCTGCCGCCCCCCGGGCAGCCGGAAGTTCTGTGCGTACTGGTCCATAACCTGCCGGGTGTACGCCTTAAGCTTGTCGGGGTCGTTGCCGATGTGGGCCAGCTCCTGCTCGCTGGGACTCAGCACCAGCGAGTAAAATTTAGCCTCCGCAGCCCGCAGCCCTTTCACGTTGGAGTCGATGCGTTGCAGCAGCTGCGCGGTGCCGAGCTCGTCCGAATCGGCATTGAAAAACGTTGCTTCCTGCCCCTCCCCTACTGCTTCGTGCTGCAGATAATTCAGCGTTTGCGCGCAGCTGCCGGTATTGGTATACGCCGCTTTGCCGTGCGTTTTGGGGTTGATAAGTTTGACGTACATCGGCCTTTTAACCTGCTTTAAGTCCACTGGAAGCAGCTCCATTTTCTCCCGATTGCCCCGGCTCTACCTGGCTTTCTACTGGCGACTGGTGCTTTCCCGGGCCCTGTTTGCGGGCGGTCTGCAGCGCTTCTTTTACCTGCCTGTCTACCGCTTCTTCGTTGCGCTGACGTAGCAGTTGCAGGGCCTGTTGCTGCCGTTGCAGCTGCGCTTCACTGAGCGTTTCCAGCTGCGCGTTGAGGTTGCCCACCAGGATTTCATTTAGGCGCAGCACCCGCTCCAGCGTGATGCGGGTGCGCAGCATCTCCTCCAGCATGGCCGTAAGCAGCGTGCGCTCCTGCTCCTGCATAAACCCGAATACCCGGTCCCCGAGCTTCTTTATCTGCTGCATGATGAGCTGCCCTTCGCGGGCTTCCGTCTCACGCGGGTCCAGACCCCGGGTGGCAAAGTATTCCACCGCCGCGCTGGCGTATACGCCCAGACTAGTACCGACTTCCGCCGCGGCTGCTTCGGCCTTCCGGTGGGCATTGTTGTCCAAGGTGACCCGTTTGCGTAGCTCCGTACTCATCGTGCTGTTTTCAGTTTAGCAGCCTCGTGGGCCATTTTTTAATCTTTAAATCAGGCACTTAACTCTCCATGGGTCATAAATCAGCTCTGCTGATTTATAAATAACTCAAGACTAATGCGTTAGCCGTGGGAGTGGGTTGTTCTTCTTGCTAAGCCTATTCTACACTTAGTAAAAAGTTAGTCAGAAGTTAGTACGCAGCTTTCCGCTTTGGTGTTAGAAGCAGCCGCCTTTTTCTTCACTGCCCGCTATACCTCCTCCTTTGCTGGGTTCCAGCTGAGCCCATCTTTCCCGGAATACAGTGCTGCAATACCCCACTAGCAGGCCCCAAGTAGACTCGCACCTTGTTTCCCAGCGATTGCCGCCTACAACCCAGCAATGGCGTTTTCGTGATACAGATTACCACTGTAGTTCTACAATTCTGTTTTTCTGTTGCTAGCAGCCATCAGCGTCTGCTGGGCACGCTCTGGCTATCCTGTATTTCTGCTTTTCTGTAGTTCTGCGTTTGCGGCCTCCCCAGCCTTCTGTTGACAGCCAGCTGATTCTGTTTTTATACAATTCTGTTGTTCTGCATTTCTGTTTCAACAATACAGGCAGGTCTATTGGATGCTCGTGCAGAACTGCAATCCTATAACTCTGCAGTTCTGCAAAAGTGCGTTTCTGCTTAAGTGGTTTTTTGCTTTTCTGTTGTTTTGTACTTCTGTGTTTAAACTGTACGACAGAAGTGTTTTTCTGTTTACCTGCGTAAAAACATTTCTGCGTTTCAGCAGGAGTGATGTTCTGTTTTTCTGCTTTTCTATTACATTTGACTTGCTATCCCGCTGGCTCTGGTGGCCGGCACCTCCTCACGCCTTCAACCCCGCACCGATTATGTCCAAGGTTATCAGTTTTGCCACCCAGAAGGGGGGCTCCGGTAAATCCACATTGGCGCTCGTGCTCGCCGCCCCGCTGGCGACCGAGTACGGCCTGCGCATCGCCGTCCTGGATTGCGATTACCAGCAGAGCATCGTCAAGACCCGCGAGCAGGTGGACGCCGCCAACTTTGCCCGGCTGCGCGAAACCAACCCCGACGCCCAGTATCCCTACGACGTGTACCCCTGGCAGCTGAACCGGATTTTCGACTTCATCGATAACCCCGAGCACAACTACGACCTTATTATCATCGACGTGCCGGGCCGGGCCGACGGCGACGACGTGTTCAACGCCCTGACGGCTTGCGACGCGGTGATTGTGCCCCTGGTGTCGGATTACCTGGACCGGGCCTCCACGGCCGAGTTCATGACCATTCTGGAGGCCATCAAGAAAGCGGCCGACGACGCGCAGATTGATTTCCAGTACTACGGCCTGCCCACCAAGCGCGTGGCGGGGCAGCGGGAAGAGAAGGAGATGGACGACTACATCGACGGACTGGGCCTCTCACGCTTTAACTCCTACCTGGGCCACCGCAAGGCCTACACCCGGGCTTCGACGCTCTACAGCCTGCTCAACCCGGCCTGGTCGCGCTATGCCGGCGGCACCAAGGACACCAACGACGAAATCCGCCGGGTGTGCGAGGAGCTCATTGAGCGCCTGGGCCTGCCTGACCGCCGCGCCACGGCGGCCATTTCCGTATCCACCGCTTCAACCTCCGCGAAATAATGGGCTTCGAGAAACCACAAATCACCCCACGCCGTCGCATCGAAGTGCCCGAAGAAGCCCGCCAGCAGGCCCGGGCCGGCATGGGAGGGGAGGCCACCCGCACGGCCACGACACCGCCGGCGGCCGTTGAACCCATCGCGGCGCCTGCCGCGGTAGCAACTCCTACAGCTCCGGCCCCGGCGCCCGCCCCCGTGGAGGCACCCGTGCCACCCGTTGCGGCTTCGGGAGCTCCGGCAGCTGCGCCTGTACGCGCTTCAACACGGAGCCGTAAGGCCGCCGCGGCAGTTGCCCCCGCACCGGAGGGCGAAGTGCCGCTGCACACGGTTCAAATCGCTAAATCCGTGGTGCAGGAGATTAAGATGAGCCTGCTGCTGGCTACGCCCGGCCCGGACACGCCTACCACCATCAAGAATTACCTGGAAGCCGCTCACCGGCACTACGACGCACACCTGCGTAAAACCGGTAAGCTGCCGCCCGCTAAGTAGTGGTGTCAAAGTAGCAGAAGCATCAAAAGCAGCCTCTTCGGGGGCTGCTTTTCGTTTTGGGCGGTAGGGGAGGGGAGGGGCTAGCGGCGGCTGGAACCGTAGCTCGAAAGCCTGTTTATCTCTCACATTTTATAAGCGGGGCTCCCGTAGCGTCGCTTAAACTTGGTTGGTCGATATGCCCTTGTTCAGAGGCGGAATATGCTATGACCTCGCTCAAAAGGCCTGGAATGGCCTTCCGGAAAGCAAAACCGAGGCTTTACTGTGGTTTCTGACCCGAGGTTTCGCTTATAAAACGTGCTAGTTTGCTCTTGGAGACACCTAAGCGACTTATAAAACGTGGTAATTCGTTGTTAGTTAGAAGTTAGTATAAAGTTAGCGAATACGCTTTACACGTTGGAAAAAGTTGAAATGGCTTATAAAAAGTGGTGCAAGGCCCTGGGCTGCTTGAGATTCAGTGGCAGCTGCAGTCACTTATAAAAAGTGGTTTTAAGTAGGTAACGTACATAAGGCACTTAGAAAAGTGCAATCCCTGTGTTCGATTGCTCAGTCTGCTTTTTTTGTTGTTTTCTTGTTTGTTCTGGCCCCAGGTTTGAACCACTACCTTGAAAGCTATTTCGGATGCGCATCAACAACCTTTGTGAGTTTATTTGTTAGTCCTTGTCTATTTGTAGGGGCCACAAGTGCCTGATAATCAATAGTATATAATGGTATAAAACCACGTTTTATAAGCGAAAAACCACTTTTTATACCTTTTATTACCACGTTTTATAAGTGAACTCTCACGTTTTATAAGTCCCTGGACCACGTTTTATAAGCGAAAAACCACGCCCAACTACCACTGTGGTTTTTTATCTGCTGACGGCTTACATTTGCTCTATTCCCGCCGCCTTATGTCCTAGTTTATGAAGCCTGAAGATACCGCCGTTGTAGTTGTCGAACCCGCTCCCGTTCCCGTCGTCCGCCAGCACAACGCCATTACCCAGGCACGCTACGACTACACGGCCTGTCAGCTGGATATCTTCTTTTACCTGCTCTCCCGGCTGCGCCGGGATGACACGGCCGACCAGGAGTACACCATCTACGTGAAGGACGTGGAGGCTCTGACCGGGCGGCAGTGGAACTACCAGCAGCTGCGCGAAGCGACGGCCGACATGGGCTCGCGCATGTTCGAGGTGGAAAACGAGCGGACCTACCAGCAGCTGTGGATGTTTCAGCGGGTGGAGTACATCAAAGGCAAGGGCTGCCTGCAGATTCAGCTGGCGGCGCCCATCCGGCCCTTTCTGTTTAACCTCAAGGAAAACTTTACCTCCTACCAGCTGCACTCGGCCCTGAAGCTGAGCAGCAAGTATGCCAAGCGCATCTATCAGCTCGTGAGCCAGTGGAAGGACAAGACGAGCACGCGCACCTACCCGCTGGACGAGTTCAAGCAGATGCTGCACCTGAAGGACCCCAAGGGCAAGGAGCCGGAGTTGTTTCAGAACATCAGCCAGCTCAAGGCCCGGGTGCTCGACATTGCCGTGCGCCAGGTCAGCGAGCACACCGACCTGAAGATTGACTATGAGCTGGTGAAGAAGGGGCGGGCCTACGACGCCGTGCGCTTCACCATTGCCCGCCAGCAGCCCCAGCAGCTGCCTATTCCCTTCGAGCAGCCTTCAGAAGATGCCCGGGCCAACGCGGCCCGGCAAAGCCTGGAAACACTGGGCATCACCCAGCCCCAGCTGGTGGCCACCATCCTGGGTGACCCCAAACACCTGGACCAACTCTTCAAGTTTACTTATCAGCTCAAAACCGACAAGGTAAAGGCGACGAAGAATCCCGGCGGGCTGTTTTTGAAAATCTGCGGCCTGCGATAATCAGCCCTATTCTTTCACATGCTGGTTGTCGGTACCAGCTGCTTCGGTCCGTACCACGGCAAATAACTCCTCTTCGGACACATTGAGTACCCGGGCCAGTTGCTGTAGTTCACCCACCGTGCAGGTGCTGGGGCTGCGCTTGCGGGTGTCGTAGGTACGGGCCGATACTCCCCACGCTTCCACGATGCGCTTGCGGGTGCCGGCCACTTCCAGCAACTCCGCCAAGGTACCGGGGTGGTGCACCCGGGGCGGGCTGGTCAGTGGCTCAATAAAAGCGACCGTTGGGGCAGCAACTTTGGACATCAGAAAAAGCTAAAAAAGGCACAGAATAAAGCGCGTAAGGTATAGGCTTTACGTCGAACCTGAAAAACCAGCTTACCGGTTTTTAGAAAATCGGGCCGGCGATGCATTCTCACATGCCTTGTTACCGGCCTTTACCATTGACCCGAGGGCTCACCCCAGAGCAGCAACCGGTGACGGCCGCCGCACTGGGCCGCTTCCGTGGCCAGGGCCTGCTCTTCCCAGCGTCCGCACTCGGCAACGGCCAGCGCCAGCCACTGCCGCAGCTGCTCTGCGGCCGTGCACCGGCCGATGTAGTGCTCGGCGGATTGCTGACGAGCCAGGGTGATGGCGGGGTGCTGCAAGATGCAGCGCAACTCGGCGCGCAGTGCCTCGACTTCCGGGGTCCCGGGCAACTGGGATGATGCAGGCATGAGAGAACGGGTAAAGTGATGCCAGGCGCGCGCTCAGCCGCCCCGGATTCTGCCGGAGCGGCCGGGCGCGGGCGGCGTTAGCGCATCAGGTTGGACTTCATCAGCAGCACCGGGCCGGCCACCACGTCCACGGGGGCATACTGGTCGAGCGGGTAAGTCTCAAACCAGGCGGCCGTGGCCAGCGGGTTGATGGGCCGGCGGCGGTCTTTGCCCTCGTCATCAAAAACGAGGATATACCCCTCGTAGGGTCCGTGCTGCGGGCAATGCACGTCGATGTAGTTTGCTTCCAGCGCCGCGCACAACTGGGCTAGCGGGAAGGTTTTGCGGCCTTTCTCTGGGCGCACCTCGCGCACGCTGCCATCCACGCCCAGCAGCATGGCCGCGCCCTCGGCGGGGAGCATCGCGGCGTGCTGGCTCCGGAAGTATTCCCCCAGCGCCTCCCGGGAAGGGTATTCCAGCGCGCCCACCACCTGCAGCGGACTGCGGTCGTAGGTTGTGGTGGGGAAGAGGTTGCCGGTAGTGCCACACAAGGCCACAATCTGGGTGGGCTGGCCGGCGTGGGTGCGCAGAAACAAGCGGGGAGGGAGGGGGAAATTAACTCCTCCCGGCTTTACCAGTTCCGTGTTATGCAGGCTAAAGAGCAGGGACTGCGGGCGCGTTGGAACAGGGGCTTTTTCCATGATACAGAGCTGATTTGTTGCTAATTGCTTCTGTATAGTAAACGACTTAACGCAGCCTCAAGTTCTCTTTTTGCGCTAAATTAAATATCTTTTTGCTCTTTTAATCACACCTTCTTTGCCCCACTGCCCAGCCCTCTCAAGGCCCCCAGGTGCAACGGGATGGCTCAGCTGTTGCGCCCGAAATAACAGCACTTAGCTCACGGCAAACATGGTTGCCTGCCGGGCCATCAGCGGCAGAGGCATGAGCTCGGCCTGGGCAATGGCCTGCTCGACCGCGTGGCGGTCCGGAAAACGCGTAAGCTGCCGGCGGGCCGCCTGCCGCACCAGTTCCACAAACTGCGGCGCGGCGGGCAGTTGCCGGAAAGCCAGCAGTTGGTTGGTGCGCGCATCGAGCAGCACAAAGGTGAGGGTAGTGGGCTCGTCGTGCTCAGGCCAGGCCGCCCGCTCGGCCGGGTCGGCCATGTGGTGCCAGTTCAGGGTCACATCGAACACCCGGTTTGCGGCCGGAAACCGGGTAATGATAAATGGCACCCCCGGCGCGGCTTCGCAGATGCCGTACTCGAAGCGGCCGCGCCAGCGCTGCACATCGGCCGGCTTGGGGTTGAGGATGTAATAGACCACGTTGAAGAAGGTGGGCGTCAAATCCGCGCGGGCTTTTTCCTGGCCATTGACCTGGTTGTGCACCGGGTAGGGCTCCCCTAATTTGAATACGTACACGGGCTGGCCGAATTAATAGGTTTTATAAGCCAAAAGAAACGGTTTTCTGCTGCCCGAGCCAAATCAGCCGCCTTCGCAGGGGCCCGCCTTCAGGACGGGCCGGCAGCCGGTGGTACCCCTGGAATTGCCAGGCGCCGGTGCGGGTTCCGGCTGGTTGCGGGCGTCTGCCCCAGCGAGGGCTCAAACCAGTCCCGGTAGGCAGTCGTCAGCCGGTCGGCCACGATGGCCAGGCGCGCGGTTTCGCCCGCGCGCAGCACCCAGATGTGGGCACTGCCGCAACCGACCTCGTAGCCGGTGCCCAGCAATTTCTTCACTGCCCCCGCCAGTCCGCGCAAATCGGTGGTGTGGGTGTGGGCCTGCACGTGCCGGCGCAGGGAATCCAGGCGGCGCTTTTCGGCGGCGTCAGCGGGTTTCTGCTCAATGGCCAGGTAGGCCTGCTGGGGCGGGAAGGGATTAGCTAAGGGAGCGGATTTCAGGGACTGAGTCATATGGGTAGGGTAGGGGTGAAGGGCAGCCAAAGCGCCGGCGCTGCTCAGCGCGCATTCAGGTAGCGAATGTCCCGAAAGCCGGCCAGCAGTCGGGCCGTGGCAAAAGCCTGGGCAAACCGGCCGCGGTGGTAGTCGGCGCGCAGCTGCCCGACGTGGGTGAATTCGTAAGTCAGGCCGGTCGGGCCCAAGGGCTGCAGGAACTGGTCGGCCTCCTCGGCACTGAAGCCGCTCAGGTCGCGGCCGTCACTGAGCAGCACCTGCGCACCGGGCCGCTGACCTGGGCCGCGCTCATAAACCTCGTAAACCAGGCCTACCGCCTGCTCGCGGGGGTAGAGCACGGCGTCGCCAACGGTCAAATTGTGGGAATCGTCATCTTGATGGGGTAAGTGGATTAAAGCAGCAGCAGCACAAACTGCCCGCCCTGCTGCTCGCGCGTGGCGCGGACGGCCTCGCGGGCGATGGGACGCAGGGCCTTTACCAAGGCTTCCAGCACCTGGAAATCCTCCACCGTGGCCACGCCCAGCGGTAGGCGCTCGGCTACTTCCAGCGTCAGGCCTTCGAGGTTGAGGCCGTAGCCGCGCTGCTGCATGTCGGCTTCTACGTCGGTCAGCGCTTCGGCCACCCGGGCACGGTACCGGTTCCATTCAGGGTCCCCGAAAACGGGGGCTTCGCTTGCATTCATGGGGCAGTGGGGAAGGTAATGGGAGCATCAGGGACCAGCCGGATGGGCGGCCGCCGGTAGCGGCCGCCCGCGGCAGTACTCAGGCCACGGCCAGCCAGCTGAGCTCCGCTTCCCGGTATTGCCGGCTGATTTCGTCTTCTTCGTGGGCAAATTCCAGCACGCGGGCAGGAGCAGGGGCGGGCACGGCTTCCTCTGCCTCCGGCACGCCCAGAATCAGCTTGGCGGCGCGCTGGGCCTTGCTGGCCGCCTGCAACACCAGTTTTTTGTCGTTTTTGAGCCGCTCCAGCCACGTCTGGATATAGGCCACGGCATTGGCTTCGGTCTGCTCGGTGTTGAGGCCGGCGGCCGCGCACAGAAACGACGCGCCCATCTCCGCCGTCAGTTCCTCGCGGGCGTAGCTGGCCGAAAGCTTGCCCTCGCCGGCCGTCAGGTCCGGGCGGTCCAGCCGGGAAGCGTGGCCGGTGCTGTGGGTCAACTCGTGAAACAGGGTGGCGTAGTAGCCTTCGCCCGTGGTGAAGGTATCCCGCGCGGGCATGTTGACCAGGTCCAGCGCCGGGGCGTAGTAGGCGCGCTGGTGCCGGTGCTCGATGGCGGGGCGCCCTTCCCAGCTGCCCACGATGGCTTCGGCCGCCTCAATGGGCGTGTGGGCGTGGCGCTCCACGGCGGGCAGGTCGAACTCGATGCCCTCAATGTCCTCTACCGAAAACACGGTGTAATATTTCAGAAAGGGTAATTTCTCTTCCTTGCCGGTCTGCTCGTTCTCGCGCACCGACACGTTGTAGTAGACAACCGGGTGGCCCTTGGCACCCTTGCGCACGTTGCCGCCCAAAGCCAGCGCCTGCTTGAAGGTCAGAAAGAAAGGCAGGGCCCCGCTAAAGTGCAGCAGAAAGGCGTTGATGCCCGAGTAAGCCGCACCGGTCGCGTAGTTGCGGGGCAGCCCATATACCGCGCTCCACGGCTTGCGCCACGGAATTACGCCGCCTTCCAGCGCCGCCACAATCCGGTCGGTCACAATCTGGTACACATCGGGGCGGGGAGTAGCGGCGGCAGCTTTACGGGTGGCGGGCTTGCGGGTCTTTTTCATACTAAAGCGCTGTTTTTGTGAGCGTTCGTTATACATATTAAACGAAAATACCCGCCCCGTAGTTTACTTTTTGCTCTTTATTTTATATCTTTTTGCTATTTTTATTCACCCTTCT
Organism: Hymenobacter lutimineralis; assembly: GCF_008271285.1. Lineage (NCBI taxonomy): Bacteria > Pseudomonadati > Bacteroidota > Cytophagia > Cytophagales > Hymenobacteraceae > Hymenobacter > Hymenobacter lutimineralis. The sequence continues at coordinate 85,430 of NZ_VTHL01000018.1, read as the reverse complement.
TTTCCTACTGCCCCCCTACGGAGCCGGGTTTTAAAAACCACTTTTTATAAGTGCAAGCCGCCCCCCAGCCTGCTGTTGGGTAGCCTAGCGGTAGAGTAGGATATTGTAAAAGGGGCCGGGAATGTGCCCAGAAGTGATGAGGCAGTTACGTACCAGTTGACGCGGCCTTACCTGAGGCCAGTGAGAAACTGAGTAAACCTTTCGTGCACGGTAGCAGTATTTAGGATAGTCTAAAAATTTATTTAGATTAGCTTAAAAACACCCTTAAATACGCCTGCATGCTTCGACTTCTTACGTTTCTGAGTGGGGTGCTCTACCTACATGGCACGCCCGCACTAGCCCAGCAACCCCTCCAACTTACTGACCGTGACTCGCTGCTGCTCAGCCGGCAACGCTACTCGCTTTTCCGTCCGGTACCGCGCGCCCGCTTGCGGCCCATGAGCACCGGCCGACCCGATGCCACCGAAAGCGCCTACTCGGTGGACGCGGGCCACTTTCAGGTGGAAACGGATGTAGTCCGCCTGGGCCAGCAACGGTTTTACGGCGAGGCCAGTCAGCAGCTGGCCTTCAACCACGCCAATATCAAGCTGGGCCTGACCCGGCAGATGGACCTGCAGGTGGTGGTGGAATCCTACACCATCCAGACCGAAGACGCCGAGCAGCCCGTGCGCCGCGCCGGCTTCGGTGACGTAACCCTGCGCCTCAAGCGCAACCTCTGGGGCAACGACGGGGGCGCCACCGCCCTGGCGCTGATGCCTTTTGTGAAACTGCCCACCGGACGCAGCTGCGGCAACCGGGCCTGGGAAGGCGGCCTCGTAGCCCCTTTCGCGTGGCAGCTGCCCCGCGACTGGTCGTTTGGCTCTCAACTGCAGGCTTCCTGGAACCGCGACCCGGAAGCGCAGGCACATTACCTGGAGTTAGCCCCTACCGTGACGGTGGGCCACGACCTGTACCGCACCCTCGGCGGCTTTCTCGAAGTGGCCGCCGCCTGGGACACGCGGGCGCCGGCCTGGACGGCCACGCTCAACGGTGGTCCCATCTGGCGGGTGACCGACAACGTGCAACTGGACCTGGGGGTGAACCTGGCCCTTACCCAGGCCACGGAGACCAGCTATTTCCTGGGCTTGAGTTTTCGGCGCTGAGATGTAAATCAGCCCCTGTATCAAGGCAGTACTATGCAAGGGGCCGCAAGCTGTTCCAGGTAACGTCGGGCCTCTGGATGTTCTCCCCGCGTTCAGCGGTCTGTCTTGACGCAGGCCTCCAAGCTGGTATTGCCCACCCATATAACTTTATTAGCCCGCCGCTCGTGCTGGTCACTATGCATCTAGGCCGCTTTTCCGTTTTTCTTCCCGCTTATTTTCGGCTGGCCGCGCTAGCCCTGCCGATGCTGGCAGCACCTCGGCTCCCAGCTGCTCTGCCCGCGGACGAACCAAGCCGCACCCCTGTGGTCGAGGCTGCCGTGCGGCAAACGCTTCTGGTCTATCGCCGCGCACGGCAAGCGGGTGACTCGGCGGCAGCCGTGGCGGCGTTTACGCCATCGGGCTGGATAGTGAATCAGGCGGAGCGGCCCGTACGCGCCCGCTTTGTGCGGCTGGCCGGCTGCCGCGGCTGGTGCCGCCCGGCCCCGCTGCCGCAGGATTACCAGGTGAGTGTTCTGCCGGACTCGGCCCGCGCGCTGGCCGTGGAAACTTATTGCCTGTCTGAGCCCGTTTCGGCGGCAGCGCGTCGCCGGCGCCGGCGCTGTTACACCGTTATTTCCGTACTTACCTGCCAGCAGGGGCAGTGGCTGATTCACTCGCAGACCTTATCCTGCCGGCGGCCTGATTAGCCCGGTACGTATCCTTATTGGCGCACATTCCGTAGGTTTGCACCGTCCCGTCTTTCCGACATGCGTTTCTTTTCCGTGTTCTTTGCGTTTTACCTGGCCTTGCTGGCTTGTCTGCCCTGCGCAGACACGGCCCCGGTGCGGGTCAGCGGCACGGAAACGTACGTCGCGGCCACGGAACACGAATCCGAGGCCCACTCCCGCCTGGACTGGTGCTCGCCTTTGTGCCAGTGCCAGTGCTGCTCGGGCACCTCGCTGCCCACGGCTACGGTTGTTGCCCTGACGGCTAAACCACCCTTCTTTATCCCGCCGGGCCGGTTTGCCCGGCTCGCGCCCCCCGCCCCCCGGGAGCGGGCGGGCAGCATCTGGCAGCCCCCCCAAGCCTAGTTTCCTGTTTTTCCGGTTCCGTCGCGGGACCGGGCACGCTACTGTGCCCGGTCCCGTTGGCGCATGCGCACGTGTTGTGCCCTGCCGGCCCCGCCGCCGTTGAGCTTCTTGCGCTCCGGCCGCCTTCTTCTCAGGATTTCTAGTCTTACCCCCAAGCCAGCATGCTCAACCGGCTGATTTATTTTTCCATTCACAACAAGCTCATCATCGGGCTGCTGACCCTGGCGCTCATGGCCTGGGGCGGCTACTCGCTCTACCGCCTCCCCATCGACGCGGTGCCCGATATCACCAACAACCAGGTCGTCGTCTACACGGTGGCCCCTTCGCTGGCCGCCAACGACATCGAGCGGCTGGTGTCTTTCCCCATTGAACAAAGCGTGGCCACGATTCCGGGCGAGGACAACGTGCGCTCCTTCTCCCGCTTCGGCCTTTCGGTCGTGACCATCGTCTTCGAGGATGGCATTGACATTTACTGGGCCCGCCAGCAGGTGGCCGAGCGCTTGCGCGAAGCCGAAAGCCAGATTCCGGCCGGCGTCGGCCGGCCCGAGCTGGCCCCCGTTTCCACCGGCCTGGGCGAAATCTACCAGTACCTGGTGCGGGCCAAGCCCGGCTACGAAAAGAAGTACGACGCCCGCGAGCTGCGCACGATTCAGGACTGGATTGTGCGGCGCCAGCTGCTGGGCACCGAAGGCGTGGCCGACGTGGCCAGCTTCGGCGGCTTGCTCAAGCAATACGAAGTTTCCCTGGACCCGGAGCGGCTGCGCTCCCTCAACATTACCGTGGACGAAGTCTACCAGGCCGTCTCGCGCAACAACCAGAACACCGGCGGGGCCTACCTGGATAAGAACCCGACGGCGTACGCCATCCGCACCGAGGGGCTGGTCACCAACCCCCAGGACATCGGCAACATCGTCGTGAAAAGCACGACTTCCGGGCTGCCCATTCTGGTGCGTGACGTGGCCAACATCCGTCTGGGCTCGGCCGTCCGCTATGGCGCCATGACCCGCAACAACGAAGGCGAAGTGACCGGCGGCATCGTGCTCATGCTCAAGGGGGCCAACGCCAACGAGGTCATCAAGGCCGTCAAGGAGCGCATGGAAACCGTGCGCAAGTCCCTGCCCGAAGGCGTCACCGTGGACGTGTACCTGGACCGCTCCGACCTGGTGGGGCGGGCGATTCACACCGTCACCAAAAACCTGATTGAGGGTGCCCTCATCGTGATTTTCGTGCTGGTGCTCTTCCTGGGCAATCTGCGCGCGGGCCTGGTGGTGGCCTCCGTGATTCCGCTGGCCATGCTCTTTGCCATTGCCATGATGCAGCTCTTCGGCGTGTCGGGCAACCTGCTCTCGCTCGGGGCCATTGACTTTGGCCTGGTCGTGGACGGGGCCGTCATTATCGTGGAGGCCATCATCCATCGCCTGCATTCGGGTCACGCCGGCGCGGGCCACACCAAGAGCGGCCTGCTCAGCCAGCGGCAGATGGACGATGAGACGTACCACGCCGCCGCCGGCATCCGCGACTCGGCCGGCTTCCCGGAGGTCATCATCCTGATTGTGTACCTGCCCTTGCTGGCTTTGTCCGGTATTGAAGGCAAGATGTTTAAGCCCATGGCCCAGACCGTGGCCTTTGCCATCGTGGGCGCCCTGATTCTCTCGCTCACCTACGTGCCGATGATGGCCGCGCTGGGCTTGAGCCGCAACACGACGCCCAAGCGCACCTTCTCCGATAAGATGATGAGCTGGCTCGAAGCCCGCTACCGCCCCATGATTAGCTGGGCCCTGCGTAGCAAGGCCATCGTGCTGGGTACGGCCGTGGCCCTGCTGGTGGGCACCATCCTGCTGTTCCGCACGCTGGGCGGCGAGTTCATTCCCCAACTCTCCGAGGGCGACTTCGCCATCGAGATGCGGGTGCTCACGGGCTCGTCGCTGAGTTACACCATTGAAAAAGCCAACCAAGCCGGGGGCATTCTGAAAAAGCAATTCCCCGAAGTCAAGGAAGTGGTGGCCAAGATTGGCGCCGCCGAAATTCCCACCGACCCCATGCCGGTGGAAGCGGCCGACGTGATGGTCACGCTTAAAGACCCCAAGGAGTGGACGTCGGCCACGTCGCAAGCGGAGCTGGCCGAGAAGATGGCCCACGCCCTGAGCGTGATTCCGGGCGTCACCTTCGGTTTTCAGCAGCCCATCCAGATGCGCTTTAATGAGCTTATTTCCGGCGCCAAGCAGGACGTGGTGCTTAAAATCTACGGCGAGGACCTAGACCAGCTGGCCGACTACGCCGCCCGCACGGCCGCGCTCGTGCGGCAGGTGCAGGGGGCCGAGGACGTGTACGTGGAGCAGGTGACCGGCCTGCCGCAAATCGTCGTCAAGCTTGACCGCAACAAGCTGGCCCAGTTCGGCCTGAACGTGGAAGACGTGAACCGCACGGTGCAGACGGCCTTTGCCGGGCAGAGCGCCGGGCAGGTATTTGAGCAGGAGCGCCGCTTTGACCTCGTGCTGCGCCTGCCCCCGGCCCTGCGCAAGGACATTGAGAGTGTACGCCAGCTGTTTGTGGCCACGCCGCGCGGCGAGCAGATTCCCCTGGAGCAGGTAGCGGACGTGAGCCTGGTGGAAGGCCCCAACCAGATTCAGCGCGACGACGCCAAGCGCCGCATCACCGTGGCCTTCAACGTGCGGGGCCGCGACGTGGAAAGCGTGGTGGAAGAGTTGCAGGGCAAGGTGGACCAGCAGCTCAAGCTCGCCCCGGGTTACTACACGACGTACGGCGGGCAGTTTGAGAACCTGCGCGAAGCCTCCCAGCGCCTGAGCATCGCCGTGCCGGTGGCCCTGCTGCTGATTTTTGCGCTGCTCTTCTTCACCTTCCGCTCCCTGCTGCAGGCCACGATGATTTTCACGGCCATTCCGCTCTCGGCCATCGGCGGGGTGCTCTCGCTCTGGCTGCGCGGCATGCCGTTCAGCATCTCGGCCGGGGTAGGCTTTATTGCCCTGTTTGGGGTAGCCGTACTCAACGGCGTAGTGCTCATCGGCTACTTCAATCAGCTCAAGAAAGAGGGCGTGACCGACTTGACCGAGCGCATTCTGCAGGGCACGGCCACCCGCCTGCGACCCGTGCTGATGACGGCCACCGTCGCCTCGCTGGGCTTTCTGCCCATGGCCCTGGCCACTTCGGCCGGGGCCGAAGTGCAGCGCCCCCTGGCCACCGTCGTCATCGGCGGCCTGGTGACGGCCACGCTACTCACGCTGCTAGTGCTGCCGATTCTGTATGCTTTGGTGGAAAGCCGGGTGAAGAAATCGGCCGATGACGAGCAGGACTTGCACGAGGAGGCGCCGACCACGGTGCCGGGTGCTGCGCCAACCACCCCGCTGGTAGCCGGGGCCATAGCCCTGCTGTTGCTCGCTTTCCCGCTTACGGGCCAAGCCCAGCAACCGCAACTGACGGTCGGCGGCACCCCGTTCACGGCCCAGCAGGCCGTCACCCAGGCCCTGCAGGCCAACGGCACGGTGCAGGTCGCCCAACGCTCGCTCGAAGCCCAGCAGGCCCTGCGCCGCACGGCCACCGACCTGGGCCGCACCACCCTTGGCGTTACCTACGGGCAGTACAACACCTACCGCAACGACAACCAGTTCAACGTCAGCCAAACCTTCTCCTTGCCGGGCGTGTACCGCAGCCAGGCCCGGCTGCTGGACGCGCAGGTAGGGGGGCAGCAGTTGCAGCTGGCCCAGGTGCAGGCCGACCTGCGGCGGCAGGTGCGCCTGAGCTACGAGCAGGCCGTCTACGCCCGCCACCGCCTCAAGGTGCTGCGCGGCCAGGACAGCCTGTACTCTGAGTTTTTGCGAGCCGCCAACCTGCGCTTTAAAACCGGCGAAGTGGCCCGGCTCGAACCGGCCACGGCCCTGGTGCAGCAGGGCGAAACCCGCGCCCTGATTCGGCAGGCCCGCACGGGCTACCAGGTGGCCCAGCGCCAGCTACAGGCCCTGCTGCAACAGGCGCAGGTAGTGGACGTGGCAGATAGTCTGCTGCGTCCCCTGGAACCCGTGGTGCTGCCGGCGGCGGGCGACACGACCCGCCTGGCCCAAAACCCGGATGCCCAGGTCTTGCGCCAGCTGATTGCCCAGCGCCAGGCGGCCACGCGCGCCGAGCAGGCCCAAGGGCTGCCCAACGTCACGCTGGGCTATTTCAATCAGTCGCTCATCGGCCCGCAGACCATCGGTGGGGTAGGAGGGGATGAGCGTTACTATTCCGGCAGCAACCGGTTCCAGGGAGTCCAGGGCTCGGTGGGCATTCCCATCCTGCGCGGCCCCCAGAAAAGCCGGGTGCAGGCCGCTAAGCTCCAGGAGCAGGTGGCCACCGCCTCGTACCGGCGGCAGCTGGCCGAACTGGCCGGTCGGCAAGACGAGTTGGTGGCCCGCCACGCCGAGCAGCAGCAGCGCCTGAACTTCTACCAGCAAACGGCCCTGCCCCAGGCCAACGTGATTGTGCAACTGAGCACCCGGGCCTTCAAGGCCGGCGAAACCGGCTACAGCGAGTACCTGCTCAACCTGGAGCGGGCCCTGAATCTGCGTACGGCTTACCTGGAAGTGCTGTTGGAGCACAACCAAACGGTTATCGAGCTGGACTACCTGCTCAACAGCACGGCCCAGTAACGTCTCTTTTCTCCTGACTTGTGAATTTCCCCATGAATAAAATTGCATTCCTGACGCTGCTGGGCCTGACCCTGGCCGGCTGCGGCACCGATAAAAAAGAGAATACCCCCAGCGAAGCGGCTACCGAAACGCCCGCCGTAGCCACAACGAATGACAAGCCCGTGGCCGAAGGCGCGGAGGAAGAAGAGCCCACCCAAACCACCCTATCGCCCGAGGAGCAGCGTTCGGCCGGCATCCGCCTGGGCAAGGTGGAGGACCGCGTGCTCAGCGGGGGCCTGAAAGTGAACGGCACGCTCGACGCGCCGCCCGAAAACGCGGTGACTGTCAGCGCCCTGCTCGGCGGCATCGTCGAGCGCACCACCCTGCTGCAGGGCTCCCGGGTGCAGGCAGGGCAGGTGCTGGCCACCATCCGCAACCCCGAGTTTCTGGAGTTGCAGCAGAACTACCTGGAAACCAGCAGTCAGCTGGAGTACGCCCGCTCCGAGTACGAGCGCCAGGAAGAGCTGTACAAACAGGAAGTGGCTCCGCAGAAAAACTACCAGCGGGCCCGGGCCGAATACAAGGCCCTGCAGGCGCAGGTAGCAGCCCAGGCTGCGCGCCTGCGCCTAGCCGGGCTACCCGTGGGCGGCAAGCTCACGACCTCCGCCCCGGTGAAAGCCCCGCGCGGCGGCTTCCTGAAGGCCGTCAACGTGAGTGCGGGCCAGAGCGTGACGGCGACCGACGTGCTGTTTGAAATCATCGACCCCGGCCACCTGGACGTGGTGCTCAACGTGTTCGAGAAAGACGTACCGCAGTTGCGCACCGGCCAGACCGTGCGCTACTCGCTGGCCAACGACTCGGTGGGCGCCGACCACCAGGCCAAAATCTACCTGATTGGCCGCACCGTGGGCGAGGACCGCACCGTGCGGGTGTACGCCCACCTGCGCCACGAGGACGCCAGCCGCCTGCCCGGCACCTACGTGCGGGCCATCATCGAAACCAACTCGGCCACCGTGCCGGCCTTGCCCGACAAGGCGCTGGTGCAGTTTGGTGGCAAGAGCTTCATTTTCGTGGCCGATGGCCAGGCGGGTGAAAAGCAGGAAACCCGCTACCGCATGGTGCCCGTGGAAGCCGGCGTCAGCGAAAACGGCTACACGCAGGTCACATTGCCCGCCGGCACGAGTGCCACGACGGCGAGCATCGTCACGGAGGGGGCCTACTCGCTGCTGGCCAAATTGAAGAATGCGGAGGAGGAAGAATAGCCCCCTACCCCTGACCAGTTAACGTTCCGCTTCGTACCGCTGCTTATGCTAAACCTGCTCACCGGTTGCCTGCTGCTTAGCCTGCTCCACGCCGCGATTCCCAACCACTGGGCGCCGGTGCTGGCCGTGGCGCGGGCCGAGCGCTGGCCGCTGCGGCGGGCAGTGGGCGTGACGCTGGTTGCTGGCCTGGCCCACGTGCTAAGCACGGTGCTGCTGGGTTTGGGGCTGGGGTTGCTGGGCTGGCGCCTGTCGGCGCAGTTTTCGCAGTTCGCTGGCGTAGCGGCCCCCGCCCTGCTCGTGCTCATCGGCATGCTCTACGCCTTGTCGGGGCCGGGCCACACCCACCCGGACCCGGCCGCCGTCAGGCCCCGCGGCCGGGTGGTGCTGGGCTTGGCGGCGACCATGTTTCTGGCGCCCTGCCTGGAAATTCAAACGTTCTTTCTGGCCGCCGGCACCCGGGGGCCCATGGCCCTGGCCCTGCTCATGGCCACCTACCTGGTGGTGTCAGTGGGGGCCATGAGCGCGCTGGTAGCGGCGGCCTACACCGGCCTGCGCCGCCTGAACCTCGCGGGCCTGGCCCGGCATGAGCGGCGCTTTACCGGGGCCGTGCTCGTCGCAGTGGGCGTGGCCGGCTTCTTCGTGGACTGGTAAGTTCCCCGCCCCGCCCACCTTATTTTTCAACCTGATGCTTCTCTTGTCTTATGCCTGACCCAACCTCCCCCAACACCGACGAAGAGCTCAACACCGCCAAGCAGGTGCAGCTCGAAAACGTGGGCGCGCTCAACCGCGACCAGCTCACGCCTGAAGCAGCTACTGCGCCCGAGGGCCACGACGTGCCCGGCCACGACCATGCGGAGCACGACCATAGCGGCCACCACCACCCCGCCGGCAAAAAGGTCGTGGACCTGGGTGCAGCCGCCGACGAGCACGCCGGGCACGACCACGGCAGCGGCGACGACCACGACCACGGCCCGGCCGGCGACAACCCCTACCTGTGGCCCGGCGTGAGCTTCGCCCTGCTGCTGGCCGGTATTGCCCTCGACTACTACAAAGTCGGGTTTTTCACCGGCTACGTGCGTCTGGTATGGTACGGCATCGCCTTTCTGCTGGTGGGTTGGAAAGTGATTCGCTCGGCCGTGCAGAGCATCCCTTCGGGCAACGTGTTCAACGAGTTTCTGCTCATGAGCATTGCCACGCTCGGGGCTTTCGCCATTGGCGAATACCCGGAGGGCGTGGCCGTGATGCTGTTCTACACCGTGGGCGAGTTGTTCCAGGACGCGGCCGTGAACCGGGCCAAGCGCAGCATCAAGGCCCTGCTGGAGATTCAGGCCACCGAAGTCACGGTTATCCGCAACGGGCAGAGCGTGGTGCTTGACCCCAAGGAAGTGGTGGTGGGCGACACCATCGAGGTGAAGCCGGGCGAGAAGGTAGCCTTGGACGGCACGCTGGCGAAGGGACCGGCATCCTTTAACACCGCGGCCCTCACCGGCGAGTCGGTGCCCCAGACCAAGCAGACCGGCGAGCCGGTGCTGGCCGGCATGGTCAACCTGGAAAGCCTGATTCAGGTGGCCGTGACGGCCAATTACAAGGACACCAAGCTGGCCAAGATTCTGGCCATGGTGCAGGACGCGGTGGGCCGCAAGGCCAAAACCCAGCAGTTCATTACCAAGTTCGCCAAAATTTACACGCCCATTGTGGTGCTCCTGGCGGTGCTGCTGGTGGCCGTGCCCGCTGTCGTCGTGGACGATTACGTGTTCCGCGACTGGCTCTACCGGGCCTTGGTGTTCCTGGTGATTTCCTGCCCCTGCGCGCTGGTTATCAGCATTCCGCTCGGCTACTTCGGCGGCATCGGGGCGGCTTCCAAAGCGGGCATTCTCTTCAAGGGCTCCAACTTCCTGGACGTGATGCGCGAGTTGGACACCGTCGTGATGGACAAGACGGGCACGCTGACGCAGGGCGTGTTTGCCGTGCAGCAGGTGCAGCCCGTGGGAGTGGAGCAAGCCCAGTTGCTGCGCCTGGTGGGAGCCTTGGAAACCAAGTCCACCCACCCCATTGCCAAAGCAGTGGTGGGGCACGTGGGCCCGGCCGCCACGGGCGTGACCGTGGAAAACGTAGAAGAAATCAGCGGCCACGGCCTGCGCGGCCGCGTGGACGGGCACGACGTGCTGGCTGGCAACACCAAGCTGCTGACCAAATTTAACGTGGCGTACCCGGCCGAAGTCGACCAGATTCAGGACAGCATTGTGGTGGCGGCCGTGGACGGCCAGTACGCCGGCTACCTCACCGTGGCCGACGCCCCCAAAGAGGATGCCGCCCGCACGGTGCAGGAGCTACGGGCCGACGGCATCACTAAAATCGTGATGCTCTCGGGCGACAAGGACAGCATCGTGCAGCGCGTAGCCCGGGAACTGGGCATTGACGAGGCCCACGGCGGGCTGCTGCCCGAGGACAAGGCGCGCTACGTGCAGCAGTACAAAGATGCCGGCCGCAAGCTCGCCTTCGTGGGCGACGGGGTGAACGACGCGCCCGTGGTGGCCCTGGCCGACGTGGGCATTGCCATGGGCGGCCTGGGCTCGGATGCCACCATTGAAACGGCCGACGTGGTCATTCAAACCGACCACCCCAGCAAGATTGCCACCGCCCGCCGCATTGCCCGCGCCACCCACCGCGTGGTGTGGCAGAACATCTGGCTGGCCTTTATCGTGAAGGGCATCGTGCTGGCGCTGGGCGCCGGCGGTCTGGCCACCATGTGGGAAGCCGTATTTGCCGACGTAGGGGTGGCCCTGCTCGCCATTTTGAACGCCGTGCGCATTCAGCGCATGGACTACGCCACCCCCGGCACTACGAAAGCGGTAGCCCCAGCTCCGAGCACAGGGGCAGGCCCCGGGCAGGCATCGGTGGTGGAAAGCATGCCGCAGCAATTGCGCCAGGGCCCGCATCACCACAACGACCCCGCCGCATGAGTGGCGCCCACGGCATGAGCGGCAGCGCCGCCGCGCGCAACAAGCGCCCGCTGACCATCGTCTTCTTTACGACTCTGACTTACCTGATTGCCGAAGTCATCGGCGGCTGGTGGACGGGCAGCCTGGCCCTGCTGGCCGATGCCGGCCACATGCTCACCGACGTGGCCGGGGTGGGGCTGGCCCTGCTGGCCATCCGCTTCGGCGAGAAGCCCGCCACGCCGCAACGCACGTTCGGCTACTACCGCTTTGAGATTCTGGCGGCCCTCACCAACGCGGTGGTGCTGATTCTGATTTCGATTTACATCCTCTACGAGGCCTATTTCCGGTTTTTGAATCCGCCCCAAGTGGAAAGCGGCACCATGATGTGGGTAGCCGGCGTGGGCATGCTGGTCAACCTCTACGGGGTGTACCTGCTGCGCAAGAGTTCCGGGGAAAGCCTGAACATGAAGGGGGCCTACTTCGAGGTGCTCAGCGACCTACTCACCTCTGTGGGGGTGATAGTGGCCGGCCTCATCATGCTCACCACCAAGTGGTACTACGCCGACCCGCTGCTCTCGGCCGGCATCGGCCTGTTCATTCTGCCGCGCACCTGGGCCCTGCTCAAGGAATCGGTGAACGTGCTGCTGGAGGGCACGCCCGCCGACGTGAACCTGGAGACGTTGCGGCAGGGCCTGCTGCAGGTGCCCGGCGTGGCGGCCGTGCACGACCTGCACGCCTGGGTGCTCACCTCCGGCGTGAATGCCCTGAGTGTGCACGTGGTGCTGACCGACGAGGCCCGGCACGAGGACGTGCTGACCCGCGCCCAGGACTACGTGACCACCAAGCATCCCATTCAGCACGCCACCATTCAGGTGGAGCGCGGCGACTTTGCCCAGCACGAAACCCATCTGTAGTGACTCTCGGGTCACTATTGCGTGGCGATAACACCTTCACTCGCTATGTCCTTCACTTTCGTTGAGTTGCAGCCGAACCAGCGTACTCCACTGCCAGCGTGGGTAACGGCTGCGGCTCTGGCGTTGCTGGTTTTTAGCAAGTGGGCCGTTGGGGTGCAAGCAGCCTCGCACGCACTGCTGGCCGATGCCCTGGCATCCGCGGCCCAGCTAGGGCTTCTTCTGATGAGCCGCACCGGCCGGTGGCCAGTTGCTGACTCTTCACAGGGGCTGGCCGCCCGGCAACGCGTGTGGACAACCGTCGGCGCCGGGGCATTGGTTACCGCAGCATTCGGCGCCGCCTGGTACTGCATTCGGGTGATGAACGTTCCGCACCCGCCGCCGACCATTGTATCAGCGTGCGTGGCCGGGGTAGCCATCGTGCTGGAAAAAGGCGCGTACCGGCAGCTGTTTGGCCCCCCTAACTTGGGTGAGTTCCGGGCGTGGTATCACCCCAGCAATGCGTTGCCGTCCAACCTCGCGCTCGTCGGCATCAGCCTGTCCATTCTGGGCGGCCCTGGCTACGAATGGGCCGATGACTGGGCGGCCCTGGGCATTTGCGCGCTGCTCGTGGGCAATGCCTACCGCCTATTGCAGCCAGCCTCGGTTGCCGGGCCAACGGTACGCCGGCAAGAATGGAAAGCCCGGCTGCAGTGCTGTACTCAGACGATTCCGGGCATCACCCTCGCCGAGGCCCATCTTGAGCCGTCCGAAACCGGTTCCGTTCTGCATGTATGGGTACGCGTATCCAGCCCCCTGACGGTTGCGCAAGAGCACGCCATAGCCCAACAGGTGCAGACTGTTCTGGCACCCGTCCAACCGCCTTCATCAACGCTGCTCGTGCGCATAGTCCCTTCGTAAGCCTGCACAACCACTCTCCCCCTTTTCTCCACAACCATGACCTCCTACGACGTAATTATTATCGGCTCCGGCCCCGGCGGCTACATCGCCGCCGTGCGCTGCGGGCAGCTGGGCCTGAAAACGGCCATCATCGAAAAGTATCACACCCTGGGCGGCACCTGCCTCAACGTGGGCTGCATCCCCAGCAAGGCCGTGCTCGAATCCACCGAACTCTACCAGAAAGCCACCCACCAGTTCGCCGAGCACGGCATCGACGCCGACAACCTGCGCGCCGACCTGCCGCGCATGATGGCGCGCAAGGACCAGGTGGTAAAGAAGGTGTGCGACGGGGTGGTGTTTCTGATGAAGAAAAACAAGGTGGACATCCTGCACGGGATAGCTTCCTTCGTGAATGCCACCACTGTGCAGGTCGCGCCAGCGGATGGGGGCGGTGGGGAAGCACAGCAGCTTACGGCAAAAAACATCATCATCGCCACCGGCTCCAAGCCCAGCACCCTGCCCTTCATCACCCTGGACAAGGAGCGCATCATTACCAGCACCGAGGCCCTGGCCCTGCGCGAGCTGCCCAAGCATTTGATTATTGTGGGGGGCGGGGTTATCGGCCTGGAGCTGGGCTCGGTGTACGCCCGCCTGGGCAGCAAGGTCTCAGTGGTCGAGTACACCGATGCCATCATCCCGACCATGGACCGCACCATGGGCAAGGAGCTGCTGCGCTCCCTGAAAAAGCAGGGCCTGGCATTTTACCTCTCGCATAGGGTGACGGCCGTGGAGCGGACCGGCGACACGGTCACGCTCACGGCCCAGGGCGGCCCGAGCGCCGAGCTCAAGCTGGAAGGCGACTACTGCCTGGTGTCGGTGGGCCGCCGGCCCTACACCGAGGGGCTGAACCTGGCCGCGGCCGGCGTGGAGCTGGACGAGAAGGGCCGGGTGAAAGTCAACGAGGACCTGCAGACGACGGTGCCCGGCATCTGGGCCATCGGCGATGTGGTGCGCGGGGCCATGCTGGCCCACAAGGCCTCCGACGAGGGCGTGTATGTAGCCGAGCTCATTGCCGGGAAGGCCCCGGAGGTGAACTACCTGCTCATTCCGGGCGTGGTCTACACCTGGCCCGAAGTGGCCAGCGTGGGCTACACCGAAGAGCAGCTCAAAGAGCAGGGCAAAGCCTACAAAGTGGGGACTTTCCCCTACTCGGCCTCCGGCCGGGCGCTGGCCGGGGCCGACACCGAAGGGGTGGTGAAGGTGCTCACCGACGCGCAGACCGACGAGATTCTGGGCGTGCACATGATTGGCGCGCGCACGGCCGACATCATCGCCGAAGCTGTGGGCATCATGCACTTCCGCGGCGCGGCCGAGGACGTGGGCCTGATGTCGCACGCCCACCCCACCTACGCCGAAGCCTTCAAGGAAGCCTGTCTCAACGCGGCCGGTATCGGGGCCCTGAATATGTAATGACTCACCATGACACTGCTGCTTTCCGTTGCCCCGCCCGTCACCCCCTCCTGGACCCAGGTGCTGCTCTACGCGCTGGTGCCCGCCGCCGTGATGGTGGTGGGCGCCGTGGTGGCGATTCTGCGCCCACCCGGGGCGGCCATCCGCAGTGCCATTCTGCACTTTGCCGCCGGCGTGGTGTTTTCCGTGGTGGCCGTCGAGTTGCTACCCGACATCGTGGCCCGGCACCGGCTGCTGGAAGTCGGCTTGGGCTTCGCCATTGGGGTCGGGGTGATGCTGGCCCTGCGTTCCTTTACCCGCAAGGCAGCCGAAAAGGAAAAAGCCCTGCCCACGCCGGCCCTGCCGCCCGGGGTGCAGTGGGCTTCCCAAACCGCGCCGGACGAGGTAGCCAGTTCCGGCACGCTGCCGATGGGCCTGCTCACCGGGGTCGGCATTGACATTCTCATCGACGGGCTGCTGCTGGGCATCGGCTTTGCCGCCGGGGCAGAAGAAGGTATGCTGCTGGCCATTGCCCTCACCATTGAAGTATTGTCGCTGGGCTTGGCCACGGCCGTGGAGCTGCGCCAGGATGGACAGGGCAAAGCCCGCACCGTGGGCATCGTGGCCGCACTTTCGGCCCTGCTGGTCGTGGGGGCCGGCGTGGGCATTACCGTGCTCAAGGGGGCCTCCGACAACGTGATGGAGTTGGTGCTCTCCTTTGGCCTGGCCGCGCTGCTGTTTCTGGTGACGGAAGAGCTGCTGACCGAGGCCCACGAGGAGCCGGAGTCGCCCTGGCTGACCTCGGCCTTCTTCCTGGGTTTTCTCCTGTTTCTACTTCTGGGCATGCTCGTGTAGCCGGCCCTTTTTACTTGCCTACTATGGATTCGCACAAGCTTCTTATCGAACTCACCCTGGTGCCGGCGGGCCGGCATATTGCCTTTTCTAAAGAAATGTTGGAAAAGGTGCACGTGTACCGCCGGGTAGGGACAGCCGGGGACGCCTGGCAGCAAGTGGCCACCAACGCCCGTTCGCCTTTTATCGACACGGAAGCGTTTCCGGCCGGCACCACGCTGGAGTACCACGTGCAGCACTTCAATCAGCAGGATGCCTTTGAGGGGCACAGCAACATCGTGCGCACGACCCTGTAGCCCTGGGGCCCGCATTTTTCACATTTCCGTCACTCCTTGGCTCGGGCCCAGGCGGTGATAAGCTACTTCGCTCGCTGCATGATACCTCGTTTCGTTGTGGGTGTGCTCACGTTGCTGCTGCTGGGCGCGTGCCGGGAGTCGACGCCGGAAACGCCGGTGCACACGGCCGACACGCACCAGCGCCATCCGGCCCCGGCCCAACCCGAACTCAGCTCCGCACCAGCCGTGGCCGCCCGGGCGCAGCAGCGCCTGCGCACGGTGGCCCGCTCAGGCAACATCGACCACGACGTGGCCTCGCTGCTGCTGGAGCATCACCGCGGGGCCCAGCAGCTGGTTGCCGTGGAACAGGCCACGGGACGGGATGCGGACTTGCGGGCGCTGGCCGATTCGCTGCGCCGGGAGTGGCAGCAGGAAAGTCTGGCGCTGGGCCGGCTCGCGAGCCGCACCCACGACAAGGCCTCCGAAGAAAACACCCGCTTCTACCAGGAATTTTCCCGCGACGTACAGGCGGCCTGCGATTCGGCGGCCCGGTACTCCCGCCCGCCGACGGGCAACCCGGACGCCGACTTTGCCGCGGCCCTCTCCGCCCACCTGCGCACCGGCCTGCTGCTGGTGCAGGAGGGCATCGCCCACGGCAGCGACCCGCCCCTGATTGCCCTGGCCCACCGCTTTCACCACGACCAGCTCCGGCACCTGCGGCAGGTGCAGGCCTGGACTTCCGCTCACGCTTCTCCCACCAAGCACTGACCCCATGCGCTTTACCGACAAAATATGCCTCGTCACCGGCGGCGGCTCCGGCATCGGCCGGGCGGCCTGCCTGCAGCTGGCAACTGAAGGCGGCACCGTCGTGGTCCTGGACCGCGACGAAACCACGGCCCAGCAGACCGTGGCCCTGATTGAAAAAGGCGGCGGTCAGGCCCGGGCCATCCGGGTTGATTTGGGCCTGGTGGCCGAGATAGAAGCGGCCATGGGTACCGTAGTAGCCGCCTACGGCCGGGTGGATGTGCTGGTCAACAACGCGGCCATGATGACCTTCAAGCCCCTCACCGAACTGGCGGTAGCGGAGTGGGACCTGGTTATGGCCGTGAATTTGCGGGCCGTTTTCCTGCTCAGCAAACTGTGCCTGCCCCACATGCAGGGCGGGGCCATTGTCAACATCAGTTCGGTGCACGCGCAGGAAACCACGGCCAACGTGATTCCCTACGCGGCCAGCAAAGGCGCCCTGGAGGCCTTCACCCGGGGCATGAGCCAGGAATATCCGGCCGCTCACGTGCGCACCAACTGCGTGGCCCCCGGAGCCGTGGACACGCCCATGCTGTGGAACAACCCGAACGTGAAAAGCGGCAAGGAGAAGATTGAGGGCGAGGTTGGCCACCCCGCAGACATTGCCGGCGCCATCTGCTACCTGGCCTCGGCCGATGCCCATTACATCAACGGTACTACCCTGGTCGTGGACGGTGGCCGGCTCAGCATCCTGTAACCGCCTCCCCGCACGCACTTTTCCATTTCCGTTTAATCTGACCCCCAAGCCCATGAGCGCCTTCATGTTTGCCACCGGCATCGAAAACAGCTACCCCACCATCCGGCTGCCCGACGGGACGATGCAGCGGGTGGACGAGCTGGAGAAAACCGGCCATTACGAGCGCTGGCGCGAAGACTTCGCCCTGGTCAAGGAAATGGGCATTGAGTTTCTGCGCTACGGCCCGCCCTACTACCGGGTGCACACCGGGCCGGGCCTCTACGACTGGGCCTTTACCGACGAGACCTTCGGCGCCCTGCGCGAGCTGGGCATCACGCCCCTGGTGGACTTGCTGCACTTCGGCCTGCCCGACTGGCTGGGCAACTTCCAGAACCCGGAGTTCCCGGAGCACTTCGCTGCCTACGCCGGGGCGTTTGCCGCCCGGTTCCCGGACCTGCAGTTCTACACCCCCATCAACGAAATCTTTGTCACCACCATGTTTTCGGCCCAGTACGGCTGGTGGAACGAGTGCCTGGCCAGCGACCAGGCTTTCGTGACGGCCCTCAAGCACGTGTGCCGGGCGGGTGTGCTGGCCATGCAGGCCATCCTGGCCGTGCAGCCGGGAGCCACCTTCATCCAGAGCGAGTCGGCCGAGTACTTCCACCCCGAAACGCCGGCTGCCCGCCCCCTGGCTAACTTTCTCAATCAGAAGCGCTTCCTGAGCCTGGATTTAACCTACGGCTACCCCGTGAGCGTGGTCATGTACGAATTCCTGCTCAAAAACGGCATGACGGACGCCGAGTACCACTGGTTTGACGACCAGCACATCAAGGCCAAGTGCATCATGGGCACGGACTACTACCGCAACAACGAGCGCATGGTGCGCGAAGACGGCAGTACCTACCCCGCCGGCGACGTGTTCGGCTACTACGTCATCGCCAGGCAGTACTACGACCGCTACCGCATGCCGCTGATGCACACCGAAACCAACCTGTGGGAGCCCGACGCCGTGAACTGGCTGTGGCGGCAGTGGGCCAATGCCTACCGCCTCAAGCAGGACGGCATTCCGCTGGTGGGTTTCACGTGGTATTCGCTGCTCGACCAGGTGGACTGGGACACGGCCCTGCGCGAAAACAACGGGCGCGTCAACCCGCTAGGCCTCTACGACCTCGACCGCAAGCAGCGGCCCGTGGGCCGGGCCTACCAGCGCCTGATTGCCCAGTGGAAAGACGTGCTGGTGGACGAGAGCTACGGCGTGCACATCAACTACTAACTCACTTCTTTCATTGACCGGCACGTTGGCCGGCGGATTCTTTTGTCATGCCTTTTGCCCGGTTTTTTGCCCACCGTCACCTGCAGCACCACTTACTCAACCTCACGGCGCCCCAGCGCCTGCTGCTGGCCGCGGGGGGCGCGGGCACGGGGTGGGCGCTGCTGCCCGGCACCCTGCTGCCGGCCACCCGGCTGGTGGCCACCTGGAACCTGTTCTGTCTGTGCATCCTGGCCCTGCTCTGGGCCGGTACCCGCCGGGCCGATGCCGCCCACATTCGCCGCATGGCCAACCGCCAGGACCCCGGGCGGACGTGGACCTTCGTGGCGGTGCTGGTCGGCAGCGCGGCCTCGCTGCTGGCCGTGGTGATGCTGCTGAGCAACCTGCCCAACCTGAGCCGGCGGGAGGTCGCCTATCACGTGCTGCTTTCGGCCGGAGCCGTAGTAGGGGCCTGGCTGCTGGTGCATTCGGTGTTTGCCCTGCGCTATGCTCACGTGTACTTCAGCGAGGATACCTCCACCGACCCACCCGATAACCTGGGCGGACTGGACTTTCCAGGCGCCCCCCCGTCCTCCTACTGGGACTTCGCCTATTTCGCCTTTGTCGTGGGCTCCACCGCTCAGACGGCCGATGTGGACGTCTCCTCTACCCGCATGCGGCGCCTGGTCATGCTGCACGGGCTGCTGGCCTTTGCCTTCAACACCAGCATCGTGGCGTTGACCATCAACCTGCTGGCTGGCATCCTGTAGTCAGCCCTATCGCCGGCGCTTTGGTTAACCGCCCGCTCCTTTATCCGCTCATATTCGGCTTGCATGTACGTTCAAAAACACATTCACTGGCGCGTTATCTGGGACTACTCCTGGAAAGACCTGTTGATTTTCTTTGTCTATGACTTAAGCCTGGCCGTCCTGCACGGGCCCCTGAAGATGACCTGGCTGGACGTGCCCTGGCAGCTGGTAAGCATCCTGGGCGTGGCCGTGTCGTTCTACGTGGGCTTTAAAAACAGCAGCTCCTACAACCGTTTCAACGAGGCCCGGCAGCTGTGGGGCGGCATTGTCAACCGCAGCCGTAGCTGGGCCATGCTGGTGCTGGCCAACACCCAGCCCGCGCGCAGCACCCTGACGCCTGAACAGGTTAGCGCCCAGCACCGGCTGGTGAAACGACAGATTGCCTGGGTAAATGCCCTGCGCCTGCACCTGCGCCGCCAGCCCCAGCGCTGGGACGAGGACGTCGCCCCCTTCCTGGACCCGGCCGAATCCGCCTACCTGCGCGCGACGGCCAACCCACCGGCCCAGTTGCTGCTGCTGCAAACCCAGGCCCTGCGCGACGCGGAAGGGCTTTTCGACCCGCTGCAGCACCGCACACTGGTGGAAGACCTGCGGGAGATGACCAACCTGCAGGGCGGCTGCGAGCGGATTAAGAACACGCCCTTTCCGCGTCAGTATGCCTTTTCCAGCATCGTCTTCGTCTGGCTCTTCGTGGCCCTGCTGCCGCTGGGCGTCCAGGGCGAGTTCGAGAAGCTCGGCCACGGCCACTACTGGCTCACGGTACCCTTTTCCATGCTGGTGTCCTGGGTGTTCGTGACCATCGAGCTGGTGGGCCACATCAGCGAGAACCCGTTTGAGAACAAGATGAACGACGTGCCCATGACGGCGCTCTGCCGCACCATCGAAATCGACTTGCGCCAGATGCTGGGCGAAACGAACCTGCCCGCACCCATGCAGCCCCACAACGGTGTGCTATACTAAGGCTGGGGGAGCCGGCGGCGGGGATAAATAAAGGTGTTGGCCTAAAGCATGACATCAAACCGTTTTAAACCCCGGGCCATGACGTTCCCTTGGGTACATGGTCCCGCCTTCCTCAACGCTACTTCCGCTACTGCGTAAGCGCATTTACATTTTCCTCCACTTAATCCTTACCCTCATGGCTGACCATCCCGAAGAGCACCAGAAAATCATTGAAGCCCACGAAAAGGCCGCTCACTACTTTGAGCACGCCCTGCAAAATCACCGTGCCGCCGCCGAGCACCTCAAAAAAGGCGACCACGAGAAGGCCGCCCACCACGGCTATACCGCCTACGGCTTTGCCTCCCATGCGCAGAAGCATGCCGAAGAGGCCGCTTTGCACCACTCGCATGAGCACGGCCACAACGAGCCGCTGCATGCCCATGAACAGGGCAGCCAGCAATAACGGAGCGCGAAACCGCCCGCCTCAGAAAAGAGGCGGGCGGTTTTAGTTTTTAGCCATTGCTATCGACGTCTCAACCACTAGGAATTTTTGTTTATGGCGCGTCTCTGCCCCGCTTCGCTTCCATTCGTTTGCTTACTTTCCGCGCTGGTGCTGAGCGGCTGCGACCCAAAACCGACCCCGCAGGCCACAAAACCCACGCCTCTGCCGCCCCCGCCGCATGGGGACGCCCGCGAGCCGGTAACCCACTCCGACCCACCCGGAGAGCCAGCCACCGTGCGTGGCATCGTGGCGGCACTGCGCGACGAGGTACTCAACAACAACTCGGTTGAAAACCCCGACCACGTCTTCATCCATCTGCTAGAAGTGTACCACCACAGTGGCTTGGACCTGGCGCAGGCGCAACTGCGGCGCGGCAAAGAGGCGGCACTGCGCCTGGCAGCTGATACGTTGCGTCACCGCAGCCAGCGTAATTTAAAACAGCTCGAAGCCCTGCACTTAAATCAGCACAGCCCGGGGGCCGACTTCCGCGCGACTTCTCCGGCCCAGGTGCGGGCCTTGCAGCAGGCTTTGCAACGGGTCCGGCGCATACTGGCTACCCCGGTGAAAGCGGGCAATCCAGACCAGGAGTTTGCAGCCCTTACGGCCTTGTATTACCAAAGTGGGCTGCTCCTGGCCCGGACCGAGTTGCGCTACGGCCGGGAAGCCAGGCAAAAAGCCCTGGCCAAGCAATGGTCGCAGGCGCAGCAGCGCGAGTTGCGGGCGCTAAATGCCTGGAAATAGATGAGAGCTCAACAGTAAAAGAGAACGGGTCGTAGCAATACGCGGCGCGGTATTACGCAGAGAAATTTAAGATAGGCCAGCGAGCGACTTTCCACAGCGGGGCATGCAACGCAAATAGGTAGTCTCGTGTTAAGGCCGCATGTGTGAACACCATAAGCCTGCTCTGAAACTCCAACGCCTGGGCATCTACCTGGTGGTGGGTGTTTTGGTTTTATTAAGCCAGCTGTACGGCCAGTAAGACGGTCAGGAATCGGTTCGGCAACGCATCTTTCATTACCCATTGCTGTGACCGTACGCTTACCTTTACTTCACTGTTTCTGATGCGCTTAGTGGGCATGCCGATGCTCACAACACCCCTTGCGGCCGCAACGTAACGTGCGTGTGCTGCGCCGCTCTTAGCCCTACCGGCCGATACGTTACTCGTCCTGACCCGCCGCCCTTCGCTACCGCGCCGCTCACTGGGCCGCGCCGCCAGCCGGTCAGCGGGTGCTGGTTCGCGCGGGACTGTTCACTGCCGGGGTGTTGACTTCGCGCCGCGTAGCGGTGGTCAACTCGGACAAAGAAGTGCGCGAAGAGTTGGGCGAGCACGTGGTGCCAGTTCGCCCTACCATTGACGACGAGCTACGCCACGTGCCAGTGGCCCTGGACCTTGGTTTAGTTGGGGCGAAAGGCCAGCACAGCACCGTCAATCAGGCCTTGCTGTTTGCCCTTATCTATACCATCAGCAATACGCTGACCAGTAATGCATAAAACCTGACACACGTGAAATGTTGGTCAAGGTCCTGCCCTACTACCAGGCTGGTGCAGCCAGCTTGACCGTTGTACTCGTATTACGCTGACTAGCCGGGTAGGGGCTAGCGGCGCGTTAGAACAATAAACTTCTGGCCCGGCAGCAACCCCATAAAGCGGGCCGTCACGGCTTGCCGGGGCGCATCACCCCGGCTCACCTTCAAGGCGGGCCACAATCCGAACCAACTGTTGCTCCATACCATCTCGGTCTGGGTAACCGACGCCAGCGCTTGGGCGTGCGCCTTTATCTGGGCATAGGCCGACGGCGTCAGCCGGGCCGTAACCTGGTAGAGGCTAAAGGACGGCTTTTCGAAGGTGGCGGTCAACTGAAAGCCGGCTCCCTTCAGAATGAGAAACTTGCGCCCCAGCCGGTCAGGCTCTTGGCGGGTAGCGTGCACAAAGGGCTTAAGGCGACTGGCCACCACCACCTCCGGCATGTCCTTGGCCAACAGCAGTTCTACCAGCAAGTCAAAAAGCTGGACGGGTGATTTCTCGATGGGGGATTTGCTCATGGGAAGGGTGTGGGGAGGCGGCGTGCGCAAGCTACGTACTTGCTCGTTTCCGGAAACCCGCAACTGGGCCGGGCACGGCCGCACAGTGGTGCGCTTTTTGAATTAGGGCACTGGGATATACTTCCCGGTTAACCCGACTGCTATGGAAAAGCTTAGCGTTGTTCATCGCCTGCGGCGGCGCGACGGACCCCGGCCCGCTGCCCGCTGGGCTCTGCCCTTCCTGTTGGCGTTGTTTCTGGCTACGCCGCTGGCTGGCCCCGTCCTGACGTCCGTGGCGCGACCGGAGCATCCGCTACCCCGGCCACGGCCGGCACCTACCCTGATTCTGACTTCCGGGCATGTGGCTGGGTTTGACGCGCAGTTGCGGGCGCGCTACGCCAGCCTGGGGGCTGAGCAGCAGGGCCTGCGCTTCGCCGTGTTTGAGCAGGCGTTGACCGGCTTTCTGAACCTGCGTCAGCAGGGCAAGGTACCCGCCCGGCAGCAGCGCCTAGCCGTGATTGATTTTGACTTGCCCTCCACTGAGAAGCGCCTGTGGGTGCTGGACCTAGTCGCCAATCAGGTGCTGTACCGCTCGCTGGTGGCGCACGGCACCAACTCCGGCCAGCTCGAAGCTACCCGGTTTTCCAACCTTAACGGGAGCAATGCCAGCAGCCTGGGCTTCTACGTAACCGGCCAGGAGTACGTCGGTAAGCACGGCCGTTCCCTGCGCCTGAACGGCCTGGACCCGGGTTTTAACGACCAGGCCGCGGCCCGTGCCATCGTGGTGCACGGTGCCGACTACGTTAGCGAGGCCTTTATCAGGCAAAATGGCCGCCTCGGCCGCAGCCAGGGCTGCCCGGCCCTTCCTCTGGAATTGTATGAGCCGATTATCGATACGCTCAAGGGCGGGGCGGGCCTGTTCGTGCACAAGTCCGGGGCGGGCTACTCCTCTGTCTATCTCAACGAGCAGCAGGCCAGTGCGGTGCTGCCCGGGGTTGCCCACGTTTGGAATCAGAAGGCCACCAGTATTCCAAGTGTGTTCCAGCGGTGGGTGCGCGACCCGGTAAACTCGGGCGAAATCCACGTCGGTAAAGCTTCCAGCCGCAGGCCGGCGTAGCCTAGCCCCACGGTCCCAGTACTGGTGACCACAATAGTTCGGCGGATGGCGGAGGCGGGCAGCACGTAGGGATTGCGATGGTTTAGCAAGCCGCCTTGCAGCGTGGCATTGTAGCCCACCAGGCGGCCCTCGGCCTGCACCTCGCCGTAAGCCTGCAGCCTGGGCTGCCCCGCGCGACCAGCTTTACTGTTTACCCCCAGCGAGCCAAAGGTGGCCGTCCGCTGGCCCAAGCGCAGCGTGGCGCCGGCGCCTGCATCCGGCTAAGGCTGATTAGTGCACCTCCTCATATGATAGGGGAGGAGAAAGAAGCTACTGCAAAAAAACATTGCCTGTCGTAAACAGGCGTCATAGTATGTCGTATATTTGCGACATACTTCATAGCCTTCCCGTTGACCTACGCCAAAACCACCGCCTTCACCCAGGAGCAACAGCAGCTGGCCCGCGTGGCCAAAGCCCTGGCGCACCCGGCTCGGGTGGCCATCATCCAGTTCCTGGCATCCAAGCAGACCTGTATCTCCGGCGACATCGCCGCCGAGTTGCCGCTCTCGCGCACCACCGTTTCGCAGCACCTGCAGGAGCTCAAGGCGCTGGACCTGATTCGCGGTGAAATCGACGGCCTCACGGTCTGCTACTGCCTTAATACCGAGCTTTTGCAACGGGTGCACCAGCAATTTACGGCCTTCTTTCTGGAAGCAACCACTGGGTCAGCCTGCGGCCCGGACGATGCCTGCGCCTGCTAAGCCCATCCAACATTTACCACCTCATTTACCCAAGCAAGCCATGAAAATCTCTGAAATCAAGCAGGCCCTGGCCGAAGTAGAAGCCGTCAATTTCCGCCTGCCCACCGGCGAGTACCTGCCCGCGCACTTCCACGTGACCGAAGTGGGCCTGGTGAGCAAACACTTCATCGACTGCGGCGGCGTCGAGCGCCGGGAAACCGTGGCCAACTTCCAGCTTTGGGAAGCCGGCGACTATGACCACCGCCTGGCCCCGCAGAAATTCCTGCACATCCTGGACCTGTCGCAGCGCATTCTGGGCAGCGAAGACTTGGAGATTGAAGTGGAGTACCAGCAGGCCACCATCGGCAAGTTCGGGCTGACGCGCGACGGCAACGACTTCGTGCTGACCCAAAAGCAGACCGCCTGCCTTGCCCAGCATGCCTGCGGCATTCCAGACGCCGCCTTCGCCCTGCCCCAGCTGCAGGTAGCGGGCTGCGCTCCCGGCGGCGGGTGCTGCTAAGCACCCAGCACGGCGCTGCTCTCCTGGGTGGCGCCGTTTTGCTGATTTCACCTTTCACTTCCTGACCTTCCCATTCCGATGACGATTGCCTTTTTCTCCGACGTACACGGCAACCTGCCGGCGCTGGAAGCGGTGCTGGCCGATATGGAGCAGCGCCGGCCCGACATGATTTTCTGCCTGGGTGATTTGGTGGGCTACGCGCCCTGGCCCAACGAAGTCGTGAACGAGGTGCGGCGGCGGGGCATCCCGACGCTGGCCGGCAACTACGACCAAGGCATCGGGCTGGCCAGCGAGAATTGCGGCTGCGCCTATAAAACCGACACCGAAAAAGACCTGGGCGCGCAAAGCATTGCCTTTACCAACCAGGTGGTGAGGAAAGACGAGCGGCGCTACTTGCGCTACCTGCCCAAGCACATGCGCCTGGACTTTCAGGAAGAGCCCTGCACGCTGAGCCTGCTGATGGTGCACGGCTCGCCGCGAAAAATCAACGAGTACCTGTTCGAGGACCGGCCGGAGGCAAGCTTTTTACGCATCCTGCAGGAAGCGCAAGCCGATATTATGCTGTTTGGCCATACCCACAAGCCGTATCACCGCACGTTTGCCTACGAGCATGAGGGCGAGACCCGCTACCGGCACGCGCTCAACATCGGCTCGGTGGGCAAGCCGAAAGACGGCGACCCGCGGGCGGCCTACCAGCTGCTGCACCTCGACGAGAACACGAAGCTCACCGACCCGGCCAGCGTGCGCTCAGAGTTGGTGCGGGTGGCCTACGACGTGGAGAAAGCCGCGCAGGCGGTGGAGGCTTCGCCGCTGCCAAATGAGTACGCCGACATGCTGCGCAAGGCTTACTAAACGGAAATAGACATGACCCTTCAACCACTTCTGGAAGCCCACTGGCCGGCGGTTAAGACCATTTACGAAGCAGGCATGGCCACGGGCAATGCCACGTTTGAAACGCAGGCGCCCGCTTGGGAGGCTTGGGATAAGGCCCACCTGGGCCACAGCCGGCTGGTGGCGGTGGACGAGGCCCGCACGGTGCTGGGCTGGGCGGCGCTCTCGCCGGTGTCCAGCCGCTGCGTGTACGGCGGGGTGGCCGAAATCAGCATCTACATCGCGGCCTTAGCGCGGGGCCAGGGCGTGGGCCGGCAACTGCTGCAGGCCCTGATTGCCGACTCGGAAGCCCACGGCATCTGGACGCTGCAGGCCGGCACGTTTGAGGAAAACAAAGCCAGCATCGGCCTACACACGCAGGCGGGGTTCCGGGTGATTGGGCACCGCGAACGAATCGGCCAGCACCACGGCGTGTGGCGCAACACGGTGCAGATGGAACGGCGCAGCCCGACCGTCGGGGTCGCTTAACTCAACTATTTCGATGACGACGTTGAATCAATCCCTGCCCGCCGCGCCGGCGCCGGCCGCACTGGCGGAAAAGAAACTCTCCGGCCTGGACCGGGGGCTCACGCTCTGGATATTCCTGGCCATGGCGCTGGGCGTGGCCCTGGGTTATCTGGTGCCGGGCATCAACGGGGCCATCAACTACTTTTCGGTTGGCACGGTGAACGTGCCGCTGGCCCTGGGCCTCATCCTGATGATGTACCCGCCGCTGGCGAAGGTAAAGTACGAGCAACTGCCCACGGTGTTTAAGAACACGCGCATCATCGGGCTGTCCTTGTTTCTGAACTGGATACTGGGTCCCCTGCTCATGTTCTTTCTGGCCATCTGGCTGCTGCCCGATAAGCCGGAGTACATGATGGGCCTGATTCTCATCGGCCTTGCCCGCTGCATTGCCATGGTGCTGGTGTGGAACGACCTGGCCGACGGCTCCCGCGAGTACGCGGCTGGGCTGGTGGCGCTGAATTCCATCTTTCAGGTGCTGTTTTACTCGGTGCTGGCCTGGCTGTTCATCACGGTGCTGCCGCCGTATTTTGGGTTGAGAGGGTACGCGGTAAACATTGGCATTGGGGACATTGCGCAGAGCGTGCTGGTCTACCTAGGCATTCCGTTTGCGGCGGGCTTTCTCTCGCGCCTGGTGCTGCGGCGCCTGAAAGGCAACGAATGGTATGAAACGGTCTTTATCCCGGCCATCAGCCCGATTACGCTGGTGGCGCTGCTGCTCACCATCGTGGTGATGTTCAGTTTGAAGGGGGAAGCCATTGTGCACGTGCCGCTGGACGTGCTGCGCATTGCCCTGCCGCTGGCCCTGTACTTCGGCATCATGTTCGTGCTCAGCTTCGCAGCCGGCAAGTACCTGGGAGCCGACTACGCCGAGAATGCCAGCATTGCTTTTACGGCGACGGGCAACAACTTCGAGCTGGCCATTGCGGTGGCCATCGGGGTGTTTGGGCTCAACTCGGGCCAGGCGTTTGCGGGCGTGATTGGGCCGCTCATTGAGGTGCCGGCGCTGATTGCGCTGGTGAACGTGGCCTTCTGGTTCCGCCGCCGCTGGTACAAGGGCAAAACGGTGGCGACGGCCGCGTAATTGCTGCGTGGCGGGCCAGCAACTTTTCACGAATTATGGTAAATGAAAAAGCGCCTGACTACGGGAGTCCGGCGCTTTTTCGGACTTTAAGCGGCCGCTTGTGCGCCGCTAGAAAGCATGCTTACTTTTTGGCTGCTTCCGGGACTGCCGTCGTTACGATGGCAGCCGCAGTGGGCTTCCTGGCGCAGCAGCTGGCGCCGGGCTTCTCGTCTTTGGAGCACTGCATGGTGGTTTCCTTGGGTGCTTTTTTGTTCTTTTTGCCGGGTTTGCCGTCGTTGGCGGAAACGCTGCCAATAGTGGCCAGCAGGGTCAGGGCAAGCAGGAGGTTTTTCATGAAACAAGAAAGGTAAAAGGGTGAATAAGGGAAGGTAGCTAGCAGCAGCCACAAGCGCCTTTGCCCTGCTCCTGAATGGGTGGGCAAGGGACCGTGCCGTAGGAGCAGAACACGCAGCAGTCGCCGGCCAGGGGCTTGAGCACGGTGTGGCAGCTGGTGCACTCGTAAAACCACTGACAGGCATCGGTGGGCATCCGTTCGGCTTGCGCGTGCTGGCAGACCGGGCAGGTGAGCACCGAGGTCAGCGTAACCGGTGGCTTGGGGGTATCAGGCGTCAGGGGAATCATAGCCGGGCCGATTTACGGAATGGGGTAGGGTTCAGCACTGGGTAGCCGGTGCCGTTAATGGCCTGCTCCACCTGGGCCGCGGGCGTCACGGCAGCATTGAAGCGAACCAGAGCCGTGCCTTTATCATAGGACACCTGCACGCTTTGCACGCCCGGCAGCTGTTGCACGTCGTGCTCGACGTGGCGGGCGCAGGCCTCGCAGGTCATGCCCCCGATGCGGTAGGAGCTCGTCTGCCACACCGGGGCGGCTCGGGTGGCCGCCACCGGCTTGGGCACCGCCGACGGGTACAACCGGGCCCCGTAGTAGGGAAAGGCCAGCAGCAGCCCGGCCAGGGCCGTGGTGGTGGCTAAAAAGCCGCGCGACTGCATCAGCGAAGGCTGGGCCGGCACGGGGCAGCCGCAATCATCGGCCGCCGCGGCCACCCGAGGCCGAAGCTGCTGATACCAGGCAAAGCCCAGCACCCCCACGGTCAGGGCCACCAAATAGGGACGCAGGGGCTCCAGCCAGGCAAACGCGGTGGCCACGCCGCTCAGGCCGCCCACAATGGCCAGCAAGGGCGTGATGCAGCACAGGGAGGCCGCCAAGGCAGCCAGCAGGCCTGCTCCGGCGAGGGGCTTGGTGGGGGAGGAAGGTGTGGCTTTCATTGGGCGGGGATGGGCTCAGCAGCTGTGGACGCGGGCAGCAGCGACTGCACCAAGGGCCGCTGGGCGGGGGTTAGCGAGTAAAACACGGTTTGACCCACTTTGCGGGCCTGAATCATGCCCCCGTCCTTGAGCTTGCGCAAGTGCTGAGAAATGGCCGACACGTTCATCTGGAGCACGTCGGCCAAGTCGCACACGCACAGCTGCTGCTCCTGGGCCAGCAGAAACAGCATCTTCAGGCGCACTTCGTTACCAGCTAGGCTCAGCACCGCGGCGAGCGCGGCCAGGGCCGGCGCTACGGCCGTCAGGCGCTGTTGGCACGCTTTAATATGGGCAGTGTCAGCAAAGACCCGGATGCAGGAGGAAGCAGTCATGAGAGGAATTTTAGCGAAGGTAGTGCTTTCGTATTTAAGCAAACGCTAAAACACAAGTTAGTGGCTTTGCTTTGCTGGTATAAATACCCCGGAACCGATGAACCAGCCAGATATGCAAAAGCCAGCCTCCTGTTAAGGAACTGGCTTTTTTGTTGAACTTGCATCCCTATTTTCTCCATCCTATTCACCATGGTTGCCATTTTTAAAGCCCTCGGGCTATTTGCGCTCGCCGGCCTGTTTGAGATTGGCGGGGGCTACTTGGTGTGGCAGTGGCTGCGCTCGGGCAAGCCCCTATGGTGGGGCATCGTGGGTTCCATCCTGCTGGTCCTCTACGGCATCGTGGCCACTTGGCAAGTCACTTCGTTCGGCAAAACCTACGCCGTGTACGGAGCTATTTTCATCGTCATGTCCATTGCTTGGGCCTGGTACTTCGACGGCTTCAAGCCCGACCGCCTGGACTTGATTGGTGGGCTGGTCGTCATGGCCGGCGTCAGTATCATTCTGTTCTGGCCCCGTAAGTAGCCGCTAATGGGCTGGGCTATAGCTGCTGCAGGGTGCTTTGAATGGCGCAGTCGTCGGGACAGTTGGAAATGGAAGCTTCCAGGCGCAGGCGCACGGCCTGCAGTTGCGCAATCTTCTCGTCGATGACCCCGATTTTCTGCTGAACCTGCTCCTTGCCTTCGGGGCAGTTGAACAGGTCGGCATCCCACCAGTCAATCAGCTGCTGAATCTCGCGCAGGGTGAAGCCAAACCCTTTCAGGCTTTTGACGGCCAATAGCCGCCGCAGCATTGCCTCGGAGTAGTCTTTGTAGTTATTGGGCTGGCGCTCCTTCCGGCCCACGGAGATGAGGCCCTCACGCTCGTAGTAGCGAATGGTGTCCCGAGACAGGCCGGCACGCTGGGATAATACGCTGATGAGCATGGCAGTCAAAAAGTTAGAAGATAATGCTTGACCCTGGAGCATACTCCAGGGTTTAAGTTTACACCATCATTTTCATTTCTACCTATGAACCGCCTGTGCGTATTCCTCGCCGCCAGCCTGACCATGTGCCTGGGCGGCAGTTGCTCTTCTGCCTCCAATCACCAACCAGTTCCGCCCATGAACCCGGCCCCGACCTCCGCTAGCGCATCGTCCTTACCCGGTCAGCCGGAATTGGTTTGCAAGCTGACCACTCCGGAACTGCGGGCCCGGCAGCAGACGGTGCTCGCCAGCCTTAAGCGCCAGGTGCTGCACAGAAAGGAACTGGCCGATGGCTTTGCCTACGAATTTTCCGGCACCGATGCCATGCTCACCGAGTTGATGACCTTCATTCAAACCGAGCGGCAATGCTGCGGCTTTTTCCGCTTTGAGCTGGCCGTTCAGGACGAAACCCGTACCGCGTGGCTGAACATCAAGGGGCCCGAGGGTGTCAAAGACGTTATTCACAACGAACTGGCGCTATAAGCCCGGGGGACACGGCGCGCCGCCGCGGTTCCGGGTGGCGACGGCGCTCTGAACGGGCCTGAACGCTAATGGGCATCGGCCACGGCCTGGCTACGCTGCAACAGCCAGTTGAGCTTCGTTGTGCCGTGGAACTTGTCCCAGGCCGCCAGGTCGCTGCCCGGCGGAAAATGCGCGTCCAGCAGTTCGTGCAGGCGGTAATTGGTGGGAAAGGCCCGTTTCAGGTGCAGCAAGGTCAGGGGTTGTAGGGGCGCGGCCGCCGTGGTGCTGAAGTACAACCGCACAAAGCCGGGGTTCTTGCCCATAGGAGCCTGCTCTACTTTGTAAAGCAGCACCGCTTCGGTGGGGTTGAGCACAGGAAACGGCTGATTACGAACCAATCGATAGGTGCGGCCGTCGGCGTCGCGGTACCCATACACGGCCGCTTTCTGCACCGTGTCTTTGCGCCCCCCGTGAACGACGGTGAGGTAGGGGCGAAAGGGCCACTCGTGCAGGCGCACGCGAAAGGAAGCAGTCGTGGCAGGTGTTTCCAGAGTCAAGCGGTTTTGACGGAAGTCCTCGGCGGAGCGGTACAACCCGGCGCTGGTGGGGGCAGGCTGCGCCGAACTGTTAGACGGCCAGCCCAGCATGCCGAGCAAGCACAACAATGGATAGTTCATGGTAACGGGCTTGTTGAAGTGAGATACTGTGATGAAAAGCAAATAGTGGGGCAAGTTTTTTTTACCTTTGGGCTCTTTCAAGGAGGGCCTTCGGGTTCATCCTGCGTAGCCTCGGTTCGTTACACGGCCGGGGCTACTTCTTTTTGCGGCTGGTGGGCTGGATGATAGTGCGGGTCGTAAGGCCGGTCGTTTTTCCAAAGCGAGTAGCAGAGCAGCAAGAGTTTGCGCATGACAGCAATCACACCGGGCTTGCCGGTGGGGTGGCGACTGCGCAGGCGGGCATAAAAGGCCATCTGCTGCGGATTGTAGCGCAGGCTGCTCACGGCGGGCAGGTACAGGGCCGTGCGCAGGCGCACGTTGCCCCGACGCGAGATGCGCGTGGCCCCGGCCGAGAGGCCGCTTTGGCGCTGCACCACGTCCAGGCCGGCGTAGGAAGCGAGCTGGCGCTCGTTTTCGACCAGGGCGAAGCCCGTGGTCTCCGCCACCAGGGCGATGGCCGTGGTCAGGCCGATGCCCGGCACGCTCGTCAGGTGCGCCAGCTTACGGGCCAGCTCCGGCTCGGCGTTGACCAGGTCGGCCAGGTCTTTATCGACGGCTTTGAGTTGTTGGTCAATGAGTTGCTGCTGGGCCTGCAGGCGTTCCAGGGTCCGGGCATCGGGCTGGTAGCTGTGCTGGTAGGCGTGGCGGCGGATTTTGAGCCGCGCGCCCTGCCCCGTCAGGCTGTGGCGCTCGCGCGAGAGGGCCCGCAGCTGGCGCAGGGCCGGGGTGGGTGGCTGCCAGGCGGGCAGCACCCGCTCCAGGCCCAGGCGGCAGAGCAGGCGGGCATCGAGCAGGTCGGTTTTGCTTTTCTGCTCGGTGCTGTGGGCGAAGTGCCTGGCTTTGTTGGGCAACAAGACGCTCAGGGCCTGTTGCTGGTCGGCCAGGAAGTAGGCCAGCTCTTCGTAATACACGCCCGTGGCCTCGACCACGAACCAGAGCGGGGCGCTGCTGGCTTGCTGGCGCGCAGTCCAGGCCAGCAGTTCGGCAAAGCCGGTGCTGGTGTTGGCAAAGGTGGCCGGTTTGCCAAAGTGCAGGTGCTGCGTAGGGTCGATACGACCGAAGCAGGCCACGAAGCTGTCTTTGGCAATGTCGAGGCCCACGACGTATTTAAGGGGCGTAGCAGATGGCAGGGGCATAGGCGGGAGGTGGGAACGTGAGAAAGCAGCTTGCCAGGCAGGTTTTTACCGCAACTATCCTTGCACAAATACGGGATGCGCGGGCCCGGCCGTGCTCCCTCCATACTGTTCAGTCTTCGGGCAAAAACGGGAAACGGGGCACAGTCTCTAACGCACAACGTCAACGCCGAAGCGCCGCATTTAGGGATGGATGGTGACCCCGCTTCCTTTTCTGGCTACCCTTCTACGAAAGGCACTGCAATCATACAAGGGATGGAAAACATGCTTCCGGAAGTATTCCAACCGCACGCCAACAATGGCCTGTTCAGGGCTTTTTTATGCAATCACATGGTGATTAATTACTTATAACCAACACCGGTTTCTCCCCCAGACAACAGACATGGTTGCGCATTTCATTTCGGGTAGGCCATTTTTCATTCTGGAAAGCAATAGCTGATTCCCCGCGGCTTTTCGCCAGCTACTGTTTGCTGCTATGACGGAGCGAATGCGCCGGGTGTGCGGGGCTGTGGGGCGGGCAGGCCCCCGTTCGTTTCCACGCTTGGCTCCAGCAACAGCAGATGATTACTTTTCGTGACCAGGAACACCATGCCCAAGTTCGCTTTCCATGAACACCACCAGCCAAGCCGCGTACCAGGCCCTGGCGAATGTGCCGGCGGCGTTGCTTGCCAACCTGGAGGCGTATCTGGTCGGCAAAACGTCGTACCAGGATGAGACCGGCCAGCGCTGGATTTGCGCGGCCGACCTGGCCGCCTGGGCCGGCGACCCCATCCACGGGGCAGGCCTGGCCGTTCCCCTGCCGCTGGCCACGGTCGACCCAGACGACTTCCGGGCGACGACCTTGAAGCAGGCCCCCCTAAGTTACGTGAGTTGCCGGTGTGCGAGGCCAATGGCGGCGGTGCGCTCCTCGCTCATGCCGGCCGTAGCGGCAAACTCCGGCCATTGCGCCACGTGCGTCACGACCTCGTCGACGAGTTCGTCGGCCCCGCGGATGTTCATTTCCCGGGCCACCGCCCGCAGGTCGGCGCGGGTGAAGCCGTCGCGCTTGCCGTTCAGGGCCAGCTGGTGCTGGCTGGTCCAGCGGTTGCCGGGCTGGTAGGCGTAGGCCACATCGTAGGCCGGCGCCAGCTGCCACTGGCCCGCTTGGTTCATCAAAAACGAGATGTTCTTGGTGTGGTCGTCTTGGTTGCGGGCCACCACGTTGAACACCATCCGCCGGTAGAACTGCTCGGCCGCCGTGTAGGGCAGCCGCAGGTCGCGCATCACCTGGAATGCCTGCTCGTAGGAATAGGCGGCGGGCTGATTGTAGTCGTAGTGGGCCAGGGCGCACAGGGTCTGCGCGTGCAGTTTCTCTCCCTCAGGCGTCCGGTCAAAGCGCCGCGTCATGAAGTGGGCCCGCGGCCCTTCTGTATAGAGGCGGCACTCGCTCATCTGCAGGCCGCTGGCCGTGGCCATGAGGTAGTAGGCGTACTCCAGCCGGCCAAAGTCCTGGGGGTCGGCCAGGGCCAGGTCGCGTACCCCGTCGAGTTTGAGCAGCCAGTAGCCGAAGCCGGGCGGGGCCTTCACCTGGCCCGAGCGCACTTCGCCGCTTTCCTCGTTGAAGGCAATAATGGCCTTGGGCCGGGCCCCGCCCGCCGAGGTACCCACGGCCAGCAGGGCCGCCAGCCCCTCGGCCGCCTCGTCGCGCAGGTTGACGTGGAAGGCCTCGCGCTGGCCCACTACCTGCTGCGCCAGCTCCACCAGGGCGGCTACTTCCAGTGATTCGGCACCCGCCCCGGCCACGTTGCCCACCTGGGGCTCGAACTCCAGCGCCCCCATGCCGCGGTTGGCAATGTAGCACAGACGCTCCACCGGCGAGAAGTCCGCGGGGGCGCGGCCCTGCGTGGCCAGCCAAGCGTCGATAAGTTGGTTTCCAAACCGGTCCGGCAGCGCATCGGCCAGCAGCCCGGGCAGGCCGTGGTAGGTGTCGGGGTTCAGGCGCGGAAACGCGTACACCTGGTCGGCGCGGGTGGGCAGGGGCATCTGCAGCGGCGCCACGTTCAGGCCGGATTTGACAAAGCCCGGGTCGTAGGCAAACGTGGCCAGCGACCGGGCCGCATCCCACCGTACGACGCCGACTTCCTGCCCCCACAAGCGAACAAAAGCGAGGTCTACCATTCAGCAGGCGGGGGTGGGGGCGGTGTGGATGAAGCCGGCGACGCGTTGCGGCGCTGCTTTTTGGCGAGGCGGGCCAGGGCCAGGGGACTGATTTCGGCTTTGGTTACCAGGGTATCCAGCAAATCGAGCTGCTCCAGCGTGCGCAGCAGCTGCACGAAGGTGAGCAGCGAGGTGGGCCGGCCATGCTCAATCTGGCTCAAGGTGGCCCGGTCGATGCCGGCCGCCTCCGCTACCGCCTGCTGGGACTGGTTGCGGTTGAGCCGAATCTGGCGCAGGCTGCTGCCCAGTTCGCGCAGGATGGCCAAGTCGGAAAGGGAGTACCAATTCATGTTGTATAGACGCAACAAAGATGGCCAAATATACCACGTTTGTTGCGTTTGCACAACATAAATACAGCCATCGCCAGAATTGGCTCAAGGCCTACCTTAGCAACACACGCCTGTTAAAGTCGAAAGCCGGAAATAGCCTACAACGAGGTCGGCGGTATCACACCGGGCCGGTTACAGCAGGCGGGCATTGACGGCAAACAGCTTCGCCAAAGCCGGCGTCACGTTTTTGATAAGCGCGTGGGCCGGATTGCCGGCCACCGGGTCGTGGACGCAGGGGCAGCTCTGGTCCAGCGGGACTTTGGCCAGCAGCAGCGCGCCGGTGTGCGTGGCTGGGTTGGCAATGGCCTGCTCCAACGAAGTCAGTCCCAGAATATCAACCGAGAGGCCATCTTCGCCGCTGCGCATTTTGAAGGCCGCGCTGGTGGGTCGGCGCACGCCGTCCGGGGTGATTTTAAAGAACTGGGGCTGCAGGATGATGCGGCGAAGCAACTCGTCCTCGGGGGTTATCTGGTGCACGCTCATGTACGGCTGGCCGGGGGCGGGGGCGTGATAAAATGCCGCAGGGCCGCAAACAGCGACGGGTAGGAGCCCAGGACGGTGCCGTCCGGGGTGAAGAGCAGGTAGTCCTCGGTCCCGTCGGGGTGCACCTCGATTTCCATGGACGCCGCGTCCCGGTCCAGTTCGACCTGCACGCCGCCGTCGCGCATGGGAAACACGTGCACGCTCACGGCCGGCGCGTACACCAGCTGCAGGGAAAGCGCCTCCAACAACTGCCGGGCGCGTTCGAGCGCGCCGGGCTCGATGGGCAGCGCGCCGTAGGTGTCCCAATCCGCCGCCAGGGCCCGGAACGAGTCCAGTTGAGCCGCCAGCTTGGGAATCAACAGCCCCAGGCCCGTGGCCGGGTTCCGCCTGGTTTTGGTGGCCAAGGTTTCCAAGGTGATGAACAGGGCGAACTTGTTGCTCACCCCCCGGGCGCTCTTGCGGTTGGTGCGCTCGTTGCGCACGAACTCGTCCGCGTCCATGGCCCACATGTCGATGCCCTTCACCGACGGCGAGCCGCTGCGGACAATGGCCTTGCGCATGGTTAATTCCTGGGGTTCCATGGGAGGAAGTTATACCGCACGAAATTCGTACGAGGCTAATTTTAAAATCATGGTCAGTACGAGAAAGACGTTTTCGACGCCGTACTCGTCGTCGTCCATCAGGCCGTGGGCCACGCGGTTGCGCAAGTTATAGCCGGCCTTCTCACTGAGGAAAAACTTGATGAAGAACCGGTCTTCCTCTTCGAGTTTCCCTTTCAGGTCCGCCAGCAGTTCATCCAGCAGCTTTTCCATGGTTACGTCCGTGTTCTCGCGCATCTTGAAGGTGGGCAGGCGCAGCTGCACGCAGATGTAGCGCAGAATGTACTCCACTTTTAAGGTAAGCGAATCCGTGCTGGCGATAAAGTCGGGCTCGTAGTCCGGGTCTTGCCGCCAGGCTTCCAGCTCGTGGAACAGCAGGCGCACCCCGGACATGACCAGGCGCAGCGGCTGGGTCTGGGTTTGCTGGCCGCTCGACTCCACCAGCCGGGGCTGGCCCAGCCAGCTGCGCTGCAGGAACACCTGCACGGCATCGGCCGTCAGCTTCCGGGCCTTAAAGGCTTCCAGCATCAGTTTGACCAGCGTCTGGGTGGAGAGCTGCGCCAGCAGGCTGTAGGTGTTCAAAAACTGGAACTGCTCCTTTTCTTCTTCGGTGTAAAAGGTTTGGACCGTGTTGCCATGCTTGTCCTCCAGACTCTTGGGCAGCATGTCCATGAACGAGTCCCGCTGGGCCTGGGCCGCCTCACTGACTCGGTCCAGACTGTGAAACATGGGGGTCAGGCACAGCTCGGCGATGATGCCCTGGGCGTCTTTTGACCGCACGACTTCCGCGATGTACTCCATCAGCGCCCGCGTCGCTTCGTCCGGCATCTGGGTGCGGGTCTGGGTCAGGGCGAAGCGCGTGCGCAAGCGCTGGTATTCCAGTTCCAAGCGCCGGCTGTTCTCCTCGTCCTTCAGCTGCCGGTAAATGCGCAGGGCGCGTTCGGTGAAGGCCACGGCGGTCATGTTGTGCTGCACCTCGGCCTCCTGGGCCAGGGCTTCGAGCTGCTGGGCCTGAAAAAACGACCACCGCGCCCGTTCGCGTCCGGCTTTGCCGGCCAGCTCGGATGCTTCCGCGGCCAGCTCAATGGCCCCGTGCCGGTAGGTTTGCGCCAGTTGCTGCACCCCACGCCAGTCCTGCTCCAGC
The DNA here is from genome assembly GCF_008271285.1 of Hymenobacter lutimineralis. Taxonomy (NCBI): domain Bacteria; kingdom Pseudomonadati; phylum Bacteroidota; class Cytophagia; order Cytophagales; family Hymenobacteraceae; genus Hymenobacter; species Hymenobacter lutimineralis. Next base: position 48,532 of record NZ_VTHL01000018.1, on the reverse strand, counting down.
AGGGCATCGGCCTGCTCAGGCGCGGTCAGGGCGCGGTAGTACTCCGTGAACAGCTCCGTAATGGCGCTCAGTACCCGCAGCGTAGCCCGGTTGTCCAGGGGCCAGGTGGTGTGCAGCGCTACCAGGTATTGGACGATTTCGCCCAGCAGCTGCGCCACGGAAGCATCGTTTTTTCGCGTGTTGGCCAGCTGAAACGCCTTGCGCAGCGCCTCCAGAGCGTGCAGGGCGTAGTGGGTTCGTTCTCCGCCGACGCGGTGCTTCTCGACGTAGCCCACGCCCAACTGAAACAGGGTGGCCGCCAGCTCCCGCACCTGCTCGTTGGTGCGCAGGTGTTTGCGCAAGTACAGAAACAAGCCGTATTCGCTTTTCAAGTACAGATTCGGAGTTTCCTGGTAGCGCCGGCGCACGTACGCGTATTCGGGCTCGGCGTACCCGGACGTATCGGGCCAGCCCACTTCGTGCTCAACGCCCTGCTCATCCTTGCGCGTACCGCTGATTTGGTAGCCGACGCCCCTATCCAGCTGCTTGCTGGCCGCCAGTACTTCCTGTTCAACCCGGGCCCACCGGGCCCCGTCGGCATCCCCCGCTTCCGCCAGCTGGACAGCCAATTCGCCCAGCCGCGCCGTTAGCGCGTGGTTGTCCCGAACATCTTCGCTGGCGGTATCAAGGTAGCGGAGGTAACTCTGAAGGTCTTGCATGGAATGAATTTCCCGGGACTCGATTAACAACCTGGCGGGCAGAATTGCTCCAAGTACGGCACTGCGGAGAAAGTACGCTATTTTTCACGGCTGTCCCCGGCCGCCAAGCCCCACGTACGCCCTTGCCAAGCCCATTACTGCGCATCCGGGCGGGCGCCTGATTCGCTGCCAGCGAGTACTTCCGGAAGGGCTAAAAACCCCATGCTCTGCGCAAGGGCCAACCAGCACGTTGCTCTAGTGGCCTGGCGAAATGGCTGCTAAGTAGCTGGGCCGGCCTCCTAAACGCCCTTCGCAATCTTGCGCATGGCGGCCGGCGAGTCGCCAAACTTGCACAACGCCTCGCAGTGCTGCCGCAGCTCCGAAAACAGGATGTAGTGGATGGTCGCTCCCGCAGCCCGGATGGCAGGCCGCGAAAGCTGGGCCTGCACCTCCTTCTCGCGGGCATCGGGCACCACCAAGTACAAGGCCGTCTCGTTCTCCGGCATGGAAAACGCCAGGTCCGTCAGGCGCAGGATGCCGCTGTAGATGCTGGTGCTTTTCTCCACCTCGAAGGCCGCCACCACCCGGCTAGTGCCGGGGGCAAACCACACGATGTCAATCAGGCGGATGGTGCTGGCCACGTCGGCGGGCACGGGCAGCTCGGGGTGCTGGTCGAGGCAGAGAAACGAGAGCTTCTGCCCGCCGCAGAGGCGGTTGCGGTCATTGATGGCCGTGGTTACGTCGCAGCCCAAGGCCTTGCCTACGCGCAGCAGGTGGTGCTGCATCTCGGTGTGCTGGTTTTCCTCCTGGGCCTCGGTCTGCACCTCCTTGTGGCGCTTCTGGGCCTGCTGCTGGTACTTATCACGGTCCTCGTCGGTGGCAAACTGCTGGTCGCCGGCAATCATCTTCTTCACGCCCACGTCGAAAAGCAGGCCGCTCAGCGCGCCGTAGTCGAGGCTCAGGTGCTGGCGGTGTTCCTGGTTGAGGTCGCGCAGCCGGTCGCGCATGCGCAGGTATTCCGACCAGGAGCCGAGCTTAATTTTCTCCCCGAACAGCGCGTTGAAGCCGTTGACGATGGCCGTGTTGCAGGGCGGCATCAGGGTGGGGTGCAGGAAATACAGTATGCTGGCAACGGCCGGGCCGAGGCCCTTGATTTTGCGGCGGTCCAGAATGTCAATTTCGCGCAGCAGCTGCTGCTCGGTGGTGGCGGCCAGGCAGCTTTCCAGAAATTGCCCGAAGGCGCGCTTGTTGTCCTCGTGTTCGTAGATGTCGGGGATGCGCAGCTTGGGCTTCCAGTAGAAGGGGTGGGCCGCGCCCTGGAACACCTGCTTCTGCTCGCTAATGACGCTGAGCACGAATTCGAGTGAGGTGCCTTTAAAGTCGTTGCCGAAGCTGCCCGCTTTGATGTCCTTGACTACCTGCTGCACCCCGCGCCGGATGGAGCGAAAAGCCTTCAGGCGCTCCTCGTTGTTGATAAACCAGGTGTTGTAGACGGACTCGGAATCGGCTTTGTATTGCTGGATAAGTGGCGGTAGTGCAGCAGACATAAAACGGGGTAAACCAATGAAACCACTAAGATGCACAGAAGTGTACTTCTGAACGCTATTAGGTATGCCTGGCGAGGCTTGGCCTGATGTCATCGGGCAGCAAGTAGGGTTTAGTGAGGGCCAGCGCCGTCCGTCCGGCTCTGGCACAGCAGCCAGTTGATTTTGGTCATGCGGTGGTAAGTATCATACATCGTCAGGTCCCCGCCCGCGTGAAACTGTGCATCCAGCAGGTCGTGAAACGCATGGTTGTCCGGAAAGGCGCGCTTCAGCGTCAGCAGGGTTAGGGGCTGCACCGGGGCCTGCGCGGACGAGCTGAAGTACAGCCGTACGAAGCCCGGGTTCTTGCCCACCGTCGGCTGCTCAATCTTATAGAGCAGGACTTCCTCTCCGGGATTCAGGATGGGGTAGTGCTCGTAGTTGGAGGCAAAGCGGTAGTCCCGCCCATCGCAGTCGCGAAACCCGAACAGGCTGTCTTTGGCCAGCTGGTACACCTTCCCGCCATGCTTAACCGTCATAAAACGCTTGCCGCTGAATTCGTGCAGGCGCAATTTGTGAGTCGCCGTCTTGCAGTCCACGGCCAGCGTGAGGCGGTGCTGGCGAAAGTCTTCGGCCGAGCGGTAGATGCCGCTACCTATCGCCCCGGTCTGGCCCCAGGAGCCGGTGGACAGCCCAAAAATTGCTGCCAGGGCTAACAATATGTTTTTCATAGTAAAGTGAGGTTAGGGTGTCTCCGATTCTCTAAGCAGCTGCCTTGGGCCGGGTTACATGGGCATGTTGGCCATGCTCCCGCTGCCCCGCCGCAGCTCCCGCTCGCTTTCCAGCAGGTAGGCCCCGGAGGACACGACCCGCTCCCCGTCGTGCACGCCGCTGAGCAGCTCGACGTAGCTGCCGGCCCGGCGGCCGGTGCGAACCATGCGCCGCTCGAACACATTCGGGGCGGTCTGCACCCAGGCCGTGGTCATCGTCCCGATGTTCAGGGCCGTGAAAGGAGCGGCCAGCCCGCGCCGGGCAGCCGAACCCAGCTGGACCGTGGCCATCATCCCCGGGCGCAGCTGCCCCGCAGGGTTGGTCACGCGCAGCCGGACCAGGGTAATTCGGCTGTTTTCCGCCAGCGCGGGCCGCTCGTCCACGAGCCGGGCCGGGAACGTCTGCCCCGGATAGGCCTCCAGCGCCACCACCGCGCTGCCCAGCTGCCGTAGCTCAGTCAGCTCCGTGGGGTAGAGCTGGGCCTCGACCCATACCGTGGCGGCGCTGGTAATGCGCAGCAGCGGGGTGCCCTGCGTCACGTACTGCCCCTCCCGCACCAGCAGCTCCGCCAGGTAGCCGCTGGCCGGGGAGTCGAAACGCAGGGTGGCGGGCAGCTGCCGGGCTGACGCCAGCGCGGCCAGCTGCGCGGCGCTTATGCCCTGCAGCCGCAGCTTACGGGCCGCATTGGCCGGCAGGGACGGGGCGCCGGCATTGGGCTCCTCCGCCCGCTCGCGCAACGTGCGCCGGTACTCCAGCGCATCGGCTAGCAGCGTTTCGCTGTACAGCCCGTAAAGAGGCTGCCCGCGCCGGACCGGCTGCCCGGGGGTGTTCGCGTAGAGATGGTCCAGGCGCCCGGCCGCGCGGGCGCTGACCACTACGGTCTGGGTTTCATCCGACACCACCGTGCCCAGCACCTGCTGCCCGACAAAGAGAGGGCGGGGCGTTACCACCACCATTTTCAGGCCGGCCCGCGCCTGCTGGCCAGCGTCGAGGGTCAGGGTATCCTCAGCCGGGGCGACGGAGGACGACCCGGCATGCTGGTGCGCGGGCTCATCCGCGGGGGGCGCGGCACTCTTGCTGCCCTGGTCGGCTGAATCGGTCGTCCGGGGCTGGCAGGCGCTGAGCAGCCCCAGGCCCAGCAGGAGGCCAAGGGCTCCCCGCCGAAGGCAGCGGGCACCAGGGTGCATTCTTTCGTTCATGGCTGCAGGTCAATAAAGCTTTCACTGTCGACGAGGTATCCGGCATTGCGGGCCACTTTTTCACCCGGTGCCAGCCCGCCCCGGATGGCCACCATGGGGCCACCCAACGGCCCCGTGCGCACGGCGCGCGCCTCGAACAGTCGGTGCCCGCCGGCCGTGGGCCCGCGGTACACCCACACCAGCCGGCGGCGCCCCAGGTCGTACACGCTGGCGGCAGGCAGCTGCAGGCCGGCCGGCGCCGGGGCTTCCAGGGTGCCGGTGAGCAGGGAGTTGATTTTGAGATGCCCCTCCGGATTCGGCAGGTAGACGCGCACCTGCAGCAGCTTCTGGTTGGGAGCGAGGGCGGGCTCCACGTAGGCCACCCGGCCTTCCAAAACCTGCCCCGGGGCCAGCTCACTGCGCAGGAGCACGCGCTGGCCGGCCCGCACCCGGGCCACGTAGCGGGCCTCCACGGCCAGCAGGCCCCATACCTGGCGCAGGTCATTGATGCGCAGCAGCGGCTGCCCGCGCTCCACGTAGTCACCTTCGCGGAGCAGGCTCGTGGCGGGCGCTGGCAGAACGGCCGGCGCTGCCAGGGCCTGTCCTTCGCCCATGCCGGCATCACCCCCCATTCCCGCCCCGCTGGCCATGCCGCCAGGGGCGGGCATGGGCGCCGCAGCCGCTCCTTCCCCGGGTACCACGTAGCCCGCGTAGGGGCTGACGATGGGCACGGTGGGGACGAGTCCCTTGCCACTGGAAGTCAATTGAGCGGCCGACAAACCTAGCAGCAGCAGGCGGGTGCGGGCCCGGCGAATTAGGTCTGCGTCGCTTCCCTGGGCGAGCAGGTACTGGTATTCGGCCAGCGCCGTGTTCAGCTCGGGGCTATACAGGTCCAGCAGCTTCTGTCCCTGGGTCACGTACTGGTAGTTATAACGCGCGTACAGTCGCTCTATCCGCCCGCCGACGCGGGCCGCTACCTGTCGCTCCCGCCGTGGGTCGGGCGCCACGTAGCCGGTCAGCGAAATGGTATCGGCCGGGCCTGCCGCCAGGGGGCTGACCAGGGACTGGGCCGACACGACCAGCCGGCTGGGCGACTGCGCCAGGTAGGCCGCATGGGGAGGCAGTCCGGTGGCGGGTGTTGGCAGTGCGCGCGGTGGCTCGGTGCCACCACAGTTGTACAAAGCGCCAACCAGCAGGGCCAGCACTCCCAGCGTCCCGCCGCGGAAAAGGGAATTACTGCTCGGTTTCATAGTCGTAGGCGGCTTGCAGGCCCAGGGCCCGCTCGTAAGTGTCCCAGTAGTCCATCTGCTTCATGAGCAGCATCTGCCAGGCGTCCAGCAGCACGAACAGGTTGCCGGTAGTTTGCCGGTAGGCCAGCTGCTGCACCTCGAAGGTGCGGCGGTAGGCCGGCAGGATGCGCTGCTGGTAGTTTTGCAGCTGCTGCCCGGCGGCCAGCAGCTGGCTGCGCTTTTCGGCCACCGCCCGCCGGGCCTGCCGCTGCCGGGCCTGCTGCTGCAGGCGCAGCTCGTCCAGCTGCAGGGTCAGGGCCTGGGTTTCCGAGCGGTACATGCGCGCCGACCAGGGCACGACGGGTACCGTGACCATGCCCATCAGGGCGTAGCGGTTGGCCATGCCCGCCGTCATCTGCATGTGCTCGAAGCGCACCCCGAAGTCCGGCTTGCGCCCCAGCCCGGCGAGTTGCCGCTCCAGCCGGGTGGTTTGAATCATGGCCTCGGCTGCGGCCAGGTCGCTGCGCCGCGCCACGGTGGTGTCGCTCCACTCCCGCCGCAGCAGCCGGGTGGTGTCGAGCTGGAACGCCTGTTCCAGGGGCTTCCCCAGCAGGGTGTTCAGGGTAATGTTGCTTTCGCGAATGGTGGCCAGCAGGGCCGCGTCGGTGTTGTCGAGCTCCTGAAGCTGGGCCTCCGCTTTGTAGAGGGTGCCCAGCGGCGCCTGGTTGTAGGTGTACCGGTCGCGGGTGAGAGCCACCAGGCGCGCCAGAGTGCGGCGGCTCCCTGTGAGCACCTGCCGCTTATGCTCGGCCGCGTACCGCTGGAAGTAGGCCATGCGGGCCATGGCGCGCAGTTCGTTGAGCTCCCATCGCTGCTCAGCGCGTGCCACCTGGACCTGGGAGAGCAGCAGGTCGCGCCGGGCCCGCAGCTTGGCGGGGTTGGTCAGCATCTGCTCCACCGAGAACACCGCCCCGGCCTGGTTTTCCGGCGAGTCCATTTCCTTCAGGATGGCAGTGCGGTACGGAAACTGGCTTACGCCCACCCCTACCTGGGGCGGCATCTGGCTGCGCGCCCCCGCGGCCCGCGCTTCCAACCCCTGCGCCCGGCGCTGGTAAGCCGCCAGGGAGGGGTAACGGGCCTCTATCTCCGCCAGCACCTGCGCCAGCGACTGGGTGGGAACCGACTGGGCCTGAACCCGCGCGGGGAACAGGACAGCAGCGGCCAGCAGAAGGAGGAGCAAGGGACGGCACATGGCATTAATCCTGAAGCGAGAGGTAAGTGAGCTGGCCCGTGCGGCGCCATTCCCACTCTTTGACCAGGGCAAAAAGCGTCGGCACCACAATCAGCGCGTACAGCGTCGAGGTCACCAACCCAAAGACGTAGGGCAGCGCCAGCGGCCGCATTAAATCGCTGCCCACCCCGGTGGCGGCCAGCACGGGAAACAAGCCCAGCATGTCCACCACCACCGTCATCAGCACCGGTCGGATGCGCAGCACGGCCCCGGCAAACACCGCATTCTCGATGTCCTGCTGGGTAATCGGCGCCGGGGCGGGCGCCGCTACCCCGACCTCGTCCGCTGTGGTGCCGGCCGGGGGGAGCTGCGGCTGGCGGGAACGGACCAGGTTTTCCAGCGCCTGGTTCAGGTACACGAGCAGCAGTACCCCCGTTTCCATGGCCACCCCGAACAGGGCGATAAAGCCCACGGCCACCGAGACGGAGAAATTAACGCCGTAGAGGTGCAGCGAGTAGATGCCCCCAAGCAGGGCCAGGGGCATGCCGGAAAGGACAATCAGCACTTCCCGCAGGGACTTGAAGGTGAAGTAGAGAATAAAGCAGATGACCAGCAGCACCCCGGGGATGATGAGCTGCAGGCGCTTCTGGGCGCTGACCTGGTTTTCGTACTGCCCGCTCCACTCGATGTAGTAGCCCTGGGGCAGGCGCGGAAAGTGCTTGGCGACCCGCTCCTTGGCCTCGCCTACGACGCCACCCATGTCACGGCCGCGCACGTTGAAGAGCACCGTGCCCCGCAGCAGGGCATTTTCGGAGTTAATCATGGCCGGCCCCTCGGTCAGGCGCAGGGTGGCCACGGCCGAGAGCGGCACCGGCCCGTATTGGGCCGTCTGCACCGGCACCCGGGCCAGCGCGGTCAGGTTATTGCGAAAATCCTGGGCCAGGCGCACGCTGATGGTAAACCGCTCCCGTTTCTCCACCGTGGTGCCGATGCGGGCCCCGCCCAGCGCCGTCTCGATGATGGTGCCCACGTCGTCCACGTCCAGCCCGTAGCGGGCCAGCTCGCCGCGGCGCACGTCGATTTCCAGGTACTTGCCGCCCGTCAGCGGCTCCACGTACAAATCCACGAGGCCCGGGATGCCGGTGATAACCTGCCGCACCTGCTGGGCCAGCACGTAAATACTGTCCAGGTCACGCCCGTAAATCTTCACGCCTACATCGGTGCGAATGCCGGTGCTCAGCATGTTGATGCGGTTGATGATGGGCTGGGTCCACGCGACCGATACCCCCGGGATGCGCACCCGCTCGTTCATTTCGGCAATCAGGCGCTCCTTCGTCATGCCCTCGCGCCACTGCGCGCGTGGCTTGAGCAGAATGACTGTCTCAATCATGCTCAGCGGAGCATTGTCGGTGGCCGTGCCTGCGCGGCCGGCCTTGCCCAGCACGTTGGCTACCTCCGGAAAGCTTTTCAGCAGCTTGTCCTGCACCTGCAGGATGCGCTTGGCCTCGGTGTAGGACACGTCGGGCAGCGTGGTGGGCATCATCAGCAGGGAGCCCTCGTCGAGGGGAGGCATGAACTCGGTGCCCGTGCGCAGCACCACCGGGATGCTGACCAGCACCAGGGCCAGGACCAGCAGCAGTACGGTCTTTTTCCAGCGCAAACACAGGCGTACAACCGGGGCAAACACGCCGATGAAAAAGCGCGAGACGGGGTTGCGGCTGTTGGGAATGAGCTTGCCTTTGAGCAGCACGCCCATGGTCATGGGCAGAATAAACACCGCCACGAAGGCCGAGCCCATCATGCAGAAGGTCTTGGTGAGCACCAGCGGGGTGAACAGCTTCTTTTCCTGCCCGGTCAGCAGCAGGATGGGGGCAAACGAGACCAGCGTGATGAGGATGGAGGAGACCACCGCCCGGCCGATGGTGCGCGCCGACTGCTCCACCAGCTGGAGGCGCTCGGCTTCGGGCAGCTCCCGGGTATGTCCGATGCGGGGCCGGTCCATCAGTACTCGCCTTTTTGCTCGTCCAGGCCTACCACTCGCTCGGTGAGCTGGCGGTAGGCATTTTCTGCCATGACGATGCCCGAGTCCACCAAATCGCCCACGGCCAGGGCCACGCCCCCCAGCGACATCAGGTTGGAATCCACCCCGAACAGCTTCATCAGGATAAACCCGATGAGAATCGAGAGCGGAATGTTGACGATGGCCACCAGCCCCGAGCCAAAGTGGAACAGAAACACCAGCACCACGATGCAGACCACGATGACCTCCTCGGTGATGGCTTCCTTGACCGTATCAATGGCGGCGGCAATTAAGTCGCTGCGGTCGTAGGCCACTTTAAACCTGACCCCGGGCGGCAGGCCCTTCTGCACGTCCGCGAGGCGGGTTTTCACGCGCGCGATGACCTGCTGGGCGTTCTCCCCGTAGCGCATCACCACGATGCCGCCCACCACTTCGCCCTCCCCGTTTTCCTCCGTGATGCCCAGGCGCAGGTCGGCGCTCATCTGCACCGTGGCCACGTCGCGGATGCGCACGGGCACGGACTTGTACTGGCCCAGCGGGATGTTTTGGATGTCCTCTATGCTTTTGATGTAGCCCAGCCCCTTGACCAGGTAGCCCGCGCGGTTCTGCTCGAACAGGCTGCCGCCCACGTCGCGGTTGTTGCGGTTGATGGCGCTGATGACCTTGGTCAGGGGCACGCCGTAGTAGAGCAGCTTGTCGGGGTTGACACTCACCTGGTACTGCTTCTGAAAACCGCCGAAGGAGGCCACTTCACTCACACCCTCCACGTTCTGCAGGGCAAACTTGACGTACCAGTCCTGCAGGGCGCGCAGCTCCCCCAGGTCGTAGTCCGGCGCTTGCAGCGTGTACCAGAACACGTGGCCCACGCCCGTCCCATCGGGGCCCAGCGAGGGCGTGATGCCGGGCGGCAGAAATTTCTGCGCGTAGTTGAGCCGCTCCAGCACCCGCGAGCGGGCCCAGTAGATGTCCACGTCGTCCTGGAAGATGACGAACACGAAGCTCATTCCGAACATGGAAGCCGCCCGAATCGACTTGAGCCGGGGCACCCCCTGCAGGTTGGATACCAGCGGATACGTGACCTGGTCCTCCATGATTTGCGGGTTGCGCCCCATCCACTCCGTGTAAATGATGACCTGGTTTTGGGACAAATCCGGGATGGCGTCCACCGGCGTGGTGTAGATGGAATAGATACCCCCGGCCACAATCAGGCCCATGAGCAGGCTCACCCAGAAACGGTTATGGACCGACCACGAAATGAGGCGCTCTAACATGGTTAAGGGGTTTGAAACGGCTAAAAAGTCAGGATTGCAGCGGGAGCTGGCGGGCCGCCATCCGTCAGGGGCTGGCTGCGGGCCAGGGTGGCGCCGGGGGCTGGGCCGGCGGGCCGGAAGGCTCCACGACGGCCGGAAAGAACCAGTAGTGATACAGCTGCCCGAACACCAGCACCAGCAAGCCGGCACTGCCCGCCAGGAGCCCGTCCCAGCCGCTGAGCGGGTAGAGGTCCAGCGCCTGGCGGGTCAGCGGAAAGGAGTACACCCCGAGCACCAGCAACAGGCACAGACCGATGGCGTACCAGGCGTAGGGGTTGCGCACTACTTCGTTGCGGGCCGGCGAGAGCCCCGGCGTACCCAGGTTGAAGACGTGCGTGAGCTGCCCCAGCACCAGCGCTAAAAACAAGATATTGTTGCACAGCGCCGGATTCCACTGCTCCCCCCGGTGGAGGGCAAAATGACTGATGAGCACCGCCCCCAGGCTGGTCAGCCCAATGATGCCGGCGTAGACCAGCAGGCGCTGCCAGTGCGAGCGGGTGAGCAGCGCCTCGGCCGACGGGCGGGGCCGCTGCTGCATGATGGTGACCGAGCCCGGCGTCACGCCCAGGGCCAGGGCCGGCAGCACGTCGGTGACCAGGTTGATAAACAGAATCTGCAGCGGCACCAGCTGAAAGTGCAGGTTCATCACCGAAGCCGCGCCGATGACCAGCAGCTCGCTCAGGTTGCAGGAGAGCAGGTACATCACGAATTTGCGGATGTTCTCAAAGATGGTCCGTCCCTGGCGGATGGCCAGCACGATGGAGGGAAAGGCGTCATCCTGCAGCACCATGTCGGCCACTTCCTGCGCCACCTGGGTGCCGCGCAGCCCCATGGCAATGCCAATGTCGGCCTGTTTGAGGGCGGGCGCGTCGTTGACCCCGTCGCCGGTCATGCCCACCACCTCGCCCGCGTCCTGCAGCACGCGAATCAAATCCAGCTTTTGCTGGGGGCTGACCCGCGCAAAGACCCGCGTGGCGGCCCAGCGCTGGCGGGCCGCAGCATCCAGCTGCTCGTAGGCGGCCATATCCCGGCCGACGAGCACGCTCCCGGGGCCCGCATCCCCCGACAGAATACCCAGGCGCTGGGCAATGTTGCGGGCCGCCGCCGGGTGGTCGCCGGTAATCATCACCACCCGGATGCCGGCGGATTGGGCTTCCGCGACGGCGGGGGCCACATCCGGCCGGGGTGGGTCGAGCATGGTGAACAGGCCCACGAACACCAGCTCACGGAGCAGCTCCGGGTCGGGCCCGGTAGTTTCCTTATAGGCTACGCCCAGCACCCGCAGGCCAGTGGCCGCCAGCGCGTCGGCGCGCTGCAGCCACTGCCCACGCGTGGTCTCGTCCAGCACCGCCCGCCCCGTAGCCTGGAGCAGGGCCGTGCAGCGGGGCAGCAGCTCCTCGGCCGCGCCTTTGGCGTACACGGTGGAGGGCGTGGCCTCAGCCCCCGCGTGCAGGGTTGCCATGAGCTTGGTTTCCGAGGAGAAGGGCTCCTCCGCCAGCTTGGGGAAAGTGGCCCGCAGCGCGGCAACGTCGGCGCCGCCCGCGTGGGCAAACCGCAGCAGGCCCGTTTCCAGGGGGTCGCCCGTTTCGCTCAGCTCGGTGGAGGCAAAATCGACGGTGGCCGTGTTGCAGAGCACGGTGGCCCGCAGCGCTACCGTCAGGTCAGGAGTGGGTGACTCCGCCAGTGCGGGCAGCGAGGCCGCGGTCACTTCCCGCACCGGGGTAATCAAGCCCGTGACCGTGATGCGGTTTTCGGTTAAAGTTCCGGTTTTGTCGGTGCAGATGATGCTGGTGCCGCCCAGCGTTTCCACGGCCGCCAGCTTCTTCACGACCACCCGGTGCCGGGCCATGCGCAGCATGCCCTGCGCCAGGGCCAGGGTAGCCACAATGGGCAGCCCCTCCGGGACGGCCGCCACCGCCAGCGCAATGCTGGTTTCCAGCATCTCCAGCCAAGGTTGGCCGTTGAGCAGACCAGCCGCGAACACCACTACCACCAGCCCGACCGCGACTTTAATCAGGGTGCGGGTAAACACGGCCAGCTTTTCCTCCAGGGGGGTTGCCGCCTGCTCAGCCGTTTGCACTAGGTGGGCAATGCGGCCCAGCTCGGTACGCATGCCGGTGGCCGTGACCAGGGCGTGGGCATTGCCCTTCACGATGCTGGTGCCCTTGAATACGGCGTTGATTTGCTCGGCCAGGGGCAGCCCCGGGGGGAGGGGAGCCGGCTGCTTTTCCGCCGGCAGCGACTCCCCGGTCAGGGCCGACTCGTTGACCAGCAGCTGCGCCGCATCCAGCAGGGTGGCATCGGCCGGCACCAGGTCGCCGGCTTCGAGGAACAACACGTCACCCGGGACCACGGCTTCGGCGTTGATGGGCGTCAGCAGGCCATCACGAATCACGCGCGCCGGCACCAGTGCCAGCTGCTGCAGGGCCGCCATCGAGACCTGCGCCTGTACTTCCATGTAGTAGCCGATGGCAGCGTTCACGAGGATGACCAGCAGGATGGCCGCACCGTCCAGCCCCTCGCCCAGGAAAAAGGAAACGCCGGCCGCCAGCAGCATGAGTAGCACCAGGGCCGAGGCAAACTGGCTCCGCAGGATAACCCACCGGCTACGGGCCGCCTCGTGCACGATGGCATTGGGCCCCACCTCGGCCAGCCGCCGCGCCGCTTCCGGGCTGCTTAGGCCCGGCAGCCCGGCCGGCCGGGGCTGATAGACGGAAGGCGCAGGGTGCAGCAGGACGGCCATTGCAATGAAAGCTGGGAGCAGAATACTGTTGACCACACCAGGCAGCCGTTGCTTCTCGATGCCCTTGCGGGCAGGACAAAAGAAGGAGGGCTTCCTAAGCTAATTCATGACACCTGACAAATCGGGACATGATTATTATCAATATGTTAGCCAGCTGTGCCGCGTTCGGCCGTCCGCGCCGGCTGGATGCCAAGGCGGGGCTCGCTAGAAATTATAGATGTGAAGGCCGTAGCATTCCGATGTAAGCTCCGGCTTCCACTTGCTGACCAGAGATTTATAAGCTTCCCCTACGGGGCGCACCCGGCGGTCGAGGTCGTAGAGGCCCAGCCGGTTGACCCGATGGTGGTTGCCACGCAGGCAGTTATCCCAGTCCACCTGGTCCAGCAGACTGTACCAGGTAAAGCCGACGATGGGCACGCCATCCTGCTTGAGGCGATGCACGTTGGCCCATTCCTTGCGCAACCAGAGCACCGCCTCCGGGTCCTCGCGGTTGGTTTCCGTGTGCATTACGGGCAGGCGGTAGCGGCTGAAATACTGGTGGGTGATGGAGTAGTAGCCGAAAATTTCGCCTGATTCACTGGTGCTGCCATCCTCGTGCACCAGGTGCTCGTTGGTATAGTAGTAATCGTTGCCCATCACGCAGTGACGCTTGACGGTGTTCTGGCGAAACCACTCGTACTCCTGCCGCGTCATGCCGTTATCCAGCAGGTAGGTATACAGGCTGGCCTTGACCTCATGCCCGTAGGTAAGGTCGAAGGCCAGGAAGCGTTTTTCATTGAGAAAGGCCGTATGCGCCAGGCAGCGCTCGGAGGGCTCCTCGGCGTGAAAGTATTCCGTGGCCTCGCTTTGAATGAAGATGGCCCGGGGCTGCACGCGCAGGATGGCGTGCATGGCCTGCTGGTTGGCCCGGCACAGGTTGCCCAGGGCCGTGACAAAAGGGGTATCCCCGGTCAGGCACTCGTTCCACCAGCCCAGTTGCGCCGAGAATGTGGCGGCAATCATAATCTCGTTGACCGGGGTGTAAAACCGCAGGTGGGGGTAGCGGCGGGCAAACGCCTGGGCATACTCGGCAAAGTGGGTGGGCCAGTCTTTATTTTGGAAGTTGCCCAGCCAGTCCGGCACCCCAAAATGGCACAGGTCCACGATAGGCTCAATGCCCAGCTCCCGGAGCCGGGTAAAGGTGGCATCGGCCCAGCTCCAGTCATAGCGCCCGGGGCCCAGGTGGGTGGCATAGTACGGGGGGCCGAAGCGCAGATATGCCAGGCCCAGCTCCCGCACCAGTTCAAAATCCTCTTCCCAGCGCCGGTCATGCTGCGTCAGCTGCATTTCATCTACCCGCAGGCGGCTGCCGTCCGGCAGCGGGATAACCGGGTAACTGTTTTCAATTCCCGTGGCGAAGATGAAGGTGTTGTGCTCCATGACAATCGGCGCATAGCGGTGGAAGCCTGCCGCTGAAAAGGCAGCGGCGGCGCTGCTCAGTAAGGCGGACGTCTGAGGGCTTGGTCCGGCGTAGCAGTAGCTTCGTCAGCACAACCAGCACGGCTTTCCCGGCTCGGCTCAAGATACATCATTGTGAGTACGTTACCCTTGCGCATGAGATTTACCCGTAGCCGCTTCCGACTTACATAATTTGTACCGGCGAGCCGCCACGAAACCACGGCCACAAGTGCTGTAAAAGGGCGTGAGCGAACGGTATTCAACCCTACATGGAGTGCCCAGGCATGGCCGGCATGGGCATGGGCATGGACATGGGCTCGCCGGGCCGCATGTTCAAGTCCCCGTACCGTGCCGCCAGGTAATAGCCCACCGCCAGCATTGCCAGGGTGAGCAGGGTCACGACGGCCTTGCGCAGCCCCGAAACCTGGGCGCCGTCGCTCATATCCATGCCCGGCATCGCAGCCATGTCATGCCCCTGGTGCGCCGTCTCACGCTTTTCCGGTGGCACCCCGTGGTGCATTCCGGCCATTCCAGCCATTGCGGTGGAGTGCGCAGGATGTCCTGGGTCTTCCGCTATCGGTGCCCCGCCCTTGCCTAATGCACGTTCGGTACCCATGCCGTGCTTGAGTTTATTTTTAACAAGCCAATAATTCACCGGGTAGGCCACCACCACGCCCACCAGCGTCGCGGCCGACATGGCCGCCCAAAACCAAGGCGAGTTGGCTTCCATGGCCCGCATGTCCCGGCTCATCAGAATGACCATAGTGGGCATCATGCCGGCCATCATGGCGTTCATGGACACCCATTCCGGCAGAAACGAGTGGCGCAAGGCCTGCCCGTAGCTCATTTTCATCATGTCCTTCATAAACAGGGCCTGAAAAATGAACAGGCCAAAGGCAAAGCCAGCCGCGTATTCCAGCCAAATGTCCACGCCCATGCTTAGCCCAAAGTAGCCGGTAATGGCGGCCGCCACAATGATGCCCGTAGCGTCGCCGGCGGCGCAGTGAATGGTGGACCCCACTGTCTGCTTCCAAAGCGGAGCAATAAATTGCTCATGAGTGCCCGGAGAAGGCTCTCGGCACGAAAACCAATAAATAATCAGTCCTATTGGCCCAGTGTAAAGCGTCACCAAGACCCAGCCGTACTTCATCACCTTCATCTCCGGGGTGCTGGTAAACAGGTCCCAGGCCACGTAGGCCACGGACAGGGCGGTGAGGGCAAACCAAATCCATAACAGGTACTCGGGAAACAGTGGCTCGGACATGGGGTGCATCATGGGAAGGGGAATTGGGTTAGGAATAAAAAGCCAGGGGCCGGGGCTTAGTGGGGGGGCAGGCGCAGCTGGGCCTCCATCGCGGCGGTCAGCGGGTCGGCGTACACGCCATAGGCATTCACGAGTACGCCCCGCAGGTCGAGGCCGGGGGCGCTGATGGCGTAGAGGATGGACTGGTCGGCCGGGTCGGAGGGGCCCTCAAAGCGGAAAACCGAGTCAACCTTAAACTGCTCGGGCGCCAGCCGCAGGTCGTAGGCCGCGCAGTACAGGCAGTCGGGCCGCAGGTTAAAGTCTTCGGTGTAGCCGCGGCCGCGCAGCTGCTGCAGGGCGGAGGTGAGCGTGTCGGAGGGTTCCATAAGGGTAAGGAAAGAGAACGTAAGACTGGGAGAGCTGCTTACTGCGGCCAAATGATGCCCAGTTGCCAGCATTCGGCGTAGTCCAGCACCATGTGCAGCAAAAATCCCACGGCCCACACGCGGGTAATGGGCGGAAACAGCATGAACCCATAATTCCCCATGGCCCAGTAAGTGTGCAGCGGATGGTAGTTGATGCTGCACCGGCCGGCGTCGAACATGGGCGTGGCCAAGACGTGGTCCACGTCCAGCAGCAGCGCCGCCGCTAAGATGAGCCAGGTTCGGCGCCAGCGCGGCCGGTAAAACAGCAGGGCCACGACACCGGGCACCAGCACGTGGAGAAACGCGTGCACCATCGGCCGCAGACAACAAGGAGGGATAAGCAAAAAAGCGGCCCCACCGGAGCCGCCTTGCCGGGGCAGATGGGCCCCTGGTTAATAGGATTTGTTGGCCAGCAGCCAATCCTGCAGCTCTTTGACTTCCATTTGCTGGTCCGTGATTATCTGCCGGGCCATGCTCTTGGGCGTGGCTTCGCGGCCCAGCTCCAGTTCGTCCTCGCTCATCTCGATGGCGCTGGTGTGGTGGTCAATCATGAGTTGGGCAAAGTCCTGGTCGGCGTCGCCGGTGAGCACGCGCAGGTCGTTGTTTTTGTCCATGGTTTCCATGGCCATCATGGCGCGGTCCATAAATTCCATCACCATCGGGGCGTGGGCCGGGTGGCTGGTCAGAAAGGCGTTGAACTGCGTGATTTCGGCCTGCTGCGCGGTTATCATGCGCTGGGCAATGGCTTTCATCGCCGCGTTGTCGCCGGCGCTGAGCTCTTTCTGGGCCATCTTGATGGCGCCCGTGTGGTGCATGACCATCATCTTGGCGTAGTCCACGTCGGGGTCCATCGTGGCCGTCATCATGTCCATTTCTTTGCTCATGTCGTGCATGATGGTCATGAAGGCATTGTCGTTGTGGGCCTGCACCTTCAGGCCGTCGGCTTCGTCCTTGCTACACGAAGCAAGGGCACCAACGGCAAAGAGGCAAGCAAGCAGGGGGAGGCGGAGGGAACGTAGCATACGGCGGGGTTTCGTTTAGGAGAAAGCAACAGCAACTGTCACCCTGACTAAACGAGGCCGCCAGGCCCTCGGTTTGCCCACGATTCGGCCGAAAACCTTGTAAAGTTTCCAGCCCGGCGCCGTTAGGAGAGGGTTTCCAGCCCCAGCCGGCCCGCGCTGCCGGGACCCAGGGCCTGAAACGCGGAGGGCGACATGCCCGTGACCTGGCGGAACTGATTGGTCAGGTGGGCCGCGCTGCTGTAGCCCAGGCGCGCGGCCACCTCGGCCACCTTGGCGTCCTGGTAGCTGAGCAGTTCCTTGGCCCGCTCCACCTTCTGGCGGATGATGTACTTTTCCAGCGTCAGGCCCTCCCGCACCGAGAACTGGTGCGACAAGTACGCGTAGGCCCGCCCGACCCGCTCGCTGATGAAGTGGGAGTAGGTGTGAAAGGGCTGCAGCTCGGTGGGCGTGTAGTGAATCAGCTCCACCACGACGGCCTTCACCTGCTCCACCAGCTGGTCGCGCGGGTCCTCGACCAGGGCAAAGCCGTAGGCCTGCAGGGCGCTGCGCACCACGTCTTCGCGGACGGCCCCGCCGTCGGCCATCCGCACGTTGGCCGCGCCCAGCGCCACGCCGTCCACCACCAGCCCGGCCTTCTCCAGCTCGCGCTGCACCACGCGCAGGCAGCGGGGGCACACCATGTTGCGGATAGAGAGGCGCACCGCCCCGCCCGCGGGGGCCGGCAAGCTGGAGGAAGCGGACTGCGTCATGGTTTTCATTTTACGACCAGGCTGCCCCGCAGCATGTGCATGCCGCAGGTAAAGGCAAAGGTACCGGCTTGCTGGGGCAAAAACTCAATGGCCGTGGTTTTAAACGGGGCCAGGTCGCGCCGGATGTTGAAGTCGGGCAGCAGCAGCTCTTCCGAGCAGCTGTTTTCCTCGTCGCGGTAGAAGTTGAGCTGCACGGGCTTGCCGCGCTCCACCTCGATGACGTCGGGCGAGTAGCCGCCCTTCACCACGATGTCGACCTGCTGGATGCCGGCCGACGACGAGACGGCCGTGGCCACCCGGTGCGGGGCCAGAAAGAAAAACCAGCCCACCAAGCCCAGCAGGCCCACGCCCACCACGGTTACGATTATTTGCGTAGTATCCATACAAAGGGAGTACAAAAGAAGAAAGGAAAGCCAGGCGGGAGCCGCCTTACGCCGCCCGCTGGTAGCCGCGCAGGCGCAGCGAGTTGGTCAGCACCGACACCGAGCTCAGGGCCATGGCCGCGGCGGCCAGCATGGGCGAGAGCAGCCAGCCGGTAAACGGGTAAAGCAGCCCGGCGGCAATGGGAATGCCCAGCGTGTTGTAGATGAAGGCGAAAAACAGGTTCTGCCTGATGGTGCGCATGGTCTGGCGCGAGAGGTCCATGGCCGTCACTACGCCCTGCAAATCCGAGCGCATGAGCGTGATGCCCGCCGCTTCCATGGCCACGTCGGTGCCGCCGCCCATGGCCAGGCCGATGTCGGCCTGGGCCAGCGCCGGCGCGTCGTTGATGCCGTCGCCCACCATGGCCACCGTGCGGCCTTCGGCCTGTAGCTCCTTGACTTTGCCGGCCTTGTCGGCGGGCAGCACCTCGGCAAAGTAGCGCTTGATGCCCACCTGCTCGGCCACCTTGGCGGCGGTTTGGGGGTTATCGCCGGTCATCATCACCACTTCAATGCCCTCGGCCTGCAGGGCCTGGATGGCGGCCCGGCTGGACTCGCGCACGGTATCGGCCACGCCAAACAGGGCCACCACCTGCCCGCCCAAGGCGGCGTAAAGCACCGTCTTGGCCTGGCCCAGCAGCTGCGCGGCAGCCTGCTCGGCAGCGGCCGTTACCGGCACGCGGTGCTCGTCGAGCAGGCGGCGGTTGCCCAGCAGAAGGGCTTGCCCGTTTACCGTAGCGCCGGCCCCCCGGCCTTCAAAGGCCTGAAAAGCCGTGGCCGTCAGCACCGGGGTGCCCTGCGCGTCGGCGTAGCGCACCACGGCCTCGGCCAGCGGGTGCTCACTCTGGCGCTCCACGGCCGCCAGCAGGGGCAGCAGGCGGACAGCGTCGTCGCCGTTGACGGGCACAAAGTCCGTCACGCTGGGCTCGCCGCGGGTAATGGTGCCGGTTTTGTCGAGCAGCACGGTGGTGACTTTTTCGGCCTTCTCCAGTGCCTCGGCGTTGCGAATCAGCACCCCGTGCTCGGCCCCCTTGCCAGTGCCCACCATGATGGCCGTGGGCGTGGCCAGGCCCAGCGCGCAGGGGCAGGCAATGATGAGCACGGCCACGAAGTTGACCAGGGCCAGCGGCAGGCGCGTGGCCTCGGGAGCGAAGTCAAACCAGAGCACGAAGGTGACGATGGCCACCATGACCACCACCGGCACAAAAACGGCACTGACCTTGTCGGCCAGTTGCTGAATGGGGGCGCGGCTGCCCTGGGCTTCCTCCACCAGCTTCACAATCTGGGCCAGCATGGTTTCGGCGCCTACTTTCGTCACGCGGAAGCGGAAGGAGCCCGTCTTGTTGAGGGTGGCGCCGAACACGTTGTCGCCTTCCTGCTTTTCCACCGGCAGGCTCTCGCCGGTGAGCATGCTCTCGTCGACGGCCGAGTGGCCGCTGAGCAGCACGCCGTCGGTGGCCACTTTCTCGCCGGGGCGCACCACCACTTCGTCGCCGGGCACGACCTGCTCGATGGGCACGTCCACTTCCTGGCCGCCCCGCACGACGCGGGCCGTTTTGGCCTGCAGCCCCATCAGGGCCTTGATGGCGGCCGAGGTCTTGGATTTGGCCCGGCTCTCCAGCACCTTGCCCAGCAGAATCAGCGCAATGATGGTGGCGGTGGTGTCGTAGTACACCTCGGGCATGAGGCCGCGCTGCATAAACCAGTGGGGAATGAGCGTGGCGGCCAGGCTGTAGAGGAAGGCCGCCCCGGTGCCCACGGCAATGAGCGTGTCCATGCTGGCGGTGCGGTGCCGCAGGCCGTTCCAGGCCGAGACGTAGAACTCGCGGCCGCTGTAGAGCAGCACCGGCAGCGTCAGGGCCAGCAGCACGTAGTTGAGCACCGGCGTCGGAATCAGGTTCATCATCCGCGGCCAGAGCATGAGCATGCTCAGCGGCATAATCACCACGGCCAGCCCCACGGCCACCTGGAAGCGGCGCTTGAGCTTCTGGTAGGCCGCGGCCTTGCGCTGGTCCAGTTCCTGGTCGGAGGCCAGCACGTTGGGGGAGGCCGGCGCGGCCGGCTCGTGTACGCCGTAGCCGGCCTGCTCCACGGCGGCCTTCAGGCCGGCGCGGTCAATCTGGTCCGGTAGGTACTCGATGGTGGCTTTCTCGCTGGCCAGGTTCACGGTGGCGCGTTGCACGCCGGGCGTGCGGCTCAGGGCCTTCTCGACAAAGTTGGAGCAGGAAGCACAGGTCATGCCCTCGATGTTGAGGGTGGCCGTTTCCGTTGCGCTGGTGGCCGCCGCTGGAAGGGAGGGCGGCGTCGGGGCCGGGTGGTGGTGAGGTATGGTATCCACGGGTAGTAGCGTTGGTGAGGAGCGGCATTTTCGCTCGTCCTATAAACAGGAAGTAAACTGGCTTCGGCACCGAATAGATGTGCAGAATTGCGCTTTGCGCTTACAACATTTGCACGCCCCGCCAGCGGGCGCGCCGGGATGTATACAATTCAGTCGCTGCACTTATAAGATTTCCAGCCCCGCTTGTCAGTCTACCAGCTGTCCTAAAACCTAAAGGAGGCGCTGGATAGCCCTTCAAGGCTCAAAACGACCAATGCAGGGGCCATAGGGGCGTAAACGCGTTTGGCAATGGTGGCGCAATGGGTGTAGTAATGGCAGAATACTATTTAAACCTTTCCCATAATTTTGCCGTTGCTTCGTACCAATGTTCCGACTTCAGACCCATTCCCGACGCGCGATGGCGACCTCCTTGCTGGTGGTCTTCCTCAACGTGTTCTTTGGGCAGGTCTTCTGCGCGCTGGCCATGCCCGCGGCTGCGGCGTACGCCGCGGAACACCGGCACCCGGCCGGCACACCGGCGCATGAGCACCCGCGGCCGGCCGCGCACGAGCATCAGGCACCCCACTCTCACGGGGCCGGCCACGATGCGGCCGCCGCGCACCACCACGACGAACACAAAGCACCCGCCTCGGGCGGCTCGCACCAGCACGGCCCCAAGGGCGCCTGCTGTCAGGACGACGCCGCGGCCGTGTGGGCCTCGCTGACGCACCCGCCGAAAGCGGGCATTGAGAAGATGACGTTCATGCCGGTGGCCCTGCCCCCGGCCCCGCTGGCCCTGGTGGTCCGCTTTCAGCAGTGGGACCGCACGCAGCCCGTGCTGCTGGTGGCTCGCCGGCAGCTCAAACCCAAAATACCCGACATCCGCATTTTCATCCAGTCGCTGACTGTCTGATTGCCCCGACGCGCTAAGGCTCGCGCCGGCACAGCCCTGCTGTGTCCGGGGCGGGCCTTTTCGTTTGCCCGTCGCGCCGCCTAAGCCGGCATTTCCTCCCCTCATCTTCCGGGTTACCCCTGCTCCGCAATGAAAGATTGCTGCGAACCGGCCAGTGGCCCGCCTCCCCGCGGCCCGCTCCGCCGGCTGCTCACGGGGTTGCTCTACGCCATGCTGGCCGCTGCCCTGGGCTTTGTGCTCTGGCAGCAGTGGCAGGCCTGAGCTAACCGCCGGGATGGCCGATGCCAGTCCCCTCATTTCTCACCCTTACCCCCTGTTATGTTTCGCTTACCCGTTTCCGTGCTGGCCGTGGCCAGTCTGCTGACTGCAGCCAGCTGCTCGTCCGATTCCGCGTCGAGCAGCGCGACCAATACCGTTACCACCCCGACCGAGGGCACGGCCGACGCCGCGGCCGACCACGCCAGCGGCCATACCTACGCCTGCCCCATGCACCCCGAGGTGACCAGCACCAAGGAAGGGGAGACCTGCCCCAAGTGCGGCATGAAACTCGAACACAACGACCAGGTGGCCGGGAGTGGCAAGTCCTACGCCATGAAGTTTGAGCCCACGCCCATGCAGCTGACGGCCGGCCAGCCCGCGCAGCTAACCTTCACGCCCCAGGAAGTGGGCAACGAGGCCGCCCCTGTGCCCCTGGCCCTGGTGCACGAGAAGAAAATCCACCTCATCATTGTCAGCAAGGACCTGGGCCAGTTCTACCACGAGCACCCCGAGTACACGGCCCAGGGCAACTACCAAGTCAACTATACCTTCCCCAAGGGGGGCGACTACGTGCTGTTTCAGGACTACACGCCCACCGGGGCCGGCCACCAGCTGGGCCGCCAGCCCATCACGGTGCAGGGCCCGAAGTACGCCCCGGTAAAATTCAAAAACGACGACATGCAGTGGGCGCAGGATGGCTACCAAGCAACCCTCACCTTTGACAAGCCGCTCACCACCGGTCAGCTGCTGGGCATGAAAATCACCATCAGCAAGAACGGCCAGCCCGTCACGGACCTGGACAGCTACCTCGGGGCGCTGGGCCACGTGGTGGTCATCAGCGAGGACACGGAGCGCTACCTGCACGTGCACCCCAACGACCAGGCCGACAAAGGGCCCACCATCGGCTTCAACACAAATTTCGAAGCCCCTGGCCTCTACCGGGTCTTCCTGCAGTTCAACCACGCCGGCAAGATTCACACCGGCGACTTCACCATCAACGTGAAGGGCCCGGCCGCCAGCTAGGCCCCTTGCCGTGGAGCCGTTCCTTTTTCCAACCCTCAACCAATTCAATCCTATGAAAAAGTCCGCTTTTTTCCTCGCCGCCCTTTGCTCG
Source organism: Hymenobacter lutimineralis (assembly GCF_008271285.1). Classification (NCBI taxonomy): domain Bacteria; kingdom Pseudomonadati; phylum Bacteroidota; class Cytophagia; order Cytophagales; family Hymenobacteraceae; genus Hymenobacter; species Hymenobacter lutimineralis. The sequence continues at coordinate 25,950 of NZ_VTHL01000018.1, read as the reverse complement.
GGCTCCCTGCTGGTGGCCTCGTGCAACAACGACAAAACCGCTGAGACTACGACGACCACCACCGAAACCAGGGCGCCCGACGCTAACGCTTCGAGTGACATGGCCGGCATGGACCAGTCCAACATGGCCGATGGGGCCATGGCTGGCAACTCGCCGCTGGTGGCTTCCATAAACGAGATGATGGCCAAGATGGACGCCATGAAGATGAAGGGCAACACCGACCACGACTTTGCCCACATGATGATGGAGCACCACAAGGGGGCCATTGCCATGGCCGACATCGAACTGCGCGACGGCAAGGACGCCACCATGCGCCTGATGGCCGAGAAAATCAAAACCGACCAGCAGAAGGAAATCGGGGAGTTGGAGCCCATTGCCGAGCGTCTCGATGCGGCCCCGACCAACTACAAACCGATGGACCCGAACGACCCCTTCACGGCCCAGATGAAGACGTCGATGGCCACCATGATGAAGGGCATGCCCAAGCCAGTGGCCAACCCGGACATGAACTTCAATATGCTGATGACCGTGCACCACCAGAGCGCCATGGACATGGCCAAGGCCGAGCTGACCCACGGCAAAGACACCAAGCTCAAGGAGATGGCGCAGAAAATGGTCGATACCCAGCAGAAAGAAATTTCCGCCTTCAAAACCTGGCACGCCCAGAACGCCGACAAGATGTAATCCGGGCCGCCGGCAGCGCCCCCCGGGGTCGTTGCCGGCCCCCTCCTTTTCCCTCCCCTTCACAGTACCCTCAACCCCCTTTTCCCATGAAGCTTTTTGGATTTCCCCTGGCTGTAGCGGCCGTTTTCGCCCTCGCCCCCCTGGCCTCGCAGGCCCAGCACGCCCACGCCGATGGCAAGCCGGATGCCCACATGGCCCCCGGCGAAACCCACGCCCACGTGGCCCCGCACGGCGGCGTCGTGCGCTCGGCCAGCCCCTACCACATGGAACTGGTGCAGCACGCTGGTGAATTGCACATCTACCTGCTGGCCGCGAAGATGGCGCCGGTGCCCAACAAGTCCCTCTCGGGCACGGTGATGGTGCAAACCGCCGACAATAAAACCACGACGGTCACCCTGGTAGCCGGGGGCGACGACCACCTGGTGGCCAAGCTGCCCGCCGGGGCGAAAGTGCGCACGGCCATCGTCAGCCTGAAGGCCGACGGCAAAGCCATCAACACCCGCTTCGACAAGCTCGACGCGGCCGCCCCGGGCAGCAAGGCCGTGGGCGCCGCCTACGAGTGCCCCATGAAGTGCGAAGGCTCGGCCAGCACCAAGCCGGGCAGCTGCCCGAAGTGCGGCATGGCCCTCGTGAAAAAGGCGTAGGCAGAGCCTGTTTTTCGGACGCCGTGCGTCCGGACCCTCTTCTGCGTCCCGGGCCGCTTGCTGCTGCAACGGCGGGCGGCCCCTTGACGAGCTCTAACCTGATACCATGAAGTACCCAACCATGAAACGTGCGGCGCACGGGCTGCTGGTGCTGGCGCTGCTGCTCGGGCTACTCCCGGAAGCGGCGCGGGCCCAAACCGCCATTAGCCTCGACAGCGCCGAAGCCCTGACGCTGCGCCGCCACCCGCGGCTGCGGCAGTCGGACCGCGAAATCGAGGAGCAGCGCGCCCTGAAGCGGGGCTCCTTCGCGCCCGCCAACCCGGACTTTCTGTTCTCGGCGCCCACGGGCGAGATGTGGGCCCCGGGCGTGGTGCAAACCATCGACCTGCCCAACGTGTACCGGCGCCAGCGCCAGGTGGCCGAGGCGGGCATCACCCTGGCCGAGCGCAACCGCGAGGTGAGCCGGGCCGGCGTGCTGCGCGACACCCGCCTGGCGTACCTCAGCCTGCAGTTTGCCGAGGCGCAGGTGCGGCAGCTTACCTACCAGGACAGCCTGTTTCAGGCCCTGCGCGTGGCCACCGAGCGCCTGTTCGCGGCCGGTGAAGTCACCTCCCTGCAGCGCATCAGCACCGACGCCGAAGCCCGGCAGGTGAGCGTGCAGCTGCAGCAGGCCACCGCCGACCAGCGCGCCGCCCAGCGCCGCCTGGGCTTGCTGCTGGGGCAGCCCACGGCCGCCCTGACCACCAGCACCGACCTGCGCCGCAGCGGGCCCGAGCTGGTGCAGACCGGCGGAGCGCTGCTGAACAGCCTCCCACCCGAAGACAGCACGGCCCTGGTGCGCAGCCCCACGCTGGCCGCCGCCACCCAAAACGTGGCCCTGAGCCAGTCGGGCATCAGCTTGGTGCGGGCCCGGCGCACGCCGGCCCTGACGGTGGGCTACCAGAATCAGGCCTTTGAAAATTCCGCCCTCAAGTACCGCTTCCAGTTCGGCGTGTCGGTACCCATCTGGTTTTGGACCTACCGCTCGCAGCTGCAGGCGGCCACGGCCCGCTCGCAGGCGGCCGGCTACCAACTGCAAACCCAGCGCCTGGAGCTCAGCACCCTCTACCAGCAGGCGCTGGCCGACACGCGCAAGTTCTCGGCGTCGCTGGGCTACTACGAGCAGACCGGCGTGCCGCAGTCGCGGGCCATCATCAGCCAGTCGCAGCGCCTGTTCCGGGCCGGCGAAATCAGCTACCTCGTGCTGATTCAGAGCCTCAACCAGGCCTTTACCATTCAGAATACCTACCTGACCACCATCCGCGACTACCGTCAGGCCCTCATCGAACTTAACTACCTGCGGGGTGAATAACATGAAACAACTCCTCATTTTGTTGCTGGGCCTGCTCGTGCTCAGCAGCGCGGCCTACGCCCACGGGGGCGAAGACCACGGCGACGGAGCCAAGGCCTCGACGCCGGCCGGCGCGACCTCCTTCTCGGTGGCGGCCCTCTCGGAACAGTTCGAGGTGCTGCTGCGCTACGAGCCGCTGGAAGGGGGCAAACCCGCTGATTTGCGCCTGTTTCTCTCGGATTACGCCACCAACGCCCCCATCAAGGGCGCCAAGCTCACGCTCACCAACCCCGAGGATGCGAAGCTGAAGTGGGCCGTGACGGAAAAAGAGCCCGGCGTGTACCTGGTGGAAGGCCAGTTTCCGGCCAACAAAACCTACAGCTTCGCGGCCAACATCGTGGCCGGCGACAAGGCCGATTTGCTCTTGCTCGAAGGCATCAAAGTAGGGGAGAAGCTACCCGTCGCCGCCGCGGCGCCGGCCGTAGCGACCTCGCTCTTTTCTTCCTGGAAAACCATTCTGGCCCTGGTGGGCGCCTTCGTGCTCGGCATCGGCCTGACGGCCCTGCTCATGCGCCGCCGGCGCCCGGAGCCCTCCGTGCTGAAGACGTCGGAGCCGGCGCTGACCGCCAGCCGGCGCACCCCCATTGTTTAACGCTCAACGGATATGAAAACCAAGCATAAAATCCTGGCGGCCACGGCCGCGGCCGCCGTGGTCTTGACTGTGCTGCTGCCGCCCCCGGGCCGGGTGCAGGCCCACGGCGGCGAAGACCACGGCGCCGCAGCGAAAGCCAGCACCGGCGTGGCCCTGACCGACGAGGTGCTGCTGCCCAAAGAAAGCCAGTTCCTGTTTCAGGTGCAGACCACCCTGGCCGCCTTCTCCACGACCTATAGCCGCGCCACCCTTTACGGAACGGTGTCCGCCGCCGCCGGCGGCGAAGGCCGGGTGGTGGTGCCACAGGGAGGCCGCATCGTCAGTTTATCGGCTACCGTGGGGCAACCCGTGCGGGCCGGGCAGACCCTGGCCGTCATTGAGCAAACCCTGGATGCCACCCAGCAAATCGGGCTCAGCACCGAGCGGGCCAACGCCCAGGCCGAGTTGCGCGCGGCTCAGCAGGACTACGCCCGCCTGCAGAGCATCGCCGACATCGCCGCCCGCAAGGACGTGGTGGCCGCCGAACTGCGCCTGCGCCAGGCCCGGCAGAACGCGGCCATCTACAACGGGCAGGCCCAGCAGCGGCGCGTACCCATCACCTCGCCGGTGAGCGGCACGGTGGACGTGTTTAATCTGGCCGTGGGTCAACAAGTCAACCAGGGCGACGAGCTGCTGCGGGTCATCAACCCCGGCAAGCTGCGCGTGGAAGCCCAGGTGTTTGCCCAGGATTTGGCCAAAGTCACCCCCGGAGCCGTGTTCCGGGTGGAAGGCCTGCAGGGCCAGCCCGGCGTGCCGGCTCGCCTGGTGGTGTTCAGCAACGTGGTCAACCCCGTCAACCAGGCCCGCCAGCTGGTGCTGGAGCTGGATGCCCAAGAGGGCAGCGCCTACCGCGCCGGCCAGGCCGTGAACGTGCAGGTCGTGGGCCAGACCGGGGGCGGCAAGCCGCAGCTGACCGTGCCGACCTCGGCCATTACCGACCTGAATGGCAAGCCGGTGGTGTTCGTGCACACCGAGCCGGAGCGCTTCAAGATTCGCTACGTGCAGCCCGGCGCCGCCAGCGGCGAGCAAACTGTGCTGCTGCAGGGCCAGGTCAACGAAAACGACCGGGTGGTCACGACCGGCACCTACCAGCTCAAGTCCATTTACCTCAATCAATAATTCCTTTTCCCTACCTGCTATGCGCCGTTTTCTCCTTGCCCTGCTCGCCGGGGCCGCTTGGTCGGCTCCGGCCCGTGCCCAAACCACCGCGCCCGCTGCCGCAACCACGCCGGCCGTTTCGGCCGACGAAGCCGCCGTGCGGGCCGTGCTGAAGCAGTACCAGCAGGCCGTGCAACAGCTCGACACCACCGGGACCACCCGCTTGTTCGTGGCCAACTCCGTGGTGCTGGAATCGGGCAGTCGGGAAGGAACCTATGCCCACTATCGGGACCACCACCTGGGCCCCGAGCTCAAGGAATTCAGCTCGTTTACTTACAGCGACTACAAGGCCGACGTGACGGTAGACGGTCCTTATGCCTTCGCCACGGAAAGCTACACCTACACCATAGGGCTGAAGAAAGGCCCCAAGGATACCGCGGTGCCGGCCCCCATCAAGCGGCGCGGGGTGGCCACGAGTGTGCTGCGCAAGAACGCGGCCGGCCAGTGGCAATTCGTGAGCAACCACAACTCGGCGCGCAAGTAGCCCCTCTACCCACCCGCACATGCCCGCCACTTCTCATCGACACCTTCCGGGGGTACTCCCCGGGTTCCAGCGAACCAGCCTGGGATTCCTGCTGCTGGCTCTGACGCTGCCCCTGGCTGCCCAGCACCAGCGGGCCGGCGGGCTGGCGCGTCTGCGGCAGCCGGGTAGTAGCCGGGCTGCCGTGGCGCTGGACACGCTCACGGCCCGGCCCACGCTCTACGCGGTCGGCGTGGCCGAAGGGGGAGGCGAGATTATGGTAGTGGCCGGGCAGGCGCACACCACCCGGCTCCGGCCCGATGGGGCCACCGAAACCACAGCCGGCTTTCAAGGCCGCGCCGCCTGGCTGCTGCAAAGCCGGGTAAGGCAGTGGCGGGACGCGGGGTCGGTTCCTGCCACGATTACGTCTCCGGCGCAGCTGGCCGAATTTATCCACGCCGCGGCTATCCGGGCAGGCCTGCCGTCGCGGCCATCTCAACCCTTTCGGCTCCTGGGCGAGCCGCTGGCAGTCTGGTGGCACGTGGCGGCTTATCCCACCGCCGGCCCGGCGGACGCTGCCGCGCCCGAACTAGGGGTCCATGGCCGCTTTGCGCCCGGGCCCCTCGACCTGCTGGGCTTCATGCTGCTACCAGCCCAACGCCGCGCGGCGAAGCGGCTGCACCTGCACGGGCGCCCCGCCGCTCAGCCCTTTGTGGCGCACGTGGACAGCCTGCGGCCCGGCCCGGGGCTGCGCCTTCTCTTACCTGCACTTCCTCACTAACTCATGCTTGACAAGATAATTCGCTTTGCGCTGCAGAACCGCCTGCTCATGCTGGCCTTTGCCGTGGGCCTCATCATTGCCGGCTCCTACACGGCCCGCCAGCTGCCGGTCGACGTGCTGCCCGACCTGGACCGCCCCCGGGTAACCGTGTTCCTGGAAGCCCCGGGCATGGCTCCGGAAGAAGTGGAGGCCCTGGTGACCTTGCCCGTGGAAACGGCCCTGAACGGGGCCACCGGCGTGTCGGCCGTGCGCTCCAACTCGGCCATTGGCCTGGGCATGGTGTTCGTCGAGTTTGACTACGGCACCGACATCTTCACGGCCCGTCAGATTGTGAGCGAGAAGCTGCAAACCACCGGCGAGCAGCTGCCCCAGGGCATCACGCCCGTGCTGGGGCCCATCTCCTCGGTCATGGGCCAGATAATGCTGGTGGGGCTGTCGGGCGGGCAGCAAACCAACGCGGCCGACCTGCGCACGCTGGCCAACTACACCGTGCGCCAGCGCTTGCTCTCCATCCCCGGCGTGGCCCAGGTCATTCCCATCGGGGGGGACAATTTGCAGTACCAGGTGCTGCTGGACATGCCCCGGCTCAACGCGACGGGCCTGACCGTAAACCAAGTAGAGGAGGCGCTGCGCAAGTCGAACCTGAACACCACCGGCAACTTCTTTGACCGCAACGGCTCCGAGGTGCTCATTCGCAACCTGGGCCGGCTGCGCTCGGTGCAGGATATTGAAAACATCATCGTGGGCTACCGCGCGCAGTCGCCCATCCGGGTAGCGGACGTGGCCAAGGTGGAGTTTGGGGCCCGCTTCAAGCGCGGCGACGGCAGCGTGAACGGCCAGCCGGCCGTGATTCTGAGCATTGAGAAGCAGCCGGGCGCCGCGACGGTGGGCCTGACCGAAGCCGTGGAAAAGGCCCTGGTGGAGCTGAAACCCTCCCTCCCCAAGGATGTCAAGGTCAACACGCGCCTGTTCAAGCAGTCGGAATTTATCGACTCGTCCATCACCAACGTGGAAGAAGCCCTGCGCGACGGCGCCATCCTGGTCGTCATCGTGCTGTTTGCCTTTCTGCTGAACGTGCGCACCACGTTTATCTCCCTGGTGGCCATTCCGTTGTCCTTGCTGGTCACGGCGCTGGTGTTTCGCTTCGCGGGCATCAGCATCAACACCATGACCCTGGGCGGCCTGGCCATTGCCATCGGGGAGTTGGTGGACGACGCCATCGTGGACGTGGAAAACGTGTACCGGCGCCTGCGCGAAAACCGGCAGCGCCCCAATCCGCAGCCGGTGCTGAAGGTCATCTACGCCGCTTCGTCGGAAGTGCGCAACTCCATCGTGTACGCCACCATCATCGTGGTGCTCGTGTTTCTGCCGCTGTTTGCGCTGGAGGGCATGGAGGGCCGCATTTTCGCGCCGCTGGGCATTGCCTACATCACCAGCATCGTGGCCTCGCTCTTTGTATCACTGACGGTCACGCCGGTGCTCTGCTACTACCTGCTGCCGAAGATGAAGCAGATGGACCACCCCGAAACCGACGGGGGCCTGGTGCGCTGGCTCAAGAAAAAGGACACCCGCCTGCTGAATTGGGGGCTGACGCACCCCAAGCTGGTGCTGACCACCACCGCCTTGCTTTTTGTGATGGCCGCGGCCATGGTGCCCTTCTTTGGCACCGAGTTTCTGCCGCCCTTCAACGAAGGCTCGCTCACGGTCAACTTCTCGGCCCCGGCTGGCACCTCGCTGGCCGAGTCCAACAAGCTCGGCACGCTGGGCGAGCAGCAGATGCTCAAGATTCCGGAAGTAGCCTACACTGCCCGCCGCACGGGCCGGGCCGAGCTGGACGAGCACGCTGAGTCGGTCAACAACTCGGAAATCGAAGTGGCCTTCAAAACCGAAGCGGAGCTGGAGAAGGAGGGCAAGAAGATGCGCAGCCGCGACGAGATTCTGGCTGACATGCGCCAGAAGTTGAGCCTGATAACGGGCGTAAATGTGAACATCGGCCAGCCCATTTCCCACCGCCTCGACCACCTGCTCTCGGGGGTGCGGGCGCAGGTGGCCATCAAGGTGTTCGGCAACGATTTGCTGGAGTTGCGCCGCTACGCCAGCGAAGTCCGCGCGGTGGCCGGCTCCGTAGCGGGCGTGGTGGACCTGCAGGTGGAAAAGCAGGTGCAGATTCCCCAGCTGCTCATCCGGCCCCGCGACGAGGCCCTGCGCGCCTACGGCATGGAGCGGGGCGAGGTGGTGCGCGACCTGGAAACCCTGTTTCAGGGCGCGGTGGTTTCGCAGATGCTCGACGGGCAGAAGCGCTTCGACCTGGTGGTGAAGCTGCCCGAGGCCCAGCGCAACGACATCGCCGCCATCGGCCAGACGCGCATCGAAACGCCTTCCGGGGCCATGATACCCGTGAGCGAGGTGGCGGAAATCGTCTACGAGCCCGGCCCCAACACCGTCAACCACGAAAACACCCAGCGCCGCATCACCATTTCGCTGAACGTAGCCGAGCGCGACCTGGGCTCCACGGTCAAAGAGATTCAAGCCAAGGTGAACCAGCAAGTCAAACTGCCGCCGGGCTACTACCTGACCTACGGCGGACAGTTCGAAAGCCAGCAGTCGGCCTCGCAGAAGATTCTCTGGCTGAGTCTCTTTTCGCTGGCCGGCATCTTCCTGGTGCTGTTCTCGCACTTCAAGTCCAGCTACATGGTGGGGCAAATCATGCTCAACATCCCGCTGGCGCTGATTGGCTCGGTGGTGGCGGTGCTGCTTACCGGCGGCACGTTCAGCATTGCCTCGCTGGTGGGCTTCATCACCCTGACCGGCATTGCCTCGCGCAACGGCATCATGATGATTTCGCACTACATCCACCTGGTGGAGCACGAAGGGGAGCAGTTCGGCAAACAGATGATTATCCGCGGCTCGCTGGAGCGCCTGGTGCCCGTGCTCATGACGGCCCTGGTCGCCGCCCTGGCGCTGGTGCCGCTCACGCTGGCCAAGGATGCGCCGGGCAAAGAAATCCTCTACCCCGTGGCCACCGTGATTCTGGGTGGGCTGCTCAGCTCCACCTTCCTCGACATCATCGTCACACCCGTGGTCTTCTGGCTGGTCGGGGAGAAGGCCCTGGCCCAATACTTCGCTTCCCACCAGGAAGTGGGCCTCGACGACCACCCGCAGGAGTTGGACGCCCAGCCGCTCACGCCGCCAGCGGACCAGAACGACTTATCACCGGCGCTGTAATTCCCCTAAGCCCATGCCCTCCACAGTTCTTTACATCCGGCACATGGTCTGCTCGAAGTGCATCCTGGTGATGCGCGAGCTCCTCGTGGAGCTGGGCCTGGTCCCCCTGCGCGTAGAGCTGGGGGAAGTAGAGCTGTTGGGGGCCGCTGACGCTATCGACTGGCCGGGCCTGCAGCAGTGCTTGGAGGCAGAAGGCTTTGCCCTGCTCGACCAGCTTTCCCCACAGCAGCGCGTGGTGGCGCAAATCAAAGAAGTGATTGCCGGACTGCTGCGCAACGAGCCGGCGGCGCTGCGCAGCGGGCACTTCTCGCGGCTGCTGAGCGGGCGTTTGCAGCGGCGCTTTGCTTACCTGAGCGACGTGTTTTCGGCCACCGAAGGCTTGAGCCTGGAGCAGTACGTGGTGCGCCAGCGGGTGGAAGCGGCCCGGTGCCTGCTGCGCGACGGCACCTTGCCCGTGGGCCGCATTGCCAATACACTGGGCTACAGCAACCTGGGCCACCTGTCCCGGCAGTTCCAGCGGGCCATGGGGGTTTCGCCCAGCGAGTACCGACGCCAGTGCACGGCCAGCGCCCAACTCCTCGAAAAGCGACTTCCCTGACTTCACCGGCCGGCGGCCTGACCGCACAACTCCTGGCCAGCCCGGCGCGTACTTCCCAAGCCTCTGTCTTCCGCTCGTTACCCGTGAAACGCGTTATCAGCCTGTTTCTGCTCGTTAGCTACCTGTTGTCCAGCCCCGGGCTGGTCTACAGCATGCACTTCTGTGGGCAGGCTTTGACGGCGGTAACGGTTACGCCCGATGCAGACAAGCACTGCTGCTGCCAGGATACCGGCAAGCCCGCGTGCGGCTGCTGCCACGACCAAAAAGTCGTCAGCGCTGCCAAGGACGTGAAACTAACGGCGACGCACTTCCTGCTGCAGGCACCCGACGTGGCCCCGGCGCCGACCATATTGCAGCTGGTGTGGCAGTTGGCCCTGCTGGCGTATCCTGCCAATGAGCCGGCGAGCAAACTCGTCGCGCACGCGGCCCCGCCGCCCGAGTGCCCCGCCTACGTGCGTGGGCATGCCTTTTTGATTTAGCGTTTGGGTTGATTATCGCTTCCCCCGGCCAGTTGGCTGCGGGGCTTTTCGGCTTGCCCGTTGCGGAGCAACGGGCCCCGTATCCAGGCTATCCGGCCCGCCGACGTCCCCACCCGGGGTTTCCGGCGCGGCAAGGCTCACCTATTCTTTTGCGGCTAATCAGACCATGATTGAGCGACTCATTTCCCTTTCCCTGCGGAACCGGTACCTCGTGCTGCTGCTCGCGGCCGGCCTGTTTGCCTGGGGCGCGTACGCGGTGCGCGCAAGCAAAATCGACGCCATCCCCGACCTGTCCGAAAACCAGGTCATCGTCTTCACCGAGTGGATGGGCCGCAGTCCTCAAATTCTGGAGGACCAGGTGACCTACCCGCTGGTGACCAACCTGCAGGGCCTGCCCAAGGTCAAGTCCGTGCGCGGCACGTCTATGTTCGGCATGAGCTTCGTGTTTATAATCTTCGAGGACGAGGCCGACATCTACTGGGCCCGCGAGCGGGTGCTAGAACGTCTCAACTACGCCCAGCGCCTGCTGCCGGCCGGCGTCACGCCCACCCTCGGGCCCGACGGCACCGGCGTGGGCCACGTGCTCTGGTACACGCTCAAGGCGCCCGGCCTGGACTTGGGCGAGCAGCGTGCCCTGCAGGACTGGTACGTGAAGTTCGGCCTGCAAAACGTGCCGGGCGTGAGCGAGGTGGCCAGCTTCGGCGGCTTTCAAAAGCAGTACCAGGTGACGGTGGACCCCACCCGCCTGACCTACTACGGCATCACCCTGCCCCAGGTGCTCTCGGCCGTGCGCAGCAACAACAACGAGGCCGGCGGGCGCAAGTTTGAGCAGTCGGGCTTGGGCTACATCATCAAAACGACGGGATACATCCAGGATATGGCCACGCTGGAAAACGTGCCGGTCATCACCCAAGGCACGACCCCGGTGCGCATCCGCGATGTGGCCACCGTGCAGATGACGGGCGAGAGCCGCCTGGGCATCATGGACCTGAACGGCGAAGGCGAAGCCGTGGGCGGCATCGTGGTGATGCGCTACGGCGAAAACGCCGACGCCATGATTGCGCGGGTGAAAGCCAAAATGGAGCAAATCCGCGCCGGTCTGCCCCCGGGCGTCTCGTTTCGGCTGGTCTACGACCGCAGCGGACTGATTCAGGACTCGGTGGATTCCATCAAGCACACGCTCATCGAGGAAATGGTGGTCGTGTCGCTGGTCGTACTCTTGTTTCTCTTCCACTGGCGCAGCGCCCTGAGCATCCTGATTCAGATTCCGATTACGATTGCCACGAGCTTCATTCTGCTCAACGCCTTCGACATCTCTTCCAACATCATGTCGCTCACCGGCATTGCCCTGGCCATCGGCGTCATCGTCGACAACGGCATCGTGATGACCGAAAACGCCTACCGCAACCTGGCCGAGTACCAGGCCCAGGAGAATACGGGCGGCCCGCCGGACCCCGGCCCGGCCACTTCGCCACCGTCAGCCAACGCCTCTTCGCCTTCAACCCCCGCCTAACATGGACAATACCAAACGCCTCGAAATTATCGAGTCTTCCAGCAAGCAGGTGTCGCGGGGAATCTTCTTCTCGACCATCATCATCGTCACCTCCTTTTTCCCGGTGTTTCTGCTCACCGGGCAGGAGGGCAAGCTCTTCCACCCCTTGGCCTGGACCAAGAGCTTCATCCTCATCATCGACGCCATCCTGGCTGTGACGCTGGCCCCGGTGCTCATCTCCTTTTTCCTAAAAGGCAAATTCAAAACCGAGGAGCAGAACCCTTTGAACCGCTTCCTGGAACGCATCTATTCCCCGATGCTGCACTGGGTGATGCGCTGGCGCAAAACCACCCTGGCCATCAACATTGGCCTGCTGCTCGTCAGCATCCCGCTGGTCATGAGCCTCGGCACCGAGTTCATGCCGCCGCTCAACGAGGGCTCCATCCTGTTTATGCCCGTGGCCCAGCCCGACGTGTCGAACACGGAAATGAAGCGCATCCTGCAAGTGCAGGACAAGATTATCAAGCAGGTACCCGAGGTGCTGAGCGTGCTCGGCAAAGCGGGAAGAGCCAGCTCGGCCACCGACAACTCGCCCATCAACATGATTGAAACCATCATCCTGCTCAAGCCTCGCGACCAGTGGCGCGACGGCCTGACCAAGGCCAAGCTGATTGAGGAGATGAACGGCAAGCTGCAGATTCCAGGCGTCGTGAACGGCTGGACCCAGCCCATCATCAACCGCATCAACATGCTCAGCACCGGCATCCGCACCGACGTGGGCGTGAAGGTGTACGGCCAGAACCTGAATACCATTAACGACGTGGCGGGTCAGGTCAACGCTGCCCTGAAAGGGGTGCCCGGCGTGGAAGACCTGTACGTGGAGCCCGTGACGGGCGGCAAGTACCTGGAAATAGCCATGAACCGCCCCGAGCTGGCCCGCTACGGCCTGACCGTGGACCAGGTCAACGAGGTGGTGGAATCCGCCATCGGCGGGGCGCCCATTGCCAGCACCGTGGAGGGGCGCCGCCGCTTTGCCATCAACGTGCGCCTGGCCCAGGACTACCGCAACAGCCTGGACGACCTCAAGCGCATCCCCATCCAGAGCGCCAGCTACGGGCCGGTGCCGCTCTCGGCCGTGACCACCATCCGCTACACCGAAGGGCCGCCGATGATAAACTCGGAAAACGCCCAGCTGCGGGGCGCGGTGCTCTTCAACGTGCGGGGACGCGACCTGGGCAGCACCGTGAACGACGCCATGCAAAAGCTGCAGCGTCTGGAAAGCACCTTGCCGCAGGGCTACTACCTGGAGTGGAGCGGGCAGTACGAGAACCTGATTAGCTCCCAGCGCACGCTCAAGCTGATTCTGCCGCTGGTGCTGGTGGTGATTTTCGGGGCCCTGTACTTCGCCTTTCGCTCCGTGCGGGAGGCGTTTATGAGCCTTATCACCATTCCCTTCGCCCTGATTGGCGGGGCCTACATGGTGTATTTCTACGGCGTCAACCTGTCGGTGGCCGTGGCCGTGGGCTTCATTGCCCTGTTCGGGCTGGCCGTGGAAACGGGCGTCATCATGGTCATCTACCTCAACGACGCCATGCAGAAGCTGGTGGCCGAGAAGGGCAACTCGGCCGAAACTATCACCCGCGAGGATTTGCAGGAGGCTGTGTTTCACGGCGCGGCCAAGCGCCTGCGGCCCAAGCTGATGACCGTGTCGGTATCGCTCTTCGGCTTGGTGCCGGTGCTCTGGGCCACCGGCACGGGCTCGGACGTGATGCTGCCCATCGTGCTGCCCATGATTGGTGGGGTGTTCACCTCGGCTACCCACATTCTGCTCGTCACGCCGCTCATTTTCCTGTATACCAAGGAGTACGAGCTGCGCAAATTCGGAAAAATCGATGTTCTCGCTGTCACGCACTAGCCCCCGTGTCGGGCAGGTGACCCGACCCTCTCGTCCCATGAAGAACTGGTTTAAATTCTCCCTGCTGGCCTTCTTGCTGGTAACCGTCGGCCAGCCACTGGCCAGTGGCCAAACCATGGGCAAGGACATGCATCCGGCGAGCCTGCGCGGCCCGGTGCTGCCCCTGGATTCGGTGCTGCAGCGGGTGGAGCGCCGCAACCCCGCCGTGCAGCAGTACGCTTACCAGGCCCAGGCCAAGGAAGCGGCCGTGGCCGGCTACAACAGTTGGGAAGCCCCCAAAGTCAGCGCCGGGCTGTGGATGACGCCCTACAACCAACGCAAGGCCCGCGAGCTGAGCGGTATGAATGGCGGGGCCGGCAGCAACCAGCTGCAGGGTCAGGCCATCGTATCGGTGGAGCAGATGATTCCCAACCCGGCCAAACAGCGCGCCCGGCGTGAGTACCTGAGCAGCCAGTCGGCCTCGGTGCTCGCCGACCGGCAGTACCGAGTAGTGCAGCTGCGCGCGCAGGCCAAGACGCTGTACGTGGAGCAGGCCGTGCTCACCCAAAAGCTGGCCGTGCTGGACGAGAACGAGGAATTGCTGCGCTTTCTCATCAAGCTGGCCGAAGCGCGCTACCCCTACAACCAGGCCACGCTGCCCAGCATCTACGACGCCAAAGCCCGGCTGGAAATGCACCTCAACGACCACCGGCAGGCGTCGGCCCTGGCCGCGCAAAACCTGATTGCCCTGAATACGCTCATGAACCGGCCGCGCGGCGAAGCCTTTGCCGTGGACACGGCTGTACTGACCACCCAAACGCTTGCCCCTACGCCGGTCGATACGGCCGCGCTGGCCAGCCGCCGCAGCGACGTGCGCAGCCTGGACCGGGCCCTGACCACCGTGCGCCTGAGCCAGAACCTGGAAGCCAGCCGCCGCCTGCCCGACTTCGGGGTGCAGTTCGACCACATGCCTTTCCTGGGCACGGGGGCCAATCAATTCACGCTGATGGGCTCCGTGAGCTTGCCGCTGGTGCCCTGGGCAGCGCGGGAGTACAAGGCCAACACCGCCGCCCTGGGTTTAGAGGCCCAGGCCCTGCGCAAGCAGCGCGAAGACGTGCTCAACGAAGCCGCCGGCAGGCTGGCCAGCCTGCAAACCGACCTGGCACTACGCCGCGACCAGACCCGCGCCTTTGAGCGGCGCATCCTGCCCGCCCTGCGCAAAAGCTACCAGGCCACCATGCTGGCCTACGAGCAGAATACCGGCCAGCTGTTTCAGGTGCTCGAAGCCTGGACGACCCTGAAAAGAACCCGGCTGGAATACCTGGACAACCTGCAACAACAACTCACTCAGCAAATCGCATATGAAAAAGAGCTGGAACAATAGCCCTAGGCGGGCCCGGCTCGTGCTGCTGGCCCTGCCGCTGGCGCTGCTGCTGGGCGGCTGCCAGTCGGATAAAAAGCCCCCGGGAGCGGTCGGCACTGCGGAGGCACCGGCCGCCGACGCGCACCACCACGAAGGTGCCGGGGATGTGTATACCTGCCCCATGCACCCGCAAATCATTCGGGATAAGCCCGGCCAGTGCCCCATCTGCGGCATGGACCTGGTGAAAAAGCCCAAGGCCAGCGGTGCTCTGGCCCCGGCCAGTGGCACCCTGCAGAACCTGCTCAATTCGCCCGATGCCACGGTGGTTTCCACCCAGGCCACGGTGTACCCGTCGGCCAGCGCCCCGGACCTTACGCTGACCCTAACCGGCCGGGTGGAGTACGACACGCGCCGCACGGAGGTCATTGCCGCCCGTTTCGGCGGGCGGGTGGAAAAGCTGCTCGTGCGCTACAACTACCAGCCCGTCAGCAAGGGCCAGAAGCTGCTCGAAGTGTACAGCCCCCAGCTGGTAACGGCTCAGCAGGAGCTGATTTTCATCCTCACCAACGACGCCGAGAACCAGACCCTGCTGCGGGGTGCCCGCCAGAAGCTGCGCCTGCTGGGGTTGACCGACGCGCAAATCAACCAAACCATCGCCACCCGCAAGCCCAGCTACAGCGTAGCCATCTACAGCCCCTACTCGGGCTACGTAGTCGAGCAGCCGGCCCAGCCCGGTGGGGCCCTGCCACCTCCGCCGGCCCCGGAAGCGGGCGGCATGAACAGTGGTGGGGCAGACCCCATGGCGGGTGGTGCTCCTTCCCTGGGCAGTGCCCCGGTCGCTGCCTCCCTACCGGCCGAAGCCGGTCTGACGCTTACCGAAGGCGCCTACATCACGGCTGGCCAGACCTTGTTTCGGGTGGTCAACACCCGGCAGGTGTGGGGCGTGTTCGAGCCCCGGCCCGACGAGCTGGCCGCGCTGCAGGTGGGCCAACCCATCCGGGTACTGCCCGAAAACAACCCGGCGCGGGCCCGCACGGCACGCATTGACCTGATAGAGCCCTTCTTCCGCGAAGGGGCCCGCACCGGCGCTGTGCGGGTTCACCTCAGCAACGCCGACGAACGCCTGCGCAGTGGCGCCCTGCTTACGGGCACGGTCAGCGTGCCAGCCGTCGGCGGGCTGTGGCTGCCCCGGGCGGCGGTGGTGGACCTCGGGGGCAACCGCCAGGTGGCCTTTGTGCGCCGCGGCGGGGCCTTCCAGGCCGTGCCGGTGCAGACCGGCCGCCGCAGCGCCGAGCGGGTGCAAATCCTGCAGGGCCTTACCACCCAGGATGCGGTGGCCACCAACGCCCAATTCCTAGTGGACAGCGAAGGCTTCGTGCAAACTGCCCCCACGACCAACCAGCCCCAGACCGACTACCGCGATGAATAGCTTCCTTAGACTGCCCCTGCGCTTTGTCGTGCATCGTCTGCCGGCTTTTCTGTTGCTGGCGGGCCTGCTGGCCTTCGTGGTTAGCGCATGCCAGCAAGCTGCCCCCGAGCAGCAGAGTGAGGCTCACGACGGCACCCCCACGTACTTTACCTGCCCCATGCACCCGCAAATCGTGCGGGATAAGCCCGGTAAGTGCCCCATCTGCTCCATGGACCTGGTGAAAGCCACCAAGCAGGCGGCGGCTAAACCCACTGTGGCCATCGCGCCGGCGCTCACGCACTACACCTGTCCGATGCATCCCCAAATCAGCCGGAAAGAGCCCGGCAAATGCCCCATTTGCGGCATGGACTTAGTGAAAGCGTCCAAAGCGGCTCCAGCGGCAAAGGCCACTTCCGGCACGACAACCTCGGCGCCGGAAGTGATGCTGAGCGCCCAACAGCGGCAGCTGGCAGGCATTCGCGTGGCCACTTTCGGCCCCTCGGGCAGCGCCGCCGGCAGCACCGTGCTCACAGGCATCATCACCGCCAACGCCAACCAAACCCGCACGGTCAGCAGCCGGGTGGCCGGGCGCGTCGAGCGGCTGTTCGTGCGCCAGACGGGAGAGGCCATTCGGGCGGGGGCCCCGCTGGTTTCCATCTACAGCGAGCAGCTGCAGGCCCTGCAACAGGAATACCTCTTGGCCCTGGCCCAGCAACGGGCAGTGGGGAAGAGTGTTAACCAGTACGGCCGCCTGGTGGCCAGCGCCCGCCAGAAGCTGCGGCTGCTGGGCTTGACCGAGGGGCAGCTGCACACCCTGGCCGCCACGGGCCGGCCAACTTCTTCCCTGACCTTTTACAGCCCGCAGGCGGGCCTGGTGCAAGCCGTGGGCGTCACGGAAGGGCAGTACGTGGGCGAGGGCTCCTTGCTCGTGTCGCTTACCAATCTTTCCTCGGTGTGGGTGGAAGCCCAGCTCTACCCCGACGAAGTAGCCGGCATCGAGATGGGCCAGTCCGTGCAGGTGCAGGTATCTGGCCGGCCGGATACCTACTCGGGTCGGGTGGTCTTTCTAAGCCCCGAGCTGCAGGCCAACAGCAAGGTCACTTTGCTGCGCGTACAGGTGGCCAACCCCGGCGGGCGGCTGCAGCCGGGCATGCAGGCCAACGTGCGCCTGACCAGTTGGAGTACCATGGCCCAATCCCGTACCCTGCCCCAGGACGCCGTGCTGCGCGACAGCCGCGGCAGCTACGTCTGGCAGCAGATAGATGCTGGGGGCCATTTTCGGCGCCTTAACGTCACCACGGGGGCTGAAACGGATGAGGCGGTGGCCATCACTGGGGGTCTGGACGCAGGTGCGCTGGTGGTGGTCAACGGAGCTTACCTGCTGGAAAGTGAATATGCTTTGTACCAGGGTACCGACCCCATGGCGGGCATGGACTCCAACATGCCGGGCATGGACATGAAAAAGCCGGCCCCGGCGGAAAAGGCGCCGGCGATGGACCCCAACATGAAAATGTAATCCACGGCCTGGGGTACTTGCCCGCGCACTGCCGGAACTGGAACCACAGGAAAGAAAGACCGGTAGCGCTTGACGAGCACCCCCACCGCGGCCGTAGTTGCTGAAAAGACTAGCTCCATGCTTCCTAAAGACCTCACCCGCGACCTAAAAAGCCGCTTGAACATGCTGGCCGGTCAGTTGCACGGCATCGTTAGGATGCTGGACGCCGAAACCACTGAGCCCGAAAAAATTTTGGTGCAGTTCAAGGCCGTCACCAATGGGCTGAGCAGCGCGGAGCACCTGCTGCTGGACGAAGTTTTTCGCAAAGGGCTGGCCTTGCAAATCGTGGACGTGGTGGATGCCTGCCCCGGCGACTGCCAGGACGCGGGGCGCATTGAGCAACTGCGCCGCGAGTTTCCGAACCTGAGCGAGGGCGAGTTGACGCAAAAGATGCGGGAGCTACGCGAGATTGGCGGGCGCCTGGAGCAGCACAACGCCACAGTAGCGGTGAAAGATGTACCTCAAAAGCTTGACTGTCACCTGGGGGTGGGCAGCACCTTTGACTCGTTCAATTGATAATCTCCTTCACTCACCCCTATGAAACGCATCATCGAAGTCTTTACCGCTGGCTGCCCGTTGTGCAGCCCCATCGTAGAACTGGTCAAAAGCACCGCCTGCAGCAGCTGCGACATCATCACCCACAACCTGACCGAGACCGAAGCCGGCAATCCGGCCCTGCGCCGGGCCCGCCTGCTGGGCGTGCAGGCCCTGCCCGCTGTGGCCGTGAATGGCACTTTGCTGGCCTGCTGCCAAAGCGGCGGCATCACCACAGAAGCCCTCGAAGCCGCTGGCATCGGTCAGGCAGCTTAGCTCCTCAACCAGTGCAGGGTACGGCCTGCGTTTACTTATCCGCCCGGCTGCCGTAACCGGCCAGCTCATTCAAGCCATTTGTTGTATGAAACAGAAAGCATTGATGCTTACCTCTGCGGTCCTGCTGACCGGCGGGGCCTTGCTGGGCTTTACCAGCCCCGACAAAACGGCGGACTGCCCGCTGAAAGGCACGCCGGAATGCCCGCTGGTGAAGAATTGCCCGGCTAAGGGCACGGCGGCTTGCACGTTGGCGGGAGTGGCTGCCTGCTGCGCCAAAAAGTAGCCTTAACTCCATTAAAAAGCACGGAGAGAAGCAGCGCTGGTACGCAAGATTTTCTCCGTGCTTTTCAATTGAGGAAGGAATTTGCGCTACGAAGCAAATTATGCAAGCAATCTACCCCAATCGTGCACAACTACCAGCTGCACGGCAAGTACATACTGGAAATCGTTCTTTACTAAACCCTCCCGTTCCATGCATAACCAAAACCAACCCCTGCTCGACGCCCTCAATGCCTGCATCGCCTCGTGCGAGCACTGCGCTACCGCCTGCCTGCAGGAGCAGGATGTGCAAATGATGGCCCGCTGTATTAGCCTTGACCGCGACTGCGCCGACATCTGCGCCCTGACCGCCCGCCTGCTGGCCCGCGGCTCGGAGCACGCCCAGCACCTGCTGCGCGAATGCGCCGAAATCTGCAAGGCCTGCGGCGACGAGTGCGAAAAGCACGCCGCCCACATGGAGCACTGCCGCGAGTGCGCCGAAGCCTGCCGCCGTTGCGAAGCAGCTTGCCGCCAAGGCGTGAGCGTAGCTGCTTAAAGCGCCCCAAAATGTTGTCAAAGCCAGCTTGTTCCAACAGGCTGGCTTTTTGCTTTACCGACTTTCAATTATGTAAGCCCCTGGCGTAATCGTGTACGACAACCCACATGCCCGCCACTAGTTTTGGGTCAACGCTACCGCCCCCGATGCCTACTTCCATGACCCTGACTCCTCCGTTGCGAAAGCTCCTGCTCACGGCCCACATCACGTTTTCCGTGGGGTGGCTGGGGGCCGTCGCCGTCTTTCTGGCGCTGGCGGTTACGGGCCTTACCAGCCACGAGACCCCGCTGGTGCGCGCCGCGTATCTGGCCATGGGCCTGAGCGGCTGGTATGCCATTGTACCATCCAGCTTCGCGGCCTTGCTCACGGGCGTGGTGCAGGCGCTGGGCACGCCGTGGGGCTTGTTCAAGCACTACTGGGTGCTGGTCAAGCTGCTGCTGACGGTGGCCGCCACGCTGTTGCTGTTAGTACACATGCAGCCCATCAGCTACTTGGCAGCCGTAGCCGCGAAAGCCGACCTTACCGCGACGGAGCTGCGGGGCATGCGCATCCAACTGGTAGCCGACGCGGCCGCGGCGCTGGGGGTGCTGCTCGCGGCCACGGCCATCTCCGTGTACAAACCCTGGGCACGCATCGGCACCTGGCTGCAACAGCGGCGGGAACCTGCGGCGGCCGTACCCGTGCCTGCTTCCTGGGGCCGGTACGTGCTGTGGGGCCTGCTTGGGCTGGTGCTGGTGTTCCTCATCGTGCACCTGCTGGGCGGGGGACTGGGGCACCACTAAGCCGGATGGGCGTGCAAATCATGTAAGCGTCCGGCACAATTCTGTACCCTTGGCGCGGCACGCGGGCCTAGTTTTGCGCGTTCTACACCTGAACCCGACCAGCTCGGCAGACTCTAACTTCTCTTCCCATGAAAACCCTTCAGTTCAAGACCAATATCAACTGCGGCGGCTGCATTAAAGCCGTAACGCCGACCCTGAACCAGCAAGCCGGCGCCGGCAACTGGCAAGTGGACACGGCCAACCCCGACAAGATACTGACTGTCAACTCCGACAAGCTCACCGCCGAGCAGGTGGTGCAGGCCGTGGAGGAGGCCGGCTTTACGATTCAGGAAGCCTGAGCGCCTGCGCTGCCTTCTGGTAAAACGCCCGGCTCTGCCGGGCGTTTTTGCTTTTCATAGGTCTGCGGAGCCAGAAGCATGGAAATTATGTAGGCCGGGCGCTCAATTGCAGCAAACATTACCCGGGCCGGCCTGCGTAAGGGAATAGGCTGGCCTCCCCCTGCATATTGCTATTTCGAAAGTCAGGCAGCACTATTAGCCTTCCTTGGCTTGGTAGTGGCCAGGGAGCAGGGGCAGCACTTCACCCCGGAAACCGTTGTGGCGCCGGGGCCCTGCAGGGGCCCGGCGCTTTTGGCGGATTCCCGCTTTTGAAACTTTGCCTGCGCCTATGTTTTCAGATTTTCCCAACCTGCACCCCTTGGTGGTGCATTTGCCCATTGTCCTGCTGCTGCTCAGCGCTGGCCTGCAGGCGCTGAACGTATATAAGGATTGGCCCCCGGTGAAGTGGATTACCATAGGGGTAATGGCCGGGGGCTTTCTGGGCGCCCTGGCCGCCAGCACCGTGTTCCACGCCATGCCTACGGGCCTGGCCCCCCGGGCCGCCGCCGTTTTCGAGGCCCACGAAAAGTTCGCGGGCTACACGCTGTGGCTTTCCGGTATCACCTTGCTGCTGGCCGGTATCGGCACGTTTTTCAAGATTCAGCGGCGGGCCTACGAAATCCTGGTGCTGGTGTCGGCCGTGGCCACGGCCGGCGTGCTATCGGTAGCCGGGCACCGCGGGGCGCAGCTCGTCTACGTCGAGGGCGTAGGCCCCCAGGGCCGCCTGCTCGACAAAAGCCACGGCCACGGGGGCGAGGAAACCATGCCCGCCATGGATATGGGTGCCAACCGCCACGACGAGGCAGAAGGTGCCGACGACCACAACGGTAGCAATGCACCCGCTTCGCCCGGCTCGAACGCCGCCCCGGGTTCAACCGCCATGCCCGGCATGGACATGAGCGCGCCCGCGCCTGCCAAAAAGGGCAGCAGCACTGCACCCGGTGCGATGGACAACATGAACATGCCCGGCGGTAAGCCGGCTGGTCAGGCTCGGCCGTCCTCCCCTAAAAGCGCCATGCCAGGCATGCCCGGCATGAACATGCCCGCCGCAAAAAGCGCTCAGCCCATGCCCGCCGGCATGGAGATGAGCCGCCCGGCCAAGCAACAGCCCATGAATGCAATGCCCGGGATGGAGAACATGCCGGGGATGAGCCAGCCGAAAGCAGGCGCGAAAAAGCCGGCCACCACCCAACCCGGCATGGAAGGCATGGGTGCCATGGGGAATATGCCGGGCATGCAGGCTCCGAGCCCGAAGCAGCCCAAGCAAACCATGCCGCCGATGGACAATATGCGCAACATGCCCGGCATGGAAAAAGACCAGGCCATGCCCCAAATGAGCATGCCCACCAACCCCATGGACAAGTTCCGCTTCGAGGACAACAATCCCGCCCGCAGCAAACCCAAACCTGCTAAACAGTAATGTGCTGATGAGATTATTTGCTCTGCTATTCTTTGCACTTGGCTGGCTGCCTCTGGCCGCCCAGATGCCCCAGCACCAGGCCATGCCCAAAGGCAAAGCGGCCAATGGCCTGGCGACGCCGCCCCCGGACCAGGACTTGCGGGGTTACGTGGTGGCACCCCGCTCCGGCCACGCCGGCCACCGGGTTGAATACGACCTGTACGTGGACGAGCGCCGGGTGAATTACACCGGCAAAACCCGTCTGGCCATCGCCATCAACGGGCAGATTCCGGCGCCCACGCTGCGCTTCACCGAGGGCGACACGGCCATTATCCGGGTGCACAACCAGATGGACGTGGAAACCAGCATTCACTGGCACGGCATCCTGCTGCCCAACCAGTACGACGGCGTGCCTTACCTCAACACGGCCCCCATCGAGCCGGGCGGCACGCACACCTTCACGTTTCCGCTCATCCAGAGCGGCACCTACTGGTACCATTCCCACACCATGCTGCAGGAGCAGAACGGCTTGTATGGCTCCATCGTCATTCAACCCCGCGAAGTCAAGTACGAGCTCAAGGAGTACGTGCTGCTGCTCTCGGACTGGACCGACCACCCGCCTAAGGAAGTGCTACGCTACCTCAAGCGGGCCGGCGAGTGGTTTGCCGTGCAAAAAGGCGCCACCCAGAGCTACGGCGAGGCTATTGCGGCCGGCTACTTCAAAGATAAAGTCAAGCAGGAGTGGGGCCGCATGCCGGCCATGGACCTGACGGACATCTACTACAACAAGTTTCTCACCAACGGCCGCGAGAAAAGCTACTACCCCGACGCCAAGCCCGGGGAAGTCGTGCGCCTGCGCATCATCAACGGCAGCGCCTCCTCGTACTTCTACCTGCAGTACGCCGGCGGGCCCATGCAGGTCATCGCCGCCGATGGCATCAACGTCGAGCCTTTTCCCGTCACCAAGCTCGAAATTGCCACGGCCGAAACCTACGACCTGCTGGTGACCATCCCGCCCGCGGGCGCCGCCGAGTTGCGGGCCACGGCCAACGACATCACCGGCTACTCCTCCAGCTACTTCGGGGCCGGGGAGCCGCTGAAAGCGCCCGACTTGCCGCGCATCAACTACTTCCAGATGATGCGGGAAATGGGCAGCATGGGCAACATGACCGGCATGGACATGGGCGGCAACGGCCAGATGGCCCCCCAGGGCGCCGGCATGAAGGGCATGAACATGAAAGGGGGCGGTGGGGAGATGAAAGGCATGCGCATGCCCGGCGGGCAGCAGCCCACCTCGCCCGCAGAGCCCTCCATGCAAGGGATGGACATGAAAAACGGCACCATGCCCGCCGCCACGGCGCCCTCGCCGCCGGACCGGCCGATGAGCATGCAGGAAAAGAGCGGCAAGAGCATGGGCACCATGCAGGACCAAGGCGGCAGCATGGCCGGCATGGACATGAGCGGCGGCGGCAGTATGGCCGGCATGAGCATGGGTGGCTCGGGCGGCGATTTTGACTACAACCAGCTGCGGGCCCTGAACCCGACGACGCTGGATTCTACCCGGCAGTGGCGCGACATCAAGCTCACGCTCACCGGCAACATGCTGCGCTACCTCTGGTCGTTCGACAACAAGACTCTCTCGGAGGCCGACAACATCCCCATCCGCCGGGGCGAGAACGTGCGCATGACCTTCACCAACCTGACCATGATGCGCCACCCGCTGCACCTGCACGGGCACTTCTTCCGCCTGGTCAACGCCCAGGGCGCCTACTCGCCCATGAAGCACACCTTCGATATCCCGGCCATGGGCACCGTGACCATCGAGTTTGAGGCCAACGAGACGCAGGACTGGTTTTTCCACTGCCACATCCTCTACCACATGATGGCCGGCATGGCGCGCATCATCAGCTACGACGCCAGCCCCCAGAACGAGTATGCCCAAGGCAACTACCGCATGCTCAAGCGCGAAGACAACGCGGTGTACCCCTGGTTTGACCTCTCGGTGCATTCGCAAGCCGCTTACCTGGAAGGCAACCTCTCCAACAACCGCAACGCGCTCGAATTTGAGGGCCGCGTGAACTACCAGGGCAACTACGAAACCGAAACCCACCTGCTGCGCTACCTCGACAAGCGGCAATTGTGGGCCGGCTTCGTCGGGTACGACTTCCGGGACAATAAAACCCTGCGCTCGGAAGCAGATGCTGAAGGCGGCAACCGTCGTACGGCCGAGAACAACCGCAACTTCCGCCGGCAGGCCGAAGTCGGCGTGTACTACCTGCTGCCGATGCTGGTACGGGCCGAACTGCGCACGGACCTGACCGGCCAGGTGCGCCTGCGCCTGGAACGCCGCGACCTGCCCCTGAGCAACAACGTGTTCATGGACATCAGCGCCAATACGGACAAGGAGTTCACCCTCGGCTTCCGCTACATGGTCAGCAAATACGCCTCGCTGAGCACCAACTACGACAACCAGTACGGCTGGGGTGCCGGACTCACCTTCCACTACTAGCGCAGGCAAGCGCAGCGCCGAGGTGCTGGGCCTGCCCGTTGCCAAGGCTTACACCATCCCCAGCGTTCCTTGCATAGTTTCCTGGCAGGCAACCTTTTGCCGGTCAGAATGCGATTTCACCAGTAACGCGTGGCTGGTCCGCCACCCATGCATTTCCCCTTAAGCTTTATGTTACTGCATGCGCATTAAGCAATTCGAGCACCTGTGCCGCCGCCTGGCACAGCAAATGGCCGAGCCTTCGGCGGCCGAAACGGAAGCTGCCTGGCAGCAGCTGGTTCACCGCCTGGACCGGCTTCAACCGGGCACCGGCAGGGCCGATTTCCTTACCAGCCTGTGCGTGGACCGGCCCGGCCCGCACGGCCAACTGACGAAGCAGCCGGCGTCCGCGTCTGGCTTGCGGGAGGCGCAGCCGCGCCGGTAACGCCTGGCACGCGCTTACTGGCAGGTTTGCACCAGGGCCGTTACACTGAGCGTCGCCGTCGCGTCGGTGGTGTAGTTGTCGTTGTTCACGCACACGTAGAGGCGCCGCGTACCCGCCGGCAGGGCCAGGGGCCGGGTTTCCTGGGGCGTGTTCTCCGCCGCCCGGAAGCACATCTTGTCCCGGGTGATGGTGCCCTTGGTGGCCAAAAACTGCTGGGCTGCGCTTTCATCGGGGGTGATGTACCAGTGGCACTTGGTGCTCACCGTGGGCGGGGCGTTGTTGCCCTGCTTGGTGAGGGCCGTGGCCGCGGTGCTGAGCAGGGCGGGGGCAGCCGCCCCGCCGCTGCCCGCCACGGCCGCCACGGCCAGCGCCGTCGACCAGGAAATAGGGGGCTGGCCTTCGTCGCGCACGTCGAGTTTGTAGACGATGCCGACCGTGCCCACGGGCAAGTCCACGGTAAAGACCTTCCGGCTGGTGTGCATGCAGTTGCTGCAGTGAATGGTGGCGTTGCTGAGCGGCAGCGCGTCCTGCAGTTGGGACGCACACTTGATTTCGCGCCCGTCGTCGTGCCAGCTGCGAAAATCGGCTTGCTGCACGCCGTTAACGTAGGTGCCGCGAAAGCTCACCTGCCCGTTCTCGTGCCAGCCGCAGCACAGACCCGTGGGCTTGTCGGGATTTTCCGCGGCCATTTTGCCCTCCCACTGCTTTTTCCACGACGGGTAGAAGTAGTCGCGTACGGTCCCGATGGTTTTGCCGGCCGCGTCGTGCCGGGCAATGCGGGCGTAAGCTACTTCCTCCAGCGTTTCGGTCCGCTCCCAGTCGCGGTCAAAGTAAACCGTATCGACCGGGGGCAGGGTAGCCGCCGCCGGCTTGGGCCGCTGCGCCAGCGCGGGCAAGGAAGCCAGCATAAACAGGAAATACAGAGCGTAGCGTTGGGCCATAAATGCGGACTAACTAGGGAGTGT
Source organism: Hymenobacter lutimineralis (assembly GCF_008271285.1). Taxonomy (NCBI): domain Bacteria; kingdom Pseudomonadati; phylum Bacteroidota; class Cytophagia; order Cytophagales; family Hymenobacteraceae; genus Hymenobacter; species Hymenobacter lutimineralis. The sequence continues at coordinate 111 of NZ_VTHL01000018.1, read as the reverse complement.
GGACAGTGGTCGTAGCTTAGCGGCATGCTACGCCGCCATGAATTAAGCGAACGGGAATGGAAATTGGTCGAACCGCACACTTTGGGTCGTCCGGGTACGGGTGGGGGCACC
>NZ_VTHL01000017.1:0-109175 GCF_008271285.1 Hymenobacter lutimineralis | reverse complement strand
GAGCCTGCTGGCCGTGGGGCTGATGAACTCGATCATGTTTGCCACCATCTTCACGCTGGCCGTGGCCGGGCTGGGGCGCCACACGGAGGAAGCCTCGGGCCTGCTGAACGTGGCCATCGTGGGGGGAGCCCTGGTGCCCATGCTCTTCGGGGCCGTGGCCGACGCCAGCTCCCTGCGCCTGGCCCTGCTGCTGCCCGTGCTTTGCTACGCCTACATTCTCTGGTACGGCCTGAAAGGACACGTCAGAACGGCCTAACGCCGGGGCACAGCACCTCTTCTATTGTCTTCTCTGCCTGATGTGGCCGTCATTTCGATGAGCGGCAGCTAAGCGTTCCACCCCACTGATTTATGCTGAATTTTCTAGAGTCGTTTCGTCGTGCGGCGTTTGTATTCTCTCTTGGCCTGTTGAGCTACGGCCCGGCGCAAGCCCAGCAACTGCCGTCCACCGCCGATGCCCGCGTGGAGGCCCTGCTCAAGCAGATGAGCACGGAAGAAAAGCTGGCCCAGCTTTACAACAACGGATTTATGACCACGCCCACCAACGACCGGCTGAAAGTACCGGGCTTTGTGATGGACGATGGCCCCCATGGGGTGCGCTTCGAGCGGGCCTCGTCTTTCCCCACGGGCATGGCCGTGGCGTCTACCTGGGACCGGGCCTTGGCTTACCGCCTTGGGCAAGCCATGGGTGAGGAGTTCTGGGCGTACGGCAAGCATCAGCAGTTAGGGCCCTGCCTCGACATCGTGCAGGACCCGCGCGCCGGCCGCAATGCCGAAGCCGGGGGCGAAGACCCTTTTCTCATCGGGCAGCTGAGCGGCTATACCATCCGCGGCATCCAAACCACTCCGGTTATAGCCACGGCCAAGCACTTCATGATTGAAGGCAAGCAGAGCACGCGCCACACCCGCAACCAGATTTTCACCGACCGCGGCGTGATGGAGCAGTTTGGCTACAACTTCCGCATGGCCGTGCAGGAAGGCGGGCCGCTGAGCGTGATGTCATCTTACAACCTCATCAACGGGGAGCACGCAGCCGAAAGCCCGTACCTGATGAATACGGTGCTGCGCCAGCGCTGGGGCTTTCCGTTCTACGTGGTATCGGACTGGGATGCGGTACATGACAGCCAAAAAGCCATTGTGGCTGGCAACGACATCTGCATGGGCTCCGACGACTATCAGAAGGATCTGCCCGGGCTGGTCGCCAGCGGCAAAGTGCCCATGAGCGTAATCGATGCGGCCGTGCGCAATGTACTGCGCACCAAGATCATGGCCGGGATGCTGGATTTCTACCCTACCTCTTCGCCGGCGCAATCGGCTAACACCGCAGCGCACAAGGAAGTGGCCCTGCAAGGCGCGCGTGAGTCCATTGTGCTGCTGAAGAACACGGGCAACATTCTGCCGTTCAGCAAAGCTGCAGTTAAGCACATTGCCGTTATCGGCCCCAATGCCGATCAGTCGAACCTGAACTGCTTTGGCAGCAGCGAGACGACGCCGGCCTACGCCGTGAGCCTCAAGCAAGGCCTCGACACCAAACTCGGCGCCACCAAGGTGTACTACGCCAAAGGCTGCGACATTAATAGTATCGATACCACAGGCTTCCGCGCCGCTACGGAGTTGGCCCGCCAAGCCGATGTCGTGGTGTTTGCCGGCGGCCTCGACCTGACCCAGGAAGGGGAGGGGTACAACGGCGGCAGCGACCGGGTAAACAACTCCACCACGTTGCCCGGCATGCAGCAGCAGCTGATTCGGGCCCTGGCCCGGGTCAATCCGAATCTGGTGGTGGTGCTGCAAAGCGGGGGCGTCGTGTCGATGCACGAAAGTCTACCGGCTACCAAAGGCCTGCTGTACTCGTTCTACGCTGGGCAGGAAGCCGGTACAGCCCTGGCCGACGTGTTGTTCGGCGACTATAACCCCGCGGGCCGCATGCCCGTGACTATGCCCACCGCCGACGCCCAGCTACCGGAATGGAACGACGATTTCACCGACGACTTCGGCAATGGCTACCGGTGGTTTGATGAGAAAGCCCTGACGCCGGAGTTTGCCTTCGGGGCTGGGCTCAGCTACACCTCCTTCCAGTACACCAACCTCCGCACAGCCAGCAATTCCCTGGTAGCTGGTGCCCCGGTGCAGGTGATGGTAGACGTGCAGAACACCGGCAAAATGGCCGGCGATGAAGTAACCCAGCTCTACCTGACCACGCACAACTCGCCGGTATGGATTCCAAAAAAGGAGCTGAAAGGCTTTGAGCGCGTGGCGCTGGCCCCGGGCGAAAAGAAAACGGTTACGTTCCAGCTCACCGCCGAGGACTTTTACCGCTGGAACGAGCAGCAGAAAGCCTACCAGGTAAATGCCGGCCGCTATACCGTGCGCGTCGGGGGCGCCTCCGACCGGCTGCCCCTAACTCAGGACCTGACGCTGAAAAGCGGTGCCCCCCGGCCCGACCTGAAAGTAACCGAGGTATTCAGCCTGCCGCGCTTCCCCAAGGCTGGGGAGCAAGTACGCTTCTATGCCTTGGTGCGCAACCTCGGCAATGCGCCGGTAACCGGGCAGAAGCTGAACCTGAGCTTCTCCGTCAACAATGCCACTGTGGCCAGCGCGCCGGGTACCAGCGTGACGCTGCAGCCGGGCCAGGCCATGCTGCTGCCGGCTACTCAAAGCACCTGGAAGGCCCCGGCAGTCGGCAAGCTCTCCGTGCAAGCCACCATCGACTCCGACAAGAAGCTGAAGGAATGGCTGGAAGACAACAACGCCTATACCCGTCAGCTGGAAGTGTATTAGCCTGTTTTCCCGCCTCACCGCTCTTGCTTTAGCTGCTCTCGCCTTGGGGCGTGACGGTTAATCCTCCTGCCTATGTTTTCTACCCGTTTTTTCCTGACTACCCTGGGACTTGGGGCCGCGCTGGTGGCCTGTAGCCCCCAACTGGCCAAAACCACTAGTTCCACCGCAACTGCCTACACGGGTCCTACGCCCAACGTGCGGCAGGCCGAAGTATACGTAACGGCCCAAAACACCAACGACCGGCTGGCCCGCAAAGCTCCGGTAAGCTTCGAGCCCAGCGGCCAGCCCGGCGAGAACGTGGCCACGCTGTTCGTAGATTACCGCCGCACGTTTCAGACCATCGTGGGCATTGGCGGGGCTTTCACCGATGCTTCCGCTGAAACATTTTATAAGCTCCCCAAAGCCAAGCAGCAGGAAATTCTTAGCGCCTACTTCGATAAGAGTAAAGGCATCGGCTACTCTCTGGGGCGCACGCACATCAACAGCTGCGACTTCAGCAGCGACATGTACACGTACGTTGCGCCGGGCGACACGGCCCTAACCAGCTTTTCCCTGGCCCACGACGAGAAGTTCCGGCTGCCCTTCATCCGCGAAGCCCTGAAAACCGCCGGCGGCGCCATTACCATGTATGCCTCGCCCTGGAGCCCCCCGGCCTGGATGAAAACCAACGACAACATGCTGCAGGGGGGCAAGCTGCGCCCCGAACACCGCCGGGCCTGGGCCCGCTATTACTCACGCTTCGTTAAGGAATACGAAAAAGCTGGCGTGCCTATTTGGGGCCTCACAGTGCAAAACGAGCCCCTGGCGGTGCAAACCTGGGAGTCGTGTATTTACACGGCCGACGAGGAAGCCAGCTTTGTAAAGAACTTCTTAGGGCCCGAGCTGCGGCGCTCCGGCCTTGACCGGCTCAAGCTCATGATCTGGGACCACAACCGCGGGCCCATGGTGCAGCGCGCCGCGGCCGCCCTCAACGACCCCGAAACGGCCCAGTACGTGTGGGGCACCGCCTTTCACTGGTACATGGATGACAACTACGAGAACGTGCAGCAGGTCCACGATGCCTGGCCCGATAAGCACCTGCTGTTCACGGAGGGCTGCCTGTACCCCTTCGATTTCAGCCGCATCAAGGAGTGGCAATGGGGCGAGAAGTACGGCGAGTCCATCATCCAGGACCTGAACAACTGGTCGGATGGCTGGACGGACTGGAACATGATTCTGGACGAGAAGGGTGGGCCCAACCACGTGCAGAACTACTGCTACGCCCCCATCATTGCCGACACCCGCACGGGCGACGTGCACTACATGAACTCCTTCTACTACATTGGGCACTTCTCGAAGTTCGTGCGGCCCGGGGCCAAGCGCATCGTATGCTCCTCGTTTAGCGGGCAGCTGCAAGCCACGGCCTTTCTGAATACCGATGGCAACATTGCCGTCGTGGCCATGAACAAGGGAGACAAGGCAGTAGATTTTCAATTGCTGATTGATGGCAAGGCGGCTCGTACCACTTGTCCCGCCCACGGAATTGTGACGATGAGTATCTAGTTGAATTTTGGGTGAGTGCCGCGTACCGAGCCGCTTCTACTGCAATAGAAGCGGCTTTTTCATGCGCAAACGGCCGTTGCTGCGGGTGTTTCAGGCCCGTGTTGAGGAGCCTATGCAGGAGACTTGGTGCGACAGGCCAAAATGTTATAACCCTCATTAAAGAGCGAGGATATAGGCTCTTACCAATAACTTCCATTACTTTACGAAGTGCGAAGGCCTTGGCGCTAAGCTCTACCTTACCCGGCGCATAATAAACCAGCCAGCCGCCTACCACTCTCAACTGTCTTTTCTGTCCTAGTCCTTACTACTTGAAGCAATACACAATCGATTGTGAATCGAGCTTTCTGTATTCTCACAATCGATTGTGTTCATCTTTTTCCAATTCCCACATATTTTTCTCATGATGCAGCTTGTACTTCAACCCCCAAAACTCAATGCAACAAATGGCCTGGCTAACCAACACAGTTCCGGCCAGCTGACTCCTGCAAATCTATCTGCTTGGTGGCGTATGGCCAGCAGGGGAGTATTGCTGTGGCTGCTGGTACTGGGCCTGGCGGGCCGGGTAGCAGCGCTGGATGGTGCTTACGGCTCCCACGACCCGTCAACCCTCGTAAAAGACGGCAACAAGTACTGGATGTTTACCACGGGTGCCGGGATTTATGCGGCCTATTCCACCGACCTGTTCCGCTGGCAAAGTGCACCCAAAACGGTGTTCCCCATTGGCACCTGGCCCACCTGGATCAACCAGGCAGTACCGGGGTTCGACGGGACCTTCTGGGCCCCGGACGTGCTGTACATGAACGGGAAGTACTACCTCTACTACTCCTGCTCCACGTTTGGGTCGCCCCGCTCGGCCATTGGGGTAGCTACCAGCCCTACGCTGGACCAAAACTCTCCCTACTACAAATGGACCGATCTGGGGATGGTGGTTTCTTCTGCCACCCAGACGGATATTAACGCCATTGATCCGGCCTTGCTCAAGGACAGTAATGGCCGGGTATATATGACCTACGGCTCGTTTTCCGGCGGAATTGGCGTCGTAGAACTAGATGCAGCCACCGGCCTGAGAAAAGCAGGAGCCCCCATTGTACACGTGGCCGGTGGAAACCGGGCTTCCTGGGAGGCGCCCTATCTGTTCAAAGAAGGCAACTACTACTACCTGGTGGTGAACCGTGGAGCCTGCTGCCAAGGAGTAAATAGTACCTACTTCCTGGTAATGGGCCGCTCCACCAACATCAACGGGCCTTACGTAGATAAAAGCAACGTAGACCTGCGCAGCAATGGTGGCACCCGGCTGCTGGCCACTTCGGGCAAGTACGTAGGCCCCGGTCACTTTGGCCTGCTGCGCGAAAACGGCACCAACTTCGTTTCCCTGCACTACTACGACCGAAACGACAATGGCAATGCCAAGCTCGACATTGCTAATATGGGCATCAGCTCCGTGGATGGCTGGCCCTTCGTGACGCGCGACTGGGTGGCGGCGGGGCGCTACCGCGTCACCAACCAGAACAGCGGGTTGTCGTGGGATGCCTGGGGCTGCACCGGGGTGCAGGGCCAAGCCATTGCCCAGGGCCAATACAACAACCTCACGTGTCAGAAATGGGATTTTACGCCCGTTGGCGACGGCACCTACAAGATTACCAATGCCCAGGGCGGCCTGGCCGCCGACGTGGTGAACTGCAACGCAGGCAATGGGGCCAAGCTGCAGCTCTGGCCCTACCTGAACAACAACTGCCAGAAATTTAAGATTGAGCGCACGGCCGATGGGGCCTATCTGATGACTTCCCTGACCGGGACGCGGGTGATTGAAGTGCCGGCCGCCTCTACCACGGCGGGCACGCAGTTGGCGCTCTGGGACCAGAACGGAGCCCTGTGCCAGCGCTGGTACATTACCAGTGCCAACACCACGCTGGCGGCGGCTACGGCTCCGGCCCCGACGAATGGAGTGAGCCCCGAGAGTGGCACCCTGCAGTGGAATGGCTCGGCCACTACCTACAATCTGTTGCTGGGCACCTCACCCGCCGACTTGCGCGTGCAGGCTACCGGCCTCACCTCCACCACGTATACTTTGCCCGAAACAAGTGCTCTGGGGCAGTATTTCTGGCGTGTAGACAGCAACACGGGCGGCGTGGTAGCGGCCGGGGACCTGTGGTCGTTTGTGGTCGAAGATAAAGTGCCACCCTTGGCGCTGGCCAAGGACCTAACTGTGGTCCTGAATGCCCAGGGCTAGGCTACCATTGCTGCCGCCGACCTCGACAATGGCAGCCGGGATGCCTATGGTATAGCTTCCCTGAAAGCCAGTCAGACCATTTTCGGCTGCGCAAACCTGGGCCCAAATTCTGTGGTGCTCAGCGTAACCGACGCCAACGGCAACGTAGCTACCGCTACTGCCGTGGTAACCGTGCTGGATCAGCTAGCACCGACGGCCGCCACCAGGAACATCAGCGTACAACTGGTAAACGGCGTGGCCACCATTTCTGGTGCCGATATTGACAATGGCTCAAGTGATGCCTGTGGAATCCAGACCCTGAGCGTGGAGCCCGCCACCTTCACCTGTGCCAACCTAGGCCCCAACCGGGTAATGCTGACTGCGCGCGACGCCAGTGGCAACCAGGCTCAGGCTCCCGCCACCGTCACGGTTACCGGCGAGCTGCCGGTTGCTGCAATTACCGTTACGCCAAACAATACCACCTACACCGGCGGCGTAGCCACTACGCTATATCTCGGCTATGGCCCCCAGAGCGTAACGCTGACAGCTAGTGGGGGCAGCAGCTACCAATGGAGCCCTACTGAAGGCTTGAGCAACACCACCGTGGCCCAGCCCGTTTTCACGGCTACGAAGCCCGGTACTTATCCGCTCACTGTTACCGCCACCAACCGCTATGGCTGCACGGCTACCGCGAGTGTGACCCTCACGGTAGTAGATGCCCGCTGCGGCAACAACAACGATAAAGTGCTAGTGTGCCACAAAGGGCAGGAACTGTGCGTGGCGGCCAATGCCGTGGCTCAACACCTTACCGGGCACCAGGACCAGCTTGGCGGGTGCAACGCCGGGCAGGCCGAAAGCCGCTCTTCCGCCTTACGTGCTGCTCAACCCACATTAGAGCAGGTATTTACGGCGTATCCAAATCCCTTCAACGAGCGTACAACCATTCGTTTCCGCTCCATGCAGAAAGCCCAGGCCCAGGTTCAGGTGTACAATGCGCTGGGCCAGCTGGTGGCTACGCTGTATGATGGCTTAGCGGAGCAAGGCCAGGCATATGAGGTAGCCTTGGCCGCCCGAAATTTGGGTGCCGGCGTGTATACCTGCCGCCTGCGCCTCGACGGAAAGATGCATACCCAGCGCCTGCTACTGGTAAGATAATCCGGGAAATCTTAGGTAGGTTAAACCCGCAAACACCTTCTCTGCTCTGCGGGGAAGGTGTTTTCTTATCTGCGAAGTCTGAGCTACCCGGGCTGACTGGCTCATAAAAAAAGCCCTGCCCGTTTAAATAAGCAGGGCTTTTTAAAGACTGAGTATTACTCGGCGCTTGGGGCAGCCGGGGCCGACTGCGTTGCTTCGGGGCTGCTGCCCGCCGGCCGGTCGGTGCGCTTGCGGTTGCGGCCCCCGCGCTTGCGGCGGCGCTGGCCTTCGCCGGCTGGCTCACCTTCGGCGCGTGGTTGTGTCCCGGCAGCTTCGCCTTCGGGACGGGGTGGGCGGGGTGCACGCGGCTCACGCGGTGGACGGGCCTGGCCGGTGCTTTCTTTCCGTTCGCCTTCGGGGCGGGGCTCACGCGGGGGGCGCTGGTAGGGTTGGGCAGGGGCCTGGCCGGCGTCGAGAGCCGCTAGTGCCGCCTCGGCACGGGCAATGCGGGCCTGCTGGTCGGCGTCAGGCTTGTCGCCCCGCTCGGGGCGGGAGCCTTTTTCGCCCCGGCCGCCGGAGCGGCCACCTTCCCCGCGGGGCCCGCGGCCTCCTTCGGGGCGAGGCCCCCGGTCACGCCCGCCGCTGCCACCACTGCCGCCGGAGCGGCCGCCCCGCTCGGGCCGACCACCAATTTTGCCCCGCAGGCCGCTGAAGCGTTTGGGGTCAAACTCGGGCGCTTCGCCCAGGCCCAGGCTTTCGGTAATGTTCTGCTTCTCGATTTCGCGCTCAATGAGCTTCTCAATCTTGAGCACACGGTCCTGATCCTGGTCGCTGATGAAGGTGATGGCCGTGCCTTTGGTGGCGGCGCGGGCGGTGCGCCCAATACGGTGCACGTAATCTTCGGCGGCGCGCGGAATATCGTAGTTCACCACGTGGCTGAGGGAGTCGATGTCAATGCCGCGGCTGAGTACGTCGGTGGCTACCAGAATGGGGAACTGCTTGTTTTTGAAGGCGCGCATGATTTCCTCGCGCTCTTCCTGGGTACGGTCGGAGCTGATGCCGCGGGCCTCCACGCCCAGCTTATTCACGGCCCGTACAATGCCGGCCACGGCCGCTTTCTGGCTCGTAAACAGCACCATGCTCTGCACATCCTGGGTTTTGATGATGTGCTCCAGCAGGTAAATCTTCTGGCGGTCGAAGGCCATGAAGAACTGCTGGTCGATGCCGGCGGCGGGCTTGCTTACGGCCAGACGGATTTCCTCGGGGCTTTGCAGAATCTGCTGGGAGAAGTCGCGGATTTTGTTGGGCATGGTGGCCGAGAACAGCAGCGTCTGGCGGTGCTTGGGCAGCTGGCGCACAATGTTCAGGATGTCATCGGAGAAGCCCATGTCCATCATCTTGTCGGCTTCGTCGAGCACCAGATACTTCAGGTCCTCGAACTTCACGTAGCCCATTTGCATGTGGGCAATGAGGCGGCCGGGCGTGGCAATGATGATGTCGGCCCCGGAGGTAAGGGCGCGCTTCTGCTGCTCCCAGTTTTCGCTTTTGCCGCCGCCATAGATGGCAATGGAGCTGGCTTCCACAAAGTAGCCAAAGCCCGTCACCTGCTCGTCAATCTGGGTGGCCAGCTCGCGGGTGGGCACCAATACCAGGGTGCTGGTGGTGCCGTGCTTGGCGTGGGAAATCTTATCGAGCAGGGGCAGCAGGTAAGCCGCCGTTTTGCCGGTGCCGGTCTGGGCGCAGGCAATCAGGTCTTTGCCGTCGAGAATCTTGGGAATAGCCTGCTCTTGGATGGGCGTGGCCTGCTGGTAGTTCATGGCATCAATGCCAGCCAGCAGGTCGTCGTGAAGGTTGAATTCGTGAAACGTCAAGGTTCAGCGAGAATTAGGATGATAAATGGCTGACCCTGAGTCTCTGGTCAGCTTGCAGCGGCGCACGGTGGAGGAGCGGAAAGCAGCCGGTGCGGCCAGACCAGCTAAAACAGCCCCGAAAGGCGCCGGTGGTCTGCAACAAAGATACAGGGATTTGCATGTGGACGCACGTGCAGGCTTGGTAGATACGGTTGGGCTGCCTGCGGACTTATCTGCCGCTCTATCAGGCTAACACACAATCCGCCATATTAGTCGCAGCGTTTTATGCGTTACTTGGCCCGGCTGCCTACTGGAGCCAATGCGCCAACGGCAGTAGCTCCATTCACTTCGTTTCTATTCCTATGCAAAAGTATCTACTCGCCCTGCTGCTGGCTGCGCCGGGGCTGGCATCTGCGCAATCAGCCACTTCGTTCACCATCAAAGGCAAGCTAGGTCCGCTGAGCGCCCCGGCCAAGGTGTATTTGCTGCGAGGAATGACCGTCACGGACTCTGCTACGATTAAAAATGGAGTATTCGAGCTGAAAGGCACCACCGAAGCGCCTGGTATGGCCGAGCTGATTATGCGGCGCAACGGCCGGCTGGGCAGTTTGTATGGACAGCCGGGCGACCGTACGCGCGTGTACCTGGAGGCCAATCCGGTGTTGGTCACCAGTCCCGATTCGCTCACCCACGCCACCATTGCCGGGGGGCCACTGAACAAGGACTACGCGCGACTCGATGCTTCCCTGAAGCCCATTATTAGCGCTATGCAGGCCTTTGGGGCCGAAATCCAGCAGGCTACCGAGCAGCAACGGCAGGACCCAGCCTTCACGGAGAAGCTGAAGTCCCGCTTTGAAGCCTTCTATAAGCAGATTGCCACGGCCAACTACGCCTTTATTAAAGCTAACCCAAACTCACTCGTTAGCCTGGATGCGCTGCTGGGAATGCAGATGCTGGATTTGCCGCAGTATGCCACCGTGGGCCCGCTTTATGCCGCCCTTAGCCCGGCACTCAGAAACACAGCCCAGGGCCGGGAGTATGGTCAACTGGTGGAAGGGCTGAAAGCCGTAGCCATCGGCGCCACGGCCCCGGACTTCACCCAGCAAACTCCGGATGGCAAAACCGTGTCATTGCGCGACTACCGGGGCAAGTATGTGCTGGTGGACTTCTGGGCCTCGTGGTGTGGCCCTTGCCGCCAGGAAAACCCCACCGTGGCCCGCGCCTACGCGGCCTACAAGGGCCGTAACTTCGAGGTATTGGGCGTGTCGCTCGATAGTGAGAAGGACCGCGCCAAGTGGGTGAAAGCCATTGCCGACGATAAGCTGACCTGGACCCAGGTATCGGACCTGCGCGGGTGGGAAAATGCCGCGGCCCGCAGCTACGCCGTGCGCGGTATTCCACAGAACTACCTGATTGACCCCGCGGGCAAGATTGTGGCGGTCAACCTGAAAGGCGAAGCCCTGCAGGCCACGCTGGCCCAGTACATCAAGTAAGCATCACGTGCACTCACCAAAGCCCTGGCACCGTTTTTTGCTTTGGTGAAGCTTACTTCGCTGGCCTTGCGGCGGCCTGCTCCAGAATCTCCAGTTGCCAGCGCAGCTCCTCGGGCCGGACGGGGTAGGGCTGGCCGTGGCGGATAGTCTGGTACACCGCCTCAAACAGACCAGAGTAGTTGCCGCGCGGGGCCTCCAGCGTGGCGTGGGAAAACTGCCCATCGGCCTCAACCATCGTGAGCTGTCCGGCGGCCTCGGCCGGTTCCCACCCATAGGCCGCATCCGTTGGGCGCATGCCAGCCGCTAGCTGGGCTTCCTGCACGTCGGCGCGCCGCTTCTGGAAGGAGCCCTGCGTGCCGTGCAGCACGTAGGCGGGCACCGGCGCGGCAGCCAGCAAGCTCACCGTTACAAACACCTGCAGGCCGGCGGGGTAGGTGAGGTGGGCAAGGAAATAATCGACTACGCGGGAGCCTGGCCGCTGACTGGCCTGCGCTACGTGTACGTGCTGAGGGCGGCCAAACAAGCTCAGGGCCTCGTCCAGCACGTGGGCGCCCAGGTCGAAGTGGAAGCCGCTAGCGGGCACGGTGGGGTCTTCTTTGAACACCTTGGGGTTGAGGCCGGGCTTGTAACGGTCGAAGCGAAAGTGCGCCTCCGTGAGCTGGCCCAGCCGCCCGCTTTCCACCACTTGCCGCACCAGCTGGAAGTCGGCATCCCAGCGGCGGTTTTGGTAGGCCAGCAGCTGCTTGCCCTGCTCGGCAGCCAGGGCCAACAGCTCGTCCAGTTCCGCCAGGGTAGCCGTAACGGGTTTTTCCAGCAGCACGTGCTTACCAGCCTGCAGGGCCTGCCGGGCCAGGTCAAAGTGGGTGTCGTTGGGCGTGTTCACGACGACCAGTTCCAGCGCCTCATCCGCCAGCAGTTCGGCCACACTGTCGTAGCTGCGCACCTCGGGGTAGCGGGACGCGGCTTCCTTGCGGGTGCGCTCTACCACGGCCTGCAGCCGGAAGTTGGGGGCCGTCAGGAAAGGAGCGTGGAATACGCGCCCTGACATACCGTAGGCCAGCAGGCCAGTAGCAATAGGAGAGGACATAGGAGGCAGGGGTAAGACGTCTGAGGGCTTGCGGGCTGTGCGGCTAGTGCTTTCTTCGCAAAGGAAATCAACGCGCCGCCGCAAATATGCGTCTCTAAGGAGCCCGGCCAATCATTTCTTTTCCAAACGCCCTAACCTCCGCGCCCATGCTCGACCGTTTTTCCGATCAAGCCAGCCTCTACGCCCGCTACCGCATCGACTACCCGGCGGCATTGTATGAGTGGCTGCTACCGCGCGTTTCGGGCCGGGCCCACGCCTGGGACTGTGCTACCGGCAACGGGCAGGTGGCCGTGGTGCTGGCCCGCCACTTTGCGCACGTCACCGCCACCGACATCAGCGCGGCCCAGCTGGCCGAAGCGCCCCGGCTGCCCAATATCACCTACCAGCTGGCTCCGGCCGAGCAGTCGGCCCTGCCCACGCAGTCGGTGGACGTGGTGACGGTGGGGCAGGCGGTACATTGGTTTGAGCCCGAGGCATTCAACCAGGAAGTGCGCCGCGTGCTGCGCCCCGGCGGTGTAGTAGCTGAGTGGGGCTACGGCCTAGTGCAGGTTAGGGCCGACTTGGACCCGCTCATCCGCCGATTCTACGCCGAAACCATGCGCCCGTACTGGGACGAAAACCGCTGGCACATCGACGACGAGTACACCCGCCTGCCTTTTCCCTTCGCCGCCGTGGAGTACGCGCATTTCACGGAGTCCCGCCGCTGGACGGCTGGGCACTTCCTGAACTACCTGCGCACCTGGTCGAGCGTGGTGAAGTACCAAAAGCAGCACGGGCAGGACGCCGTACTGCTCCTGGCCGACGACCTGACGCGGATCTGGGGGGAAGAAGAGCGAGAAGTACGGTTTCCGGTGTTCGTGCGGCTGGGGCGCGTAGAGTAGGGCCGGTAACTGCATACTGAAACACTAGCCGGAGCCTACATCAAAACGAAATTCCGAAGGGGTACCTACCTTCGGCCCATGGTCGATAGTTCTTTTTCGCTGCCACTGCAGGGGCTTTTCGTGCTTGAGCTGGCCTCGGTGCTGGCCGGCCCGCAGGTAGGTCAGTTTCTGGCCGAGCTGGGTGCCGACGTGCTCAAAATAGAAGCCCCCGCCGGCGACGTAACCCGCACCTGGAAAACCCGTGGCGAAGACGCCCATACCTCCGTGTCGGCGTACTTTTCCTGCGCCAACTGGGGCAAGCAGAGCCTGGTGCTTGACTTAACCACCACTGCGGGCCGGGCCTCCCTACACGAGCTGGCGGCCCGCGCCGACATCGTGCTGGCCAGCTACAAGCCCGGCGACGCTGAAAAGCTAGGGGCCGATTACGCCACGCTTTCTGCCCTGAACCCGCGGCTGATTTATGGGCACATCACGGGGTACGGGGGCGACGTGAACCGCGCGGGCTACGATGCTGTGCTGCAAGCCGAAGCGGGGTTTATGCACCTGAACGCCGCCGGCCCCGGGCAGCCTCCCCAGAAAATGCCCGTGGCCCTGATTGATTTGCTCACGGCTCATCAGCTGAAAGCCGGACTGCTCACCGCCCTGTACCAGCGCGAGCGGACGGGCCAGGGTACTTTGGTTGAGGTTTCTCTTTGGGACAGCGCCTTGGCTTCCCTGGCCAACCAGGCCGCTAGCTTTTTAGTGACAGGGCAGGAGCCCCAGCCGCTGGGCTCGGGCCACCCCAGCATCGTGCCCTACGGCACTGTGTACGAAGCCGCCGACGGAGTGCGCCTGTTGCTGGCCGTGGGCTCCGACCGGCAGTTTCAACAGCTTTGCGCCGTGCTGGCCCAGCCGGAGTGGACCGCCGACGCCCGGTTTGCTACCAACCCAGCCCGCGTAGCGCACCGTGCGGAGCTGGAAGAGTTGCTGCGGGCACGCATTGCTGAGGTAAAGGGGCAGGCGCTGCTGGCGGAGCTGGGGCAACTGGCGGTGCCGGCCGGGGCAGTGCGCACGGTAGGCGAGGCCCTGGGGCACCCGTCGGCGCAGGCCATGCTGCTGCCCGCTACACCAGAATTTGCTCACCAAGGCCTCCGCACAGTAGCTTTTCGGAGTCCGGCCTGGCCTACTGCAGCAGTGCTGCCCGCTCCCCCGCCGCTACAAAGCACCGCCGCCGCGGAAGAAACATCTGGATAAACCGGGAGTATCGTACATTCCTGGCAGCGCCAACCTCCGATGCGGGGGCGCGTAGGCAACAGGATGTACCCGTTATGGCTGGCTTAGCCCGCCTTTTTTTAGCTATGGCAAAACGCACCAAGAAGAACGCAGACCCGGAAATGGTGGTCGCGGCGGAAACGCCCGGAGCTGCCGCGCCGGAACCCACCGCGCCCCAGGCCGCGCCCGATAACAACCACCCGGACGTGATGCCGCACATCGATTCCGTAACACCTGAAGCCGTTACGGAGCGGCTGACGCTGATTTTTGAAGGTCTCCGGCAGAAGTCCACGGCCAAGCAGGCCATCTACCGCAATACCATTGCCGCCTTCGATCTGCTGCGGAAGGTGTCGCAGGAGTTGGTGGTGGAGCTCAGCCGCAAGCTCACGCCCGTAGATGCCTCCGTGGTGATTGAGTACCGGCCCGTGAATGAAATGGAGTTCCACATCCGGTTCTCGGGTGATTTGCTCGTGTTCGTGCTCCACTCCAACATCGTCACCTTCCCCGATACCTATGGCCCCATGCCCACGGCCTACGTAGAGGAGGACTTCCGGCGGCGCTTTTTCGGGCACATCATGGCCTACAACTTCATGGCCGACTCCATCAAGTACCAGCGCCTCAACGACCCCGGCTACTTAGTGGGCCGCCTGCTGATCAACATCGACAACCACTACTTCCTGGAAGGCGTGCAGCAGCTGGAAATGCCCGATCTGGATATGTCGGACAACTTCCTGACCTCGGATGCCATGAAGCTCTTCGTGGAAAGCGCCATGATTGCGGCCGTGAACAACGACCTGATTGCACCCCCGCTGCCCGAAATCCAGAAGATTACCGTTAAGCAGAAAATCGAAAACCAGCAGGTAAGCCGCGGCAGCAAAGTGGGCTTCAGCTTCTACAGTCAGCAGCACAGCAACATCGACGGCCTGCCGTATTGAGTGTAATGTGCTAATGTGAGGGAATGTGGGAAATGTGTTAATGACCTGCGGTCATTGCGAGGCGTAGCCGAAGTAATCCGTCCTGAACAACGTGCCAAACCCCCAGATGTGAAAAGCCCTTACCCGTGCGCAACGAGTAAGGGCTTTCTGGTGGAAGAACGGGCAGCACGTTTCAGAGGACGGATGGCTTCGCGCTGCTTGCCATGACATATGCCAACATCAGCACATTTCTCACATTAGCGAAGCGCCGCACATTCCCCACATTACCTTCTGAGGTAACCTACTTTCTCACGCACTTTGTTCAGGACGTCGGAGCCGTAGGCCTGGGCTTTTTGAGCACCTTCGGCCAGTCGGGCATCCACTTCGGGCAGGTTGTTCATGTAGTAGCTGAACAACTCCCGCTCCCGGGCAAAGCGCGTACGAATTACCTCGTAGAGCGCCTGCTTGGCGTGGCCGTAGCCGTAGCCGCCGCGCAGGTAGTTCTGGCGCATTTCCTCCACCTGCTCGGGCGTAGCCAGCAGGGAGTAGAGCTTGAAGGTAGTGTCGGTGTCCGGGTTCTTGGGCGCTTCCAGGGGCGTGCTGTCTGATACAATGCTCTTGATGGTTTTGAGCAGGGCCTTGTCGTCCACGAAAATGTCGAGGATGTTGCCGTAGCTCTTGCTCATCTTCTGGCCATCGAGGCCGGGCACCAGCATTACCTGCTCATCTACGCGCACCTGAGGTAGCACGAAGGTTTCGCCGTAGCGGTTGTTGAAGGCCGAGGCAATATCCCGCGTGATTTCGAGGTGCTGAATCTGGTCCTTGCCCACGGGTACAATGTCCACGTCGTAGAGCAGGATGTCGGCGGCCATGAGCACGGGGTACGTAAACAAGCCGGCATTCACATCGGCCAAGCGGCTAGACTTGTCCTTAAACGAATGGGCGTTGGCCAGCATCGGGAACGGCGTGAAGCACGAGAGGTACCACGTCAGCTCCGTCACCTGCGGCACGTCCGACTGCCGGTAGAACAGGTTGCGCTCCGTATCGATGCCGCAGGCCAGCCAGGCGGCCGCTACCGCGTAGGTGTTCTGGCGCAGCAGCTCCGCGTCGCGCACGGTGGTGAGGGAGTGCAGATCGGCAATGAAAAACAAGGACTCGTTAGCGGCATTGCGCGACAAGTCAATCATGGGCAGAATAGCACCGAGTAGGTTACCCAGGTGCGGGCGGCCGGTGCTTTGAATGCCAGTGAGAATGCGGGGCATAGTTGGAAAGAAAAAGATCAGTCGCGAATGTTATGGACAGGCTCTGGCACGTAGGGTGTACCAGTATTGAGTGCATGAATAAGACGTTTAAGATCTGATAGAATAATCTGTTTATCCTCTACCAGTTTAATTAAATCTGGCCGGCTGCTCAGATAGAGCAGTATCATCTCCCTAAACATTTTATTACTGCCAGTTATCCCACCCGCCGGAACAGCCGACACAACCGTTCCATTAGACCATTTCAATAAGTAGGTTTCATGAACGAAATTGCCACCAGAAGCTATAGCACCATTTGGGCTTGCACTTGGCCCTGACTTAGTGGTGTATTCATAGCGCATAAGCATTACTTGGCCACTGTCCAGCAGTTCTACGAAAACTTCATCTGCTGCGTCCTCAGTAAACGCCTTGCTCTCCTCGAAACCATTTGCTTTCCGATAGCGCTTAATGCCAATTCGAAAGCTACTAATTTCTCTTGGCGTAATCTTAATAGTGCTTCCCTTCTCGTCTTTTGCTATTAGTAGCTTAGCATCTTGCAACTTAAGTTTGGCATCATGCCGGACCTGTTGATTATCAGCAAGGATATACGAGCCAAGTTTAAACGAATTAAATTGAGCGAATAATAGAGCAGGAAATAGTAGAAATGCTACTAATAAGAGTAGACGCATAAAACAGGAAAAACAAAAGAATTACACACTCACATTGGCCGCGGCTTCCTGCTGTAGCTCCACCGTATCATCCTGGCCCAGGTACCGGTCGATGAGGTAGTGAGCTAGGTAGAGCACCGGCGTGAGCAGAATGGCCGAGGCGAACTTATACCAGTAGTTGGTGTTGGCCACGCTCAGTACTTGCTCGAAGCTCCAGTTGCCGAACAGGTAAAACGCCACGAACAGTACCACAAACGAATCGACCAGCTGCGAGACCAGCGTGGAGCCCGTGGCGCGCAGCCAAATAAGGCGGCTGCCCGTGATGCGGCGCAGGGCCTGAAACACCGTGGCATCGAGCACTTGGCCAATTAGAAAGGCCACAATAGAGCCCGTGATGATG
Organism: Hymenobacter lutimineralis; assembly: GCF_008271285.1. Classification (NCBI taxonomy): domain Bacteria; kingdom Pseudomonadati; phylum Bacteroidota; class Cytophagia; order Cytophagales; family Hymenobacteraceae; genus Hymenobacter; species Hymenobacter lutimineralis. The sequence continues at coordinate 91,733 of NZ_VTHL01000017.1, read as the reverse complement.
CCCAGGCCCTGGCGGAAAATGCTCTGGTAGGCAAACTCAATGTTGAAGGGTCGGCCTTCCGCATCTACTTTGTTGATGTCAAGCCAGAACTGGGCCGGGGGGAGCTTGGTGGTAGCCAGAATCACGAGGAAGGCGTACAGAATCAGCCCTACCGTGAGGAAGCTCACCCGCAGCACGCCCTTGCGCCCGAAGTACTCGTTGATAATGTCAGTGGTGACGAATACCACGGGCCAGATCAGCACCCCGGCCGTGAGGTTGCCGGGCAGCCCCAGCAGGGCATCCACCGAGAATATCTTCACGCCGATGATTTCGGCCAGCAGGGCATTTACAATAAAAATGCCGCTCAGAACCAGGTAGAGCTGCTGCTTTTTGTGGGCAAAAGAAGAAGTTGGAACCATACGGTCAAAGTACAACAACGCGCCGCTTACTCGGCAGTTGGTTGATTAGGAACGTTTACCACGGTGCCTTCCAGAGCCAGGAGCGTAGGCGCAAACTCGGAGCGGGCCTCGCGCAGGTGGGGCTCCAGGTCGCGGTAGCGGGAAGAAAAGTGCCCGATGAGCAATTGGCCCACGCCGGCTTCCCGGGCCAGCTGGCCCGCCTGCCGGGCCGTGGCGTGAAACGTAACGGCGGCCCGCTCGCGCAGCTCATCCAGGAAGGTGGCTTCGTGGTAGAGCACATCCACCCCGCGCACCAGCTCCACCAACCCCGGCAAATACACAGTGTCGGAGCAGAAGGCGTAGCTGCGGGCGCGTTTGGGTGGGCCCGTTACCTCGGCATAGCGGAGCACTACCTCGCCGGTAGTTTCGTCGAGCAGGTCTTCGCCCTGGCTGAGCTGCTGGAGCTGGGCGGGGGAGAGGCTGGCCGGCAGCCGGTCCCGCAGCAGGGAGCGGCGCCGGGGCTGCTCGCGCAGCAGGTAGCCGCAGCAGGCAATGCGGTGGCGCATGGGCAAGCTGTGCACCGTCAGCAGCTTATCCTCATACACCAACTGGTGCACGGTGGGGTCCACCACCACAAATTCCAGGTCGAAGCTGAGCTGGGTGCCCGAGTGGCGGAACTGCGTGGTCAGGACTTCTTCCAGGCCAGCGGGGCCGAAGAGGCGCAGCGGCTCGGTGCGGCTTTGCAGCTGCATAGTGCCCAGCAAGCCAAACAAGCCAAAGAAATGGTCGCCGTGCAGGTGGGAAATAAAGATGACGCTGAGGCGCATGGGGCCGATTTTGTGCTCCATCAGCCGGCGCTGCGTGCCTTCGCCACAATCCAGCAGGTAATGCATGTTGCCCACGCTCAACACCTGGGCCGTGTGGTGGCGGCCCGGTACTGGCGTGGCCGAGCCGCTGCCCAAAATCCTTAGCTCAAATTCCATGTAAAATGGCTGGCTGGCTAGCTGGTTAAATGGCTGCGGAGAAGCGGCGGGATTGGGTAGCCCTTCGGCCAGGCAGCGCATCAGCCAGGTAAATAAAAAGGCTGTTGGCCGGTAGCTGTCAGCAGAAAAACTAACAGCTAACAGCCAACAGCCAACAGCCCATAAACAGGCTACTCTTTGCTGGTCAGGTCGCGCTCAATGGCGTGCAGGAAAATCCGGTCGATGCCTTCTTCCACGGTGGGCAGAATGTGCAGTACCGATTCCAGCTTCGAGATGGTGATCAGCTTCATGACGTGGTCCTGCAGGCCGGTCAGCACCAGCAGACCGCCAGTGGAATTGCACAGACGGTTGGCAATCAGAATAGAACTTAACCCCGAAGAGTCCGTGTACTTTACGTTCTGCAAGTCCAGAATCAGGTTGTTAATGCCCTCGGCATTCAATTTCACAAACTCCGATTTCAGATCCGGCGCCACCGTAGTGTCAAGCTTCTTCTCGTCAATCGTGATGATTGTGTAGGTTTCTTTTTTATCAATCGAGTACTTCATACCAGCGGACAGTTCGGAGGTTACGGGAGTTGCGAAGGTAGTAAAAAAAATCGTTGCGGAAATAGGGCCTATCAACGCTTATAGGGTTGATTTACCCCGAAGGTAAGTGTAGCCCAGGTACTCTGCCAATCGGCTTGGTCGGGGTGCGGATGCGGGTGCATCCGGACGGCACTCACCAGGATTTCGGCGGGCTGCGTGGGCAAGCGAATCAGCACCCGGCCTTCCGGCGACGTATACAGGCGCTGCAACTGAGCGGGCGCCTGGGCGGGAGTTTGGGATTTTACCCAGGCTTGCACCAGCTGCCCCCGAATGGGTTGGCCTTTTTCCCGCAATTGTACCGTAAGCAGGGAGCCGGGCCGGGCCGCATAGGGGTTCTGATCCGCAATGAATTCCAGGTCCTGCCCGGCTTGCGCGTTGAAGGGCCCGGCCAGGGTACCGCCAACCTGCACGAGGGTTTTGGCGCACCGGCGGTAGGTTTCCCGGGCCGGCTTGTCCAGCTGCTTGCGTTTCTGGCGCACAAGCAGAATGCTTTCCAGCCCTTCTTCCTTCAGGTAAGCATTAAAATCGGCGGCCGATAAAGACAAAGCCGTTTCGTTGGTATCCAGGCACAGCATGTGCGTGCCCGACTCATTCAGTTCCAAGGTGGTGCGCAGGGTGTCGGCCAGCGTGGCCACGGCCGTCAGGTCTACGGTATCGTTGGGGGCGTACTGCACCAGCCGGGCCAGGCGCTGGCTCGTGCCCGACCAAGGGGAGCCCGTCAATTGCTGCCCAACCAACCGACGAACATAAACGAGGGTGCCGGGCGATACGCGGTAGCGGCTGGGGTGCAGCCAGAATTCGTGGGCAGTGGCCCAGGAGGCCCAGCCCAGAAACCCTACCAGCATAAGAAGCCCAGGCAGCCGCATACTTAACTTAAAACAGAGAAATGAATAAAAATAACCAGCCAGGTAGCGAAGTGTTTGGTGTGGTAGGAGGGAAAGGGAAAAGAAGGTAGGCAATAAGCGGCATACTTCTACAGCGCCAATTCTGATTCTCCGGCGCCAATTGTACTGTAGCTAGCTGAGTAGGGCCTGGGAGCCTTCACATGCTTATGTGATTGACGCAGGGGCAGTAAGCAGGTACTTTTGCTTAGGTATTGATCCGGCTGATTTATTCTATGAGCTTCGTGTGGCTACACCTTGATGCACTAACAGCGGGGCTGACGCTGCTGCTGGCTCTTGTCTGCTGGCGGCAGTGGTTGGTGCGCTATAAACCGCCCATCCGCCGGCTGGCGTTGTTTGCTCTGGTGCTGGGACCTACCTGGGTGGCGGTGCGGATGGGGGCCCATTTGCTGGCTAACCTCTGCCAGGCCTTGGAGCGCCTGATGACCCACACCTTTGCCTATGACTTTCAGTTTTATTCCCTGATGCTGATGGGCGTGGTATTTATGGGGCTGAGTCTGCGCATGTTGCAGCAGGCCCAGCTGCTGAGCCAGGGCCGCTCCCGGGCGGCCCGGCCCTTTTGCCACGCCGCGGGCACCCTGGTGGCCCTCAGCGCGCCCACGTTCTTTCTCACGCCCACGGGGCTGTTGCCCACTCTAGCCTGCCTGATAGCGGGCCTGGGGCTGCTGTTTCTCTACAAACCCGTCCGCCAGATGGCGTAGCATTTAGTTTTTCATTGCGAGTTGCTGGTTGTTATCCTGCTGCCGCAATGGCCAGCCCCGCACCCTGCCACACGACCACGCTAGTTATCAGGTTATCCTGATACCTGACAACAACAAACAACTGATAACTAGTAATTAACCTTAGCTCCGCTCCAGGGCCAGGTGATAGGCCCGGTCGTAGTACACGCGCAGGTTTTTCCAGTCGTACATTTCCGAGGAGCTTTCTACCTGGTTGCGCTGCATAATCCGTTCCCGGCGGGTTTGCAGCACAAAAGTCCAGAGCATGTTGGTGAGCTCCTCTGCGGCTTCGTCGAAGCTTTTTTCCTGGCGCTGCACCACGAAAATGCCTTTCTCCTCGTGTTGCGGTACATTCTGCATCACATAGTCGCCGAAGCCCGACAGGTCGCTGGTGATGGCAGGCACGCCGCGGGCTACGCACTCCAGCGGCGTGTACCCCCAGGGCTCGTAATAGCTTGGAAAGATGCCCAGGTGACAGCCCCGCACAAACTGCCCGTACTCCATACCAAACAGGGGAGAGGTGGGCGACACAAAATCGGGGTGATACACGATTTTCACCCGGTCGTGCTGGTTGTTGACCAGGTTGGCGCGCCGCACAAAGTTCAGAATGTCGTCGTTGTGGTCGTCTACTAAGTTGTGGGTGATGACCGGGGGCAAGCTGTTGGTTTTCCAGCTTTGCAGGGTGCGGCGGTAGCGCAGCTTCCAGTAATCGTCTACCATGCTGCCTAGCTCGGGCAGCTTGTAGTCGGTGGCACCGGCGGCGGCGTAGAACAGCCGCTCACCCACCTGTCGCTCAATGGCTTCGCAGGTTTCGCGCACTTCATTCAGCACCGCACGGCTTTGCAGCACCTGCGGGTTGATGCTGTAGAAAGGACGCTTGGTAATGAAAAACATAACCACCTGGCCTTCCAGCCCGCTTTGCTGCAGGCGGTAGTTGAGGCGGGCCAGCGCCTCCAGCGTCAGGTCGAACCCCTTGTTGTGGTACTCGTAGCGGCCCGAGGTAAACAGGTACAGCGTCTTGTCCAGATCAAACGAGTAGCTCTGGAAGAAGTGCGCCATCACGAATTCGTGAATCTTGGCCTTGTACTGCTGGTGCAGGTTCTGAAACTCGTGCAGGGCCACAAACCGCTCGATGTTTAGGCCGTTGGGCAGCACCGCGTCGGGTATCCGGTCGAGCAGGTAGATGCACTCCCGCACCGTCAGCTCACTTACCGTGGTAAACACGTGGGAGCCGTGCGCGGCGGCCCGCTCTATGCGCACGGCCGTTTCGATGTTGAAGTGGCGCGCCTCCGCCTCCCAGCTCACCTGCATCAGGTGGTCATAGAAGTTGGGGTCGTTCATGGCCAGGTAGCGGCCCAGCAGCGTGGCGTGGGTAGTAAAGATAATGCGCACGGGCACCTGCTCGCGGCGCAGGTCGGGAATGGCTACGCCCGTCATCCACTCGTGGAAGTGCACTAGCACCTGGGGTTGGGCCGCATCCGCGGCCGCTTCGGTAGCCAAGGCCTGCACGAAGCGCTTGGCCAGGTGGCCAAACGCTTCTACCTGGTGCAGCAGGTCGTCGTGGTCGGGGGTCGGGATGCCGTGGTCGCGCCAGAGGTCGGCTTTGATCTGGCCCAGCTGCCCGTAGGCATCGTACGGGCTCAGGAGCACCACCCGGGGACGGCCCGTTACCAGCCACACGCCGTAGTGCACACCCACGCCTTGTTCCCGCAGGCGGCGTACGGCTCGCGAAAATGGGTCGGTGGCTGCGGCCAGCTCGGCCTCCGTCATAGGCTCAAACTCAGCCTGGGCCTGCTGCGCGAAGTAGGGCCCTAACAGGCAGTAGCTGTCCTGCCAGCCCTGTACCGTAGCCGGTACTTTGCTGCGGATAACGGTGTAGATGCCACCTACCTGGTTGCAGACTTCCCAGGCTACTTCCACCAGCAGGGCATTGGGGGCAACAAGGTCGGGGGCAGATGAAGGAAACTGCATAGCGGGCAAGCGTAGAAAGGTGGAGGCCGGACGGGCCGGTAAAGTAGGCAGCAAACGGGATGCAATGCCAGCAAGCCCCCGCTTTTTCAATAAAAAACACGGCTGCCAACCAGGAAAGATTTCCTGGCCGGCAGCCGTGCCCTCAGCATCAGCCCGATTACTCGCCTGATTCCTGGGAAATAATGAGCACCGAGTAGGGGGCCAGCCCAAAGGTGGCGTGGCAGGCAAACCCGTCGTACTCGCCTTCCTCGCTGTGCGTGTCCACGCTTTCGAAGTTGCCGAATTCTTCGTCGTAGCCCGCCCAGTCGGAGTTGAAGCGCACCCGCCAGTGGCCCTGACAGGGCAGCCCGATGGTGTAGGCCTCGTGGGCGCGGTCGGCGAAGTTGCAGAGCACAATGGTCGTGTCGCCGGGGCCCCCGTCGCCCTCGGCCCAGCGCCGGAAGGCCATTACTTTTTCCTGGTCGTTGACGTGGAATACGTCGATGTGCTGGCCCTGCAGGCCCCGGGTGCTGCCTTCGAAGTTGCGCCGCAGGCGGATCAGGTCCCGGTAGAGCGTCACTAAACCACGGTGGGTTTCGGCGTGCTCCCATTCCAGGGGCTGGTCGTCGGAGAAGTAGCCATCGGCCAGAAACTCCTGGCCCTGAAAAATCATGGGCACGCCGGGGGCCGTGAACACCAGCGCGGCACCCAGGGTCGCCCGCTTTTTCGGAAACCAGGTGTGGGCGTCGCCGGGCATGATTTCCTCCGGCACGCGGCTTTTGCCGTTGGCCACCTCATCGTGCGACTCCGTGTAGATGACGCGCTGGAAGGCGTCGTCGTTGTAGCGCTTAGCCACGGCTTCGGCCACGGCCGCCAGGTTGCGGTCGGCGTCGTGCGGAGTCGTCAGGGCTTCGCGGATGGGGTACACAAAGCCCGCGTCCCACTGGGCCGCAAACCCCTGGCCGCCGTCTTCGGGGGCGCGGGTGATGAACTCGTTGCCCAGCAAATCCTCGGCAATGGTGATTTTCCAGGGCATCCGCTCCCGGATTTCCTCGTTGATCCACTTCATCAAGCTCCAGCCCTCGGGCAGGTCGCGGGAAGGGTCGTTGGTGCCGTCTACGTTGCGGATGTGGGCAATGGCATCGGCGCGGAGGCCATCCACGCGGTATTCTTCCAGCCACATCAGGGCATTGTCGCGGATGTAGCGGCGCACGGCGTCGCGGCCGTAGTCGGGGCGGTTGTGGCCCCAGGGCGTTTCGGCGCGCCAGTCGTTGTAGAAGTATACGCCGCCGCCGTCGTTTTCCTGCCAGCCGTCAAACTGCCAGAGGTCCAGGTCGCCGGGCCCGAAGTGGTTGTAGACCACGTCCAGAATCACGGCAATGCCGTGGCGGTGGGCCTGTTTCACTAGTTCCTTGAAGGCCTGGGGTCCACCGTAGTCGGTTTCGAGGGCGAACGGGTGGGCGGGGTTGTAGCCCCAGCTGCGGCCGCCCGGAAACTCGGTGGCCGGCATAATCTCAATGGCGTTGATGCCCAGGTCGCGCAGGTAGCCCAGCTTTTCCACCACGTTCAGGAAGGTGCCGGGGCGGTTGGGGTCGGGGGCGTTGAAGGTGCCCACGTGCAGCTCGTACACCACCAGCTCATTCCAGGCCGGCATCTGAAACTGGTCGTCTTCCCAGTCAAAGGAGTAGTCGGGAACTACGGAGGAGCCGGCCGAGTGCGTCACCTGACGGGCGTAGGGGTCGTTTTTGGTTAGCTCGCCGGCGGGCGTCTGCAGCCAGAACTTGTATTCGGTGCCGGCGCCGAGGTCGGCAATATCAGTGGCCCAGTAGCCGTCGGCTTCGTGGGTGAGGGGGTGCGTGGCGGGGTTCCAGTCGTTGAAAGGGCCCACGAGGGCCGCGGCCGTGGCGTTGGGCGCCCACACGCGGAATGTGGTACCCTGGGAGTGCGGAATAGCGCCCATGCCCGCCTGAGGCGTGGGCGCAGTAAGAGTGTCAGCCTGGGGCATATAGGTTAGGTCAGAAAAGCAGTGCGAAAGTTTATCTGAGCTCTTCTACTGTGGAGTTACCGATTTGGTTATACTTTCCCGGCCCGGCTGGCGGGTTTTGCCGGCTTTTATCCAAAAACGCGTGATGGGTTGTGGTGGAAGCAGCCCGTGGCCGTAGCTGGGCGGTACGCAGGCCGGGCAGCAAGCCGGGCCTGCTTGCCGGCACCCCCCCGGTGGCCGGCCGCGGGCAGGGTGCTTACCCCCGCGGCGCCTGAACAGATAGGGCGGGCAGCGCGTTATGAGGTAGCCGGGCTTTTACTTAAAGCCTCCGCGCCAGCGCCAGCTGGCTGATGGTTGAACCGCTTATTTAATTTCCCCAGTGCCTCGTCCTAAACCCGTTGTTCACGGCCTGTATGGCTGGACGCCCGCCTACGGCTATAGCTACATTCACCCGGCCAACCGGCGCACGTTTGAGTGGCTGGAGCCCGTGGGCAAGCTGTTCGAGAAAATCGATGAAGATGAAGAATGGCTGCTGCTGCGCTACGATGAGCAGCAGTTCAAGGTGCGTCCCGAGCTGTTCAAGGAGCTATATGGCAAGCCCGCCTTCTCCTTCGGCGACGCCGTGCAGGAAGTAGCGCCCGAGCCCGGCCGGGCCCCGCACCGCGGCCTTATCTCCGACGTGTTCTGGGACGAGGCTACCGACCGGGCCCGTTTCCAGCTGGTGGAGCGCAAGCGCAAAGTGCCCCGCGTATTCGAGGCCGAAGAGCTGCGGTTTGCCTGAGGTAGTGGAGGCCCGCGCGCCGACGCAAAAAAGCCGGCTCCCAGCTTACCACGCGTAGCTCCACGCGCAGCAAAGCCGGGGAGCCGGCTACGCTTCCGGGCCTGAGTTCTACAGGCTGGCTATGTCGATGACGAAGCGGTAGCGCACGTCGCCTTTCACCATCCGCTCGTAGGCCTGGTTGACGTCCTGGATGTTGATGAGCTCAATGTCGGACACGATGTTGTGCTCGGCGCAGAAGTCCAGCATTTCCTGGGTTTCCCGGATGCCGCCGATGGTGGAGCCCGATACGCTCTTGCGGCCCGGAATGAGGGCGAAGGCCGGAATTTCTAGGGGCTTGGGCGGGGCCCCTACCAGGATGTGCGTGCCGCTGGTTTTGAGCAGGGACAGGTACAGCGGAATGTTGTGGTCGGCGGCCACGGTGTCCAGAATGAAGTCGAAGGAGCCCTGCACGGCCTTGAGCTGCTCCTCGTCGGACGTTACCACGAAGTGGTGGGCCCCGAGGGCTTTGGCGTCGGCTTCCTTAGCGGGCGAGGTGCTGAGCACAGTTACATCAGCCCCAAAGGCCACGCCGAATTTCACGCCCATGTGGCCCAGCCCGCCCAGGCCCACCACGGCCAGCTTGTGGCCTTTGCCCACCCCCCAGTATTTCAGGGGTGAGTAGGTGGTGATACCGGCGCAGAGCAGCGGAGCCACAGCGGCCAGATCGAGCTTGTCGGACACGCTGACCACGAACTCCTCGCGTACCACGATGGTGTTGGAGTAGCCCCCGTACGTCGGTGCCCCGTCGCGGCCCAGGTTGTTATAGGTCTGGGTGTTGCCTTCCACGCAGTACTGCTCCAGGCCGTCTTTGCAGTTGTAGCACACCTGGCAGGAGTCCACCATGCAGCCCACGCCGGCCAGGTCGCCCTGCTTGAACTTCTTTACATGGTCGCCAACTTTGGTGATGCGGCCCACGATTTCGTGGCCGGGCACCATGGGGAAGATGCCGGGAAACCATTCGTTGCGAATCTGGTGCAAATCGGAGTGGCACACCCCGCAGAAGAGGATTTCGATCTGCACGTCGTGGGCGCCCACGGCACGGCGCTCAAAGGTCCAGGGGGCGAGGTCGGTTTCGGGGCTTTGGGCCGCGTAGGCTTTGGTTTGAATCATGGGGAGGGTTGGTTGAGAATGATGCGTACGTGCCGCGGGCGAAAAATAGGGTTGCCTGCTACAAAATCACAGCGCATTGCGGGAGTAATCATCCGCAGCCGCTGGCAAATAGGGTCGAAGTGCCCGCCGGGCTAGATGCCCACCGCAATGCCCACCACAATAGCCACTACCGCCAACGCCAGCAGCGCCAGGTACAGCGGCAGCACAAACCGCCACCACTGGTCGAAGCGCGCCCCACAGCCGGCCACAATGGCTACCAGGGCGCCGTTGGTGGGCGTAATCAGCTCACAGAGGCCGGCGCCGTACTGGTAGGCCAGCACCGTCACCTGCCGCGAAAGGCCGATGAGGTCGGAGAGGGGCACGAGCAGGGGCATGGTGAGCACGGCCTGCCCGCTCACGCTGGGCACGGGCAGGTGCAGGGCCGTGTGCACGCCCACCATACCCAGCGCCGAAAGCGTGACCGGCAGGCCCGCCAGCGGCGCCGACATGGCATTGACGATGGTATCCACAATCTGGCCCTGCTCCAGCACCACGAAAATGGCCCGGGCGAAGCCAATGAGCATGGCCGAAAACGCCATGTCGCGGAAGCCCACGATAAACGACTCGGCGGTGCCCGTGAGGCCCAGGCCGCCAATGAGGCCGGCGGCTACGCCCAGGGCGAAAAACAGCGCCGCCATCTGCTCAAACTCCCAGCCCAGCTCTAATACGCCGTAGGCAAAAAAGGCAAAGGTGACGAACAGCAAGGCCAGCACGATGCCGTGGCGGCCACCCTGCTCGGCGGTAGCAGCCGCGGCATCAACTTCCGGGGCCACCCGGTGGCGCAACGCAAAGCGCACGGTGCCCCCAATCCAGATAGCCAGGGCCAGGGCCAGAAAGGCCAGCCGAAACCCACCGCCCGAAAGCAGGGGCAATTGGGCTAGCTTCTGAGCAATGCCCACCTGAAAAGGATTCAGCGGGCTAAACGCTGCCCCCACGGCTGCCGAGCCAATGCTGACGGCGGCAGCCGTAATGGCGGGATACCCAATGCGGCGCATCAGAATCAGCAGCACCGGAATGAGAGGCACTATCTCCTCCTGCATGTTTTCCAGGGCACCCATGGTGGCAAACAGCACCGATATGATGGGAATGACCACTGCCTCGCGCCCCCGAAACTTTTCCAGCAGCCAGTCCACGCCCCGGCGCAGGGCCCCGGTGTGGTCGACGACGGTGAAAGCGCCGCCGGCCAGAAACACCAGGAAGATGACGGAAGCGGCCTCGCCCAGACCTCTCGGGATGTCTACTATCGCCTGCAGCGGGCTCACGGGCGTGGCGGGCACGCGGTGGTAGGAGCCGGGTACTACAATATCGCGGCCGGTGACGGCGTCGGCGTGGCGCTCAAATACGCCGGCGGGCAGCACGTAGCTTAGCAGGCAGGCCAGCAGAACAAAGCCGGTAAGCAGCACCAGGGGGTGCGGAAAGCGCAGGGTTTTCATCCGGCGAAAGTACGCGTTGTGGGGAATAGCAGATGGCTGTTAGCTGATGGCTGTTAGCCAATAGCTGTTAGCTAACAGCCATCAGCTAACAGCCATGGGGGTGGGGCTTGTGCCCATACGTTGTTTCTATCGTGTAATTTAGCGGTCAGGCTAACAGCTGACCGCTAACGGCTAAGTAGATGGACCTACACACCTTTAAGCAACTCCACCAGACCGAGCAGGGAATCCGGCTGGCCCAGGCCGGGCACCACCTGGCCGACCGCGCCGAGCACGGCTGCCGCCTGCAGCTCTTTGCCTTTGGCGACTTCTACGCCGAGGTGTGGCGCTTAGTGGGGGAGGAGCGGGTGCTGTTCATCAACCCTTTTCAGAACCCGGCCCAGTTGCAGCCCTGGCTGGAGGCGGTGCAGCTGCCCGGGGAGTGGGCGTAGCGGCCCCTGGCCGGCTCAACATATTTACTACTTTTGGCCCCCGCCGACTTCGGCTCCTTAGCTTGCCTGCCTGGTGAAGTTCCTGCTGCTCTTGTGCGTTATGGTGTGTTGCGCGGGGCCCGTCTGGGCCGGCCCAAACACCACCGATAGTCTGCTCACGGAGCTGAACACCGCGCTGGCGCACAAGCAGGCGTACGACGCGCAACGCTTGGCCCGCATTGCGGCCCTCACTACCGCCTACCAGGCCAGCAAAGGCAGCGCCGCGGCCAGGTTCGACCTGGGTTTGCGCATCTACGACGAGTATAAGGCCTTTAAGTACGACTCGGCCTTCGTTTACAGCCAGAAGGTAATGGAGGTAGCGGAGCAGCTGCATGACCCGGGCAAGGTGGAAGTAGCCAAGCTCAAGCTGGCCTTTATTCTGCTGTCTTCGGGCATGTTCAAGGAAACCTTCGAAACGCTGGCAACCATAGAGCCCGGCCGGCTAAGCGACGCCGACAAGGTGGACTTCTACTTCCTGCAGGCCCGCGCCTACAGCGACCTGGGCGACTTCAACCAGGACGCAGTGTACCGGCCCGCCTACTACGCCAAGGCCCTGGCCTATACCGATACGGCCCTGCGCTACAGCCGCCCCGGCTCCTACGAGCAACTCTCGCTGCAGCAGTTCCTGGCCCTGAAAAACAACCGGCTGGCCGAGGGCACCAGGCTCTACGAGCAAATCCGGCGGCTACCGCAGCTCTCGTTGCACCAGCTGGCCGTGAGTGCCAGCACCGCCGCTCACATGGCTTTTGTTGGCAAGCAGGAAGAACGGGCCTTTGCGCTGCTGCTGGTATCGGCCATTGCCGACGTGAAGACCGCGACCAAGGAAACAGTGGCCATGTTCCAGCTGTCGGATTACTGCTACCGGCGCGGGGACCTGGAAAATGCTTATACCTTCATCCGGGAAGCGCGGGCGCAGGCCACGTTTTACAAGGCGCGGCAGCGGCAGATTGAAATCAGCCACATTTCTTCCCTGATTGAAGGGCAGAAAATCAACATCATCGAAAACCAGCGCAAGTCGCTGAAGACCTACTCCACGGTGGTGACGCTGCTGGCCTTGTTTGTGGTGGGCTTCCTGTTCATCATTTTCAAGCAGCTGCGCCGCCTGCAGAAGGCCGACAAACTGATTTCGCTCACCAACCGGGAGCTGCGCGCCCGCAACCAGGAGCTGTACCAGCTGAACAGCGGGCTGAACGAGGCCAACAAGATCAAGGAAGAATACATAGCCTACTACTTCCACAACAACTCCCAGTACATCGACAAGCTGGAAGCCCTGAAGAAGACGCTCGATACCCAGCTCGGCAACAAGCAGTACACGGCCGTGCAGAAGCTGGCCGACAACATCAACATCAAGAAGGAGCGCAACGAGCTGTTCAAGGGCTTCGATACGGTGTTCCTGCGGCTGTTTCCCCACTTCATCAGCCAGTTCAATGCCCTGTTCAAGCCCGAAGACCAGGTGCAGCTCGCCGAGGACCAGCTGCTGACGACGGAGCTGCGCATTTTCGCCCTCATCCGCCTGGGCATCGACGACAGCGAGCAGATCAGCCGGATGCTGGGCTATTCCATCAACACCATCTATACCTACAAGACCCGGGTAAAGAACCGCTCCTTGGTCCCCAACGAGGAATTCGAGGCCCGCATCCAGGCCATTCAGGCGGTGTAGGTAGCCAGGCCCCGGGGCACTACCGGGGCTGCGCCGCCCGTGGGTTGGCTGCTATAAGTCAGGTGCGCTGAATACGCCAACCGCACGTGCCGGGCTTGTTAACGCCGTCCTGGCAGTCCACCGAATGGCCGGGCAAATACCTAGCGGGGAACTGAGCCTGGGCAATGGCCGCCCGCAAGGGAGTACCTACTCAGCCCACAGGAGCCAGGGCTGTTCAAGGTGCTTTCAAGCTGGTAAAACCCCGGTAATTTCAGGATATAGGCTTTGATAACTACGATACTGGGTTCATATTTTTACGCTAAGTTTTAAGTTTAAATTTCTGTAAATCAGTTATTTGAAGCGCATATAGTCTTATATTTTCTTGATTGCGTTTTGACAAATTTTAGTTGAGTAAGGGGGGGTATTGTTTTGTGCCATTCCTGCTATCAGTGCCGGCCGCAAACGTTTGTTGCGACCGGTAGTGCACTGGGCAGGCAACGCACTCCACAGGTTCTGCTAGCCCCCTACTCGTATGCCAGTACCCTTACCCTTCCCACACAATCCCCGCAATTTTACCCGCGTCCTGCTCGCGCCGGCCCTCAGTATGCTGGTGGCCGGCACCGCCCTGGCCGCCCCGGTGCGGCCGGCCGCAGTGGCCGGCACCGTGCCGGGCTCCCCCACTGAGCTGCTGCGCCCCGCCCCGCCGGTGGTGGGCTCGGTGAGTGGCCGCATCGTGGATGAGGCCGGGCAGGGGCTACCGGGGGTGACGGTGCTGATAGAAGGCACCTCCCTGGGCAACTCCACCAACGCCGACGGGCAGTTCAGCATCAGCAACGTACCCGATGGCCCGCACGTGCTGGTTGTCTCCTTCGTGGGCTACAACACCCAGCGCCTGCCCTTCACTACGGTGTCGGGCCAGAATACGGAGCTGAGTGCCACGCTGACGGAAAACACCACCCTGCTGAACGAAGCCGTGGTGGTAGGCTACGGCACCACCCGCCGCCAGGACCTGACCGGCGCCGTTACGACCGTATCGGCCAAAGACTTTGTGAAAGGCCAGGTAACCGCGCCCGAGCAATTAGTGCAGGGTAAGGTGGCCGGGGTGCAGATTACCACCGGCGGGGGCGCCCCCGGCGAGGTAAGCACCATCCGCGTTCGGGGCGGGTCTTCCCTGAATGCCAGCAACGACCCGCTCATCGTTATCGATGGAGTACCGGTAGACAACCAGGGCATCAACGGGGCCGGCAACCCGCTGGCCTTGGTGAATCCCAATGATATTGAGACGTTTACGATTCTGAAAGACGCCTCCGCTACGGCCATCTACGGTTCGCGGGCAGCCAACGGGGTTATTCTCATCACCACCAAAAAAGGCCTGGAAGGGGAGAAAACCCGCGTTACGGTCAGTTCGCTGGTGACGCGCTCCGAGAACTACGGCCAAGTAGACGTGCTGAGCGGCGAGGCCTACCGGACGCTGCTGAACAATGCCGTAATTCAGGGCATTATCCCGGCTAATAACAAGACTTACCTGGGTTCGGCCAACACCGACTGGCAGGCGGCCATTTACCAAACTGCCTGGACCACCGACAATAACGTGAGTGTGACCGGCAGCGTGAAGCACCTGCCGTACCGGGTGTCGCTGGGCTACCTCAACCAGGACGGTACGCTGAAAACCGGCAACCTGAAGCGCAACTCGGCTTCCGTGGGCTTGTCGCCGAGGCTGCTGGACAATCATCTGCGCATCGACCTCAACTTCAAGGGCACCTGGGCTGATTACCGCTTCGCCGACCAGGGGGCCATTGGGGCAGCAGTGCGCTTCAACCCCACGCAGCCCATTTACGTGAACGACGCGACGGGCTTCAACGGCTACTTCGAGTGGCGCGACGGGGCCATTCCGAACCCGCTGACCGACCGCAACCCCGTGGCCCTGCTCAACGACAAACGGGACCGGAGTACGGTGCTGCGCAGCATTGGCAACGTGCAGTTCGACTACTCCCTGCACTTCCTGCCCGAATTGCACGCCAACCTGAACCTGGGCTACGACCGTTCGCGCAGTGCGGGGACCGTATTTATTGGGGCCGAGTCGCCGGTAGCGTACACCACGCAGGGCCTGAACAACTCCTACCGGCAGGAAAAAGACAACGACCTGCTGGAGGCCTACCTCAACTACACCAAGCAGCTGGGCAACCACCGGGTAGAGGCGCTGGCCGGTTATTCGTACCAGGATTTCTACACGTACGCGCCCTTCCGGTTTGGCTACAAGGCCGACGGCAGCCGCATCAACCCGCTGGAACCCGCCCAGAATCCCTTCAAGACGCAATACACGCTGCTCTCGTACTACGGCCGCGCCAACTACAACTTCAAGGACAAATACCTGGTTACGGCAACCTTGCGGGCCGATGCTTCCTCGCGCTTCAGCCCCGACAACCGCTGGGGCTACTTTCCGGCCGCTTCGGTGGCCTGGCGCATCAACCAGGAGGAGTTCCTGAAAGAGACGACCGTAATTTCGGACCTGAAGCTGCGCCTGAGCTACGGCAGCACGGGCCAGCAGGACGTGTATAACGTGGCCGGCAACTACCCTTATCTGGCCAGCTACGGCCTTAGTTCGCCGGTGATCAGCCAGATAATTGGCACCGATACCGTACGCACCCTGAAGCCGGCCGCCTACGATGCCAACCTGCAGTGGGAAAAAACCCAAACGTATGACGCGGGCCTGGATTTTGGCTTCCTGAACAACCGCCTGACGGGTACCGTGGATGTGTACCTGCGCCAGACCGACGACCTGCTGGCCGTGATTCCGGTGCCGGCCGGCAGCAACCTGTCCAACACCCTGCTCACCAACATTGGGAGCCTGGAAAACCGCGGCGTTGAGCTGGCCCTGAACTACGACGTGCTGCGCGGCGAGAAGCTGAACTGGACGGTGAACTTCAACGCTACCATGAACCGGGGCAGGATTACCCGACTCACGCAGGTGGAAGACCCCACCTACCTGGGTACGCCCACGGGCAACGTGGGCAACTTCCAGTTTGTGCAGGTAAATGCGGTGGGCTACGCGCCCAACACCTTCTTCCTGTACCAGCAGAAGTACGACGAAGCCGGCCGGCCCCTGCAGGGCCCCACGGCCAGCCTCAGTACCGACCAGTACGTGGACCAGGACGGCAACGGTACCATCAATGAGCGCGACAAAGTGTATGGGAAGAACCCCGCCCCGAAGGCCATTCTGGGCTTCAGCTCGAGTGTCAGCTACGGCAAAGCCAGCCTGGATTTTACGGTGCGCTCCAACATCGGCGGCTACGTGTACAACAACGTGGCCGGTGGCCAGAACAACTACTACGGCCTGAACACAACGCTGAATTATGCGGCCAACGTGGTGCCGGCCATCTACACAACCGGGTTTCGCAATGGGCAGCCCTTCAGCGACATCAACCTGGAAGATGGTTCGTTTGTGCGCCTGCAGAACGTGACGCTGGGCTACGACTTTGGCAGCCTGCTGAAAGCCGGCACCAGCCTGCGCCTCACCCTGGCGGGCCAGAACCTGCTGCTGCTCTCCCGCTACTCGGGCCTCGACCCCGAGCGCGCCACCGGCATCGACAGCAACATCTACCCGCTGCCCCGCACCGTCACGGCCGGCATCAACCTGGGTTTTTAAGCGAGTTGTCAGTTGCTGGTTGTCAGGTGTTGGCGCTCCAACTGCCCTGACGCCAGCACGAGAAGGCCACAGGCCCACTGACAACTGACAACCAGCAACTAACAACTTACTCGCATGAACTTCCATAGCCTTTTGCGCCGCGGCGCTCTTTCCCTGGCTGCGGCCGCCGCGCTGCTTACCGGCGGGCTCACGGCCTGCAACAAAGACCTCGACCGGGAACCGTTCTATGACCTGAACACCGAGTCGGTGTACAAGGACCCCGCCAACCATTTGCTGGTGCTGGCCAAGTGCTACGCCGGTTTCAACCTGTCGGGTAACCCCGGCAACCCCGACGTATTTGCCGGCCAGGGCAAGGATGAAGGCGAAACCTCGTACCTGCGCGCCTACTGGTACCTGCAGGAGCTGGTAGCCGACCAGGCCGTGGTGGCCTGGAACAGCCCCCCGCTCCAGGAGCTGAATACCACCAGCTGGACCAGCAGCAACGACCTGATCAACAACAGCTACACCCGGATTTTCTACGAAGTGGCGCTGTGCAACGAGTTTATCCGCGAAACCAGCGACGACAAGCTCAGCCGCCGCGGCATTGTGGGCCTCGATGCCGAAAATGCGCGCCGTTACCGGGCCGAAGCCCGCTTCCTGCGCGCCCTGGCTTACTACCACGCCATCGACCTGTACGGCAACGTGCCCTTCGTGACCGAGGCCGACGCGCCCAGCAAGAACCTGCCCAAGCAAACCACCCGCGCGGCGCTGTTTGCCTACGTGGAGTCTGAGCTGAAAGCTATTGAAACCGCGCTGCTGCCCGCCCACACGGCCCCCTACGGCCGCGCCGACCAGGGTGCTGCCTGGGCCCTGCTGGCCAAGCTCTACCTGAATGCCCAGGTGTATACCGGCACCGCGCGCTATACCGACTGCCTCACGTACTGCAATAACATCCTGAAGGCTAACTACGCACTGGCCCCCGAGTACCGGCTACTCTTTCTGGCCGACAACAACGTGACGTCCGCCTCGGAAATCATTTTTCCCCTCACCAGCGACGGGGTGGCCTCGCAGGGCTACGGTGGCACTACCTACCTGACCCACGCGGCCGTAGGCGGCCAGATGCTCACCAGCGGCTTTGGCATTAACAGCGGCTGGGCCGGCAACCGCACCCGCAAAAACCTGCCGCTGCTGTTTCCCGCCACCGGCAGTGACTTCGATACCCGCGCCATGTTCTTTACCTCGGGCCAGACGCTGGAAATCAACGACCTGACTATCTTCACGGAGGGCTACGGCGTGACGAAGTGGCGGAACAAGACCTCCACCGGAGCCAACGGCAACGACCCACAGCTCATCTTCGTGGACACCGACTTCCCCTTGCTTCGCCTTGGCGACGTGTACCTGATGTACGCCGAAGCCGTGCTGCGCGGCGGCCAGGGCGGGACCCAGGCCCAGGCTCTGGACTACGTGAATGCCCTGCGCGACCGGGCCTATGGCAATACCAACGGCCGGATCACCCTGGCACAGCTCACGGCCCCCGACTTTATTCTGGAAGAGCGCGGCCGCGAGCTGTACTGGGAGGCTACCCGCCGCACCGACCTCGTGCGCTTCGGCAAGTTCACAACCGGCTACAACTGGCCCTTCAAAGGCTACGCCGGCTCGGGCGACGACAAGCAGGGCCACGATGTGCCCGCCTACCGCAACCTCTACCCGCTGCCTTCTACCGACCTGGTAGCCAACCCAACGCTCAAGCAGAACGACGGCTACAACTAAATAGCCCGCCGGGCCGCCCTGGCCCGGCAGTGGGCAACCAGCCAGGTTACTAATGCGGCATGGGCCCTGGCGCTGCTCTTGCGTCAGGGCCCGGTGGCCCCACTTACCGGGCTGCCCTGGGCCGGTGCTGGTTGCCGGAATACTCCTGATGGCGGCCGACACACTTGGGCCCAGCGCCGGTGGGGGAGGGTCCTTGCCTGCTCCGCGGCCCGCGGCACTCACTCACCTATCCTTTCTTCTCACCCGCTCCTTCGTCATGAAAAAAACACTTACCCTGGCATTGATTAGCACCCTGGCCGGCGCCACCAGCGCCCAGGCCCAGATTACGTTGGATGGCATCATCAACGCCAACGAAATAGGAGCCACCGGCGGCAAATACACGTCCCTGGGGGCCTTTACTACGCCGCACGTTGCTGGGGCCGGCTTCGGCAATGCGGGCCTGCTGCGCATGTACGGGGCTAACACTGCCACCAAGCTCTACATCGGGCTGGCCGGCACCCTGGAAGCCAGTGGCAATAACTTTCAGCTCTATCTGGATTTGCCGAACCGAACCGGGGTGCCCGTGGGCACGGCCCTGCCGGCTATTGCGGGCACGACCACAGTATTTGGCACCTTCGCGGGCGGGGGCATTGGCGGCACCAAAATGGAGATGGAAACCGACGTGGCCATTGCCGCCACCGGCACCAACGACGTGCAGGCCGCCATCTACACGGCCACCACGGGCATGGCCAAGTCCCTGGGCGACGGACTGAGCGCACCCGTCAACCCCGGCGGCTCGGCCAACACGTTGCCGGCCTCGGCCACGACTGGTGCTTACAGCCTGTTTGCGGGCACCCGGGTAGCCTATCTGGCCCCAACCACGCCCACCGGAGACATTACCAGCAACCCCGGCAATGCCACGGAAGGGGGTGCGGGTTCCTATGGACTCGAATATGAGTTCGACAATGCCGCCCTGGGCCTGCCCTCGGGGGCTTCGGTGGTGCACGCTATGGCCGCTTACGTGAGCGGGGACGGCTACTGGTCGTCGGATGTAATTCCGGAAATTCCCGGCAATGGCAACAACAACCTCGGCTTCAGCCCCGACTTTACGGCCCTGGCCGGCACCCAGGTGGCAGCCCTTAACCTGGTGGTGACCAGCAGCCGCAAGGCCGAAGAAGCGGTGGTGGCCATGAGCGTGTTTCCGAACCCTGCGCAGGGAAAATCAACTATTGCCTACCGGGTGCTTGATAAGGCGCAAGCTGTATCGGTGCGCGTGACGGATTTGCTGGGCCGCGAGGTGCGGACCCTGCTGGCAGCCCGCCAGTCGGCCGGCTTCCACGAACTGAGTGTAGCCACGGGCGACCTGGCGGTGGGTGCATACCTGGTGAAGGTCCAGGTAGGGGAAAAAATAGCGACCCGCCGCCTGGCCGTAACCCGCTAGTGCGGCTATACTTTTCCCGGGCCGGAAACTTGTGGAAGGTTTCCGGCCCCTTGGGAAGGTCTGCCGCCCGCCCGCTGGCTGCTACCAACCAAATAACGTTTCGCCAGTCAGGTAGCAATAGGGCTGCCGGGCTGGTATTGAGTTGTTCACCATGCAAAATACCTTACTCGCGGCCTGTCTTTTGGCACTGCCGCTGCTGGCGGGCGCCCAACCGGGGCTGGCGCAAAAAGCCGGCCCCCCGGCCGTCTACCACGACCCGGCCCCGTACGGCAAGCCCTTTCGGGGCGTGCCCGACAGTCCGGACGCCACTATCTACCAGGTAAACATGCGCGGGTTCAGCCGGGCGGGCGACTTTCAAAGCGTCACGGCCCGGCTTGATTCGGTTAAGGCCCTGGGTGTAAACGTGGTGTATCTGATGCCCATTTTCCCGATTGGGAAGCTCAAGGCCGTGGACTCGCCCTTCGCCGTGCGCGACTACACCAGCGTGAATCCTGAGTTTGGGACGCTCACGGATTTGCGCATGCTGATAGACGCCGCCCACGCCCGCGGCTTGGCCGTGATGCTGGACTGGGTGGGCAACCACACCAGCTGGGACCACGCCTGGACCAAGGACCATCCCGACTGGTACGTGCACGATGACGCGGGCAACCTCGTCAACCCCATTCCCGAGTGGAAGGACATCGTGCAGCTGGACTTCCAGAACGCCCAATTGCGCTCCGCCATGATTCAGGCCATGCGCTACTGGGTGTTCCAGGCCAACGTCGACGGTTTCCGGTTTGATTACGCCGATGGGCCCACGTTCGAGTTTTTCCAGGAAGCCAGCCAGAGCCTCACCTCCATCCGGGGGCGCAAGGTGCTGCTGCTGGCCGAGGGCGACAAGAAAAAACACTTCTTCCGGGCCGGCTTCCCGCTGTGCTACGACTTTGGCTTTATCAATGTGCTAAAGCATGAAATCTTTGCCCAGGGCAAAAGCGTGAAGCTGCTCGACTCCCTGAACGCGGCCGTGTACCGCCACGCCCCGCCCGCGGCGCGCATGGTGCGCTACGTGTCCAACCACGACCTGAATGCCTGGGAAGGCACCCCGCAGGAGTTTTTTGGCGGCCTTCAAGGGGCAATGGCGGCCTTTGTGACGGCGGCCTACATGCAGGCCGTGCCCATGATTTACAACGGGCAGGAAGTGGGCTACGGCCAGCGCGTACCCTTCATGGGCGCGCGTCAGCCCATCGACTGGACGCCCACCCCCGCGCTGACGGCCGAGTACAAGCGCCTCATCAAATTCCGCAACGGCAGCAAGGCCCTGCGCCGCGGCGAGCTAACCTCCTACAGCACCGACGACGTGTGCGCCTTCACCAGAACGGCGGGTAAGGAGCAGGTGCTGGTGCTGGTCAACCTGCGCAGCTCTCCGAAACTCTTCTCCATTCCCGCCAGTTTGGCCGGTGCCGGCTGGCGCCACGCCTTTAGTGGGCAGCCCGCCGACGCAGCCCGCTCCCTTACCCTGGCGCCGTATCAGTATCTGGTGCTGCACAAATAGTTTGTCCGATATTCCGGGCGTGGGTGGGCTTTACACAACCCACGCGGTCGGAATTCTTGTTTAGATCATGCGAAAAGTACTGCTTCTTTGTTTGCTTACGGCCGGCCTCCGGGGGGCCGCTCAACCTACGGCTGCCCCACTCACGGCCCGCCTCGATAAGGTGAGTTTAACCTTTGCGCTCAGCCCCGCGGGGCAGCCCACGTACACGGTTTCCTACGGACAACGGGCCGTGATTACGCCTTCCCGCCTGGGCCTGGAGCTGGCCGGCACGCCGGGCTTCGATGGTCAGCTGCAGCTCATCGGCAGTGAGGTAAAGGACGCAGATGAGACCTGGCAGCCCGTGTGGGGCGAGGTGAAAAGCATCCGCAACCACTACCAGCAGCTCACGGTGCACCTGCGGCAGGCCCAGGCCCCCGGCCGGCAGCTGGATATCGTCTTCCGCGTATTTGCCGACGGCGTGGGCTTCCGCTACGAAGTACCCCGGCAAAAAGACCTCACCTATTTCACGGTGCAGGGAGAGAAAACGGAGTTCAACCTAACCGGCAACCACAAGGCGTTCTGGATTCCCGGCGACTACGACTCCAACGAATACACTTACACCACCTCGAAGCTAAGCGAAGTCAACAGCGCGGACATTACCCCGATTCAGGAAAAATCGGCGCCGAACCGGGTGCAGACCCCACTCATGCTCAAGTCCGACGACGGGCTCTACGTGAACATCCACGAGGCCGCGCTGGTGAACTACCCGGCCCTGATGCTGAACGTGGACACCAAAACCTTCGGCCTCACCAGCCAGTTGGTGCCCTCGGCCACTGGGGCGGCGGCTTACCTGCAGGCGCCCGAGCACACGCCCTGGCGCACCGTGGTAGTGGCCGACAATGCCCCGGCCGTGCTGGCCTCCAAGCTCATCCTGAATCTAAACGAGCCCACCACCCTCACCGAAACCAGCTGGATTAAGCCCCAGAAGTTTGTGGGCGTGTGGTGGGAGATGCACGTGAACAAGGCCAGCTGGAACTACTCCGATACCGGCAACCTCAAGCTGGCCTCCACCGACTGGAACGCTCTGAAGCCCAACGGCCGCCACGGCGCCAACACCGCCAACGTGAAGCGCTACATCGACTTTGCCGCCAAAAACGGGATTGAGGGCGTATTGGTGGAAGGCTGGAACGTGGGCTGGGAAGACTGGGCCAACAACTGGAAGGAAGAGGTATTCGACTTCGTGACGCCTTATCCCGATTTCAACGTGGCGGAGCTGCAGCAGTACGCCACCGGCAAGGGCGTGAAGCTCATCATGCACCACGAAACCTCGGGCTCCGTGACCAACTATGAGCGGCGCCAGGACCGGGCTCTGACCTTTATGAAGGAGCACGGCTACGACGCCGTGAAAACCGGCTATGTGGGCCGCATCATCCCGCGCGGGGAGCACCACGACGGGCAGTGGATGGTTAACCATTTCAACCGCACCGCCGAGAACATGGCCCAGCGGCAGATTATGGTAGACATGCACGAGTCGGTGCGCCCCACGGGCTTGCACCGCACCTACCCCAACTGGCTGGCTTCGGAAGCCGCCCGAGGCAACGAGTTTAACGCCTGGAGCACCGGCAACCCGCCCGAGCACGAAACCATTCTGCCCTTCACCCGCCTCATGGGCGGCCCCATGGACTACACGCCCGGCATTTTCCAGATCAAGCTGGAAGACTGGAACCCAGCCCAGAACAAAGGCCGCCAGGTGCACACCACCCTGGCCAAGCAGCTGGCCTTGTACGTGACCCTGTACTCGCCCCTGCAGATGGCCGCCGACCTGCCCGAAGCCTACGAAAAGCGCCCCGATGCCTTCCAGTTCATCAAAGACGTAGCCGTCGACTGGGACGATACGCGCATCCTGGCCGCCGAGCCCGGCGACTATATCACCACGGCCCGCAAAGCCAAGGGTAAGGAAGAGTGGTACGTAGGCGCTATCACCGACGAAAACGCCCGCGCCCAAACCCTGAAGCTGGATTTCCTGACGCCCGGCCAGCGCTACGAGGCGACCATCTACGCCGACGGGAAAGATGCCAGCTGGGACAAAAATCCCATGAGCTACCAGATTCGCAAGCAGAAAGTGGACAGCAAGTCAACCCTGAAGCTGCAGTTGGCGGCCGGGGGTGGTGCGGCTGTGAGCATCAAACCTGTCAGCCGTTGATCAACGTCATTCCAGGTTCCGCTCTGCATGACGCTCAGCGACGAACTATCGGCCGCCACCCAGGCGTTCAGCAGGTTGCCCGATGGTAGCTGACCGCCGCCTTTCCCAAGTCTTCACAAACTCATTTGTATCGTATGTCCTTTTTCAACACCGCGCTCAAGTATAGCCTCGCCTGCCTGACGGCGGCCAGCCTGCTGGTTGGCTGCAAGCCCGAGTCGCCGGTAGCGCCGGCCCCCGTTGACCCGCCGCCCGCTACGGAAAAGCCCACCCAGTACGGCACCCCGTTCGCGGCCGTGCCCGACCGCCAGGATGCCGTGCTGTACCAGGTGAACATGCGCGCCTTCAGCCAGGCCGGGAACTTTGCCGGCGTCACGGCCCGCCTGGACTCCATCAAGGCCCTGGGGGTAAACGTGGTGTATTTGATGCCGATTTACCCGATAGGTCAGCTGCGGGGCGTGAACTCGCCCTACGCCGTGCGCGACTACACGGCCGTGAACCCGGAATTTGGTAGCCTGGACGACCTGCGCACTTTGGTAGACGCGGCCCACGCCCGTGGTCTGGCCGTGATGCTGGACTGGGTAGCCAACCACACCAGCTGGGATCATGCCTGGATTACGGCCCACCCCGACTGGTATTTGCAGAATGCGGCGGGCACCATTGTATCCCCCTCCAACAATGGCGTCACCTACAACGATGTTGCCCAGCTCAACTTCGCCAGCCAGCCCATGCGCCTGGAGATGATTGCGGCCATGAAATCGTGGGTGTACAAGGCCAACGTGGATGGCTACCGCTTTGACTACGCCGACTTCCAGTCCGTGGACTTCTGGAAGCAAGCCACGGATACCCTGCGCAACATTAAATCCCATAAGCTGCTGCTGCTGGCCGAGGGCACCCGGGCCGATAACTTCACGGTCGGCTTCGATATGAACTTTGGCTTCAGCTTCTACGGCGGCCTCTGGGACGTATACCGCCGGGGGCAGCCAGCCACCCGGTTTGACCAGCTCAACGCGTCGGAATACCAGAAGGCCACCGGCACCCAGCAAGTGGTGCGCTACACCACCAACCACGACGTGAACGGCTCCGATGGCACGCCCGTGGCCCTGTTTGGTGGGGATGCGGGGGCCATGTCGGCCTTCGTCATTGCGTCCTGCTACAAAGGAGTGCCCATGATCTACAACGGCCAGGAATCGGGGATGAGCACGGCTATTCCATTTCCCTTCACGTCGGTGAACGTGACCTGGGACACCCGCCCCGACGTGACCAAGGCCTATAAGCAGCTGCTACGCACCCGCGCCGCCAGCGCCGCCCTCCGCCACGGCACGCCTACTGCCTACAGCAGCGCCGATGTGTGCGCCTTCACCAAAACCGAAGGCAACGAACAAGCGCTGGTGCTGGTGAACGTGCGTAACACAACCGTGCAGTACACGCTGCCGGCAGCCCTAGCCAACACCACCTGGACCGATGCCCTGCAAGGCGGCTCCCGGACGCTGGAAAGCACGGTTTCCCTGCTGCCCTACGGCTACATTGTCCTGAAGAAATAGGGACGTATAGTCTCTTCTACACTGCCTCTGCTTCCCGGATTCGTCGGGAGGCAGAGGCATTTTTTTGCTCGTTGAAGCAAGGTTCGGCTACTTCACAGCTTCCACCGCCGGTTTCTCCCGGTCAAACCGGGCCAGCAGCAGCGGAAACACCAGCAGCTCGGCGTAGAAGGCAGCGGCAATGCTTACGGCTGTGAGCAGCCCAAACAGCATCACCGTTTTCAGCGAAGCCAGCGTCATGGCCAAGTAGCCCACGAAGAGCACCCCGCTGGATAGCAGAATGGTAGGGCCCACATGGGTGATGGTGGCAAAGCGAGCCGCCGCCGGCGCTAGGTTCTGGCGGCGCAGCTGCTGGTAGTGATGCACGAAATGAACGGTATCGTCGGTGCAGAGGCTGAGCACAATGGCGGCAATGCTGGCCGTAGCCGTATCGAGGGCAATGCCGGCCCAGCCCATGAGGCCCAGTAGCAAGAGCACCGGCAGCAGGTTGGGCGCCAGCGTGAGCAAAGCCAGCCGGAAGCTGCCCACAAACCACCATACCAGCCCGAATATCACCACCGCCGACCAACCCAGGCTACTGGCTTGGGAGCGGGTCACATAGTCGACGATGCGGGCGTAGAGTGGCTGGTAGCCGGCCGCCCGCACCGTGGCCACGGGCCCCAGCGTGTGGCGCGCCATGCGCAGCAGCACCTCCGATTTCGCCGTGAGCTCCCGCGCCGAGAGCATAGGGCCGGCCACCGTAATGCGGCCCGTACCCGAGGCTTCGTCAATGAACTGCCGGGTGAGCTGGGGGTAGTCGGGGACAAGGCGGGCGTGCACACGGTTGAGCAGGCTTTGGCTGCCCAGGGCCGCCCGTGCCCGGCTGGCGGGCACTACCGTTTCCAGGCCGGCAAGGTAGAGTGTATGGAAGCCTGCCACCCGGCCCACGCCCGCCAAGGTACGGGCCGAGTCTGCAAAAGCCGCTGCCGCCTGTACCACGGCGGCATCGTGCAGGGTGTGGCCGGGGCGGGGCTCCACCAGCAGCTCCAGGGGCATGTAGGCGCCCCAAGTGCGCTGCATGGCCTGGTGGTCCCGCACGACAGCGTGGTCGTCGGGGAAATAGCCCAACGTGTAGGTGTCGGCCCGCAGCCGCAGCGCTCCAAAGGCGGCCGCCACCGTGAGCACCAATGCCAGGGCCGTGAGCTGGCGCGGGTGGGCATCAACCCAGGTATAGAGCCGGGCCAACCCGCCGGCCGCCTGCATGGTGGCACGCGGGCGACCCTGGTAGCCGGGCAAGAGCAGGACGCCCAGCAGAAACGTGAAAAACAAGCACAGCACAATGCCCAAGGCCGCAAAGCCCCCAAACGTGCGCAGAATGGCCATGGGGCTGGAAACCAGGGCCAGAAAGCCAGCCGCCGTGGTGAGCATAGTGGCCAGGCAGGGCGCCAGCGTGTGGCGTAGGGCCGTCAGGGCCGCCGAGTGGGGCGTCTGGCCGGGCTCGGTGAGCACGAGGTTGCGCTCATTAATGATGTGCAGGGCATCCATAATGCCCAGCAGAATCAGAACCATGGGCAGCAGCACCGTCATCAGGTTGAGGCGGTAGCCCATAGCCCCGTACACTCCGAGGGTGAGGTAGGTAGCCAGCCCCACAATGCCCCCCACGTACAGCAGCAGGCGCAGGTTGCGGTAAAGCAGTAGCAAAGCCAGGAACATTAGCCCGTAGCCCAGCCCCAGAAACCGCCCAAAGTCCTGCTCCGACAGCGCGTTCAGGCCCGCGTAGAGCACGCCCACGCCCCCCAGCCAGTAGTGCCCCGGGGGCAGGTGCCGGGCCGCCACCCCTCGAATCTTCGCCAGAATATCTGCGCGGCGGGCATCGAACGTAGGGCTGGTTTTCAGCTCGATGAGCAGGCGGGTGGTCTGGAAATCGGGCGAGAACAGCTGCTCCCGAAGCGTGGGCAGGCGGCTAAGGTCCTGGCGCACCTTGGCCTCGCTGGTTTGGGCGGAAAGGAGCGGATGCGCCCCCGCCATCAGGCCCCGCCCGGCAATGGTAGTCGTGCCCGGCCCCAGCACGGCGGCTACGTCGGGCAGGGCGGCCAGCTCCTGGCTCAGGGCGGACAGGCTGCCTAGGTAGGGCGTCCGCAGCAAACCGGCGGAGTCGTGCACCACCAGCGTCACTACCTCATCGTTGCCGAAGCGGGCCTGGTAGTCGCGGTAGGCGCGCAGGGCTGGGTCACCTTCCAGAAACCACACCGAAAGGCTGTTGTCGATCTGCACGGCCGTGCGTACGCCGGGAGTAAGTACCACCACCAGCCCAGCTACCAGGGTCAGCAGCCAGAAACGGAAACGGTAGAGGAAATCAATCATCAATGTGAAAGTTGAGTAACAGACGGTCATGCTGAGCGGAGTCGAAGCATCTCTACCGCTTCGTTGGATGATGCGGACGAAGCGGTAGAGATGCTTCGACAAGCTCAGCAGGACGCGTTAGTGGTGTTTGCGTGCTGCTCACTGACCTCAGCTACCACCGTCGCGCTATTTCCGCAATGATGGACACGTAGCTGCTGAGCATGAACAGGGAGGTCAGCAGCTCGGCCAGCTTGAGGGCCCGGGCCGAGGGGCGGCGCAAGCTCCAGCCGTAGGCTGCCGCCGTAGCGGCGTAGAGCACGGCTACCAGCCAGAAGGGCCAGGCGCGGGCTTCCAGCCGCTGCAGCAGCACGCCCTGCGTAAGCACCCCGGCCAGCAGCACCAGCAGCACCGCCGCCACGGCGCCGCCGTAGCCCAGAGCGCGGGAGTAGGAGTCAAGCCCGGGGCGTTCATCGGCCGGCACTCTGATTTTGCGGGCTATTTCAAAGGACAGGCCCCCAAACACACTCAATAAGGCCAGCAGCCCCAGTGGCGGCGTGAGTAAAGGCGGGGCCGCGTAGGCTGCCCACAGCCAGCCAATGAGCAGGGGCATCACCAGGATGTGGGTGAGGGCGTAGAGCACGAGCCGGGGCCGCAGGTAGGTGGGCACAAAGAACTCGTAACGCATCAGCAGGCTATAGCCCACGGCCAGCGCCCAGCCCACCACGGCCCGCCAGCCCATACCCACCGACCACGCCACTTCCAGCAGCGTACCCAAGGCGGCTACGGCCTGCAGCTGCCCTAGCGTCACACGGCCCTGCTGGAGCACCCGCTCGGGGTGGTGCTCCAGGTCGGTGGCGTAGTCCTTTATTTCATCGAACACCCGCAGCCGGAAAAAGAAGCTGATGGTGGCCGCCACGCCCAGCCACTCTGGCCAGCCCCAGGCCCGCTGAGCCGCCGGCCCGGCCTGCAAAGCCGCCGCCACGCTGTACACGGTGCCAAACAAGATGGCAAACAGCGCCATGTTTACGGGCGGAAACCGCTGCCGCAGATACGCCCCGAAAGCTGGTAGATTCATGAGGGCAAGATGGTGAAGTAACGGAAAGAAAAAGATAAAATGTCCGTCATGCTGAGCTTGTCGAAGCATCTCTACCGCTTCGTTGGATGATGCGGACGAAGCGGTAGAGATGCTTCGACTCCACTCAGCATGACGGTCTTACTTCCCGAACGACAAGCCTCACAGCTCCCGCGCATACAGCGCGTAGTGGGCCGTTTCGTAGGGGAAGCCGTCGGTGAAGTGGCGGGAAAAGTTGTCGGTGCGCATCAGGCAAAAGATGATGTCGTCGTAGTACTCCCGGAACGACACCATCCCGTAGGCACCCAGGTAAGACATCAGGCCCTGCTGGCGGTAGTCGGGGTGCACGCCCACGGTTTTGGCCAGCAGCGTGCGGTGTGGCAGGAGCGGGTAGTGCCGCTGGAAGGTAGCCGGCTCAGTAGCGGGCAGGTTCAGGGGGGCATAGTTGGGGTTGCAGAAGCTCTGGGCCACCAGCTTCCCCGTGCTTCGCTCGCGCAGTAGCACCGAGGTATGCGGGCACAGCTTCTCGGCATAGGTGCGGTTGTAGAGCAGCTTAAACTGCGCCGCCGACACCGGCCGGTAGGCCGGATTGGCCCCGTAAATGGCTTGGACCAACTCAAAAATAGCCGCTTCGTGTTCCTGCCAAACGTCCGGCGTCAGGGGCAAAAACTCAAATGGCACCTGCTGAAGCTGAGCCAGCAGGGCGGCTTTGTTGTCGTACACCGTCGGTACTACTGCGGGCTGCAGCAGGCGGCTTTCGAACGTCAGCGTGGGCGTAAAGCCCGAATCCGTCAGCAGCCCGGCATAGTAGGCGGGGTTTACGGGTTCCGCATCAAACTGCCCCCACGAGGGCGCCGCGCCTAACCGCAGGCGGTAGCGGTGAAAGGTGGTAAAGCACAGCGGCCCCACCAGCCGGCGGTAGCCGCGCCGCTTGGCCTCGGCCGCCAGCTGGGCAAATGCCTGCTGGTTGAGCGCCGCATCGGGCAGGGTTTCCCAGAGGCCGAAAAAGGCATCCGGGCCGTCGTCGGGGAAAATGCCCAGCAGGCGCACGGAGGCGTGGTCGGTGTACACCTGTATGGTATGGCGTCCTGCTTCCTCGGCTACCACGGCCGCCAGCACTTCCGGCGACTCCCGGGGTGCGGCGGCTTCAGGGGCATACACCCGCGCCGGAATCTGCCAGAACGACTCGGGGAGCTGGTGGTCATAAGGCAAGCAATACAACATAAGCAAGGGTGCAAGTGGGGGTGATGATCACGCGTCGGCCGCGCAGGCGTCAGACAAAACACGGCGGTTAGTTGGACGGCTGTATTGGCTGGGGGTACATTTTTTGTCGGTCTGAAAAAATGTATCCCCCCGGCCGGGCACACTTTTCCAGGTAGGCGTGAAAGTGTACCCGGCTGGGGGGATACACTTTTGCGCTAGTCTGTAAAAGTGTATCCCCCGCCACCGGGGCCTCTTCGGGCTATCCAAAAAAGCTTTTGCCAGAGGCTATTACAGGTAAACGCTGAGAACACGCCGGAGCGACGCAACACGGTGCCGCCGGTGCCCTAAGTAACTGCTGATATGCCGTAGCTACCGAAGCTGCTGTTTCGGGTTGCTGGTTGAAAGTCAGGAACAAACCCGAAACAACGGCTTCAGCCCGCCGGCCTGGGTTGTATTCGCAGGGTGCCAGCTTGCCCGTCGAGCACCACGCGCTGCCCGCTTTGCAGCTGCCGCGTCAGGCCAGGCACGTTGATGATGGTGGGAATGCCCAGCTCCCGCAGAATAATGACGGAGTGCGAAAGGGAGGAACCCTTCTCAATAACTACGGCCTTGCAGGCGGGAAACAAGGTGGCCCAGCCGGGGTCGGTGCGGAGGGCGCACACAATCTTGCCCGCTACGCTGAGGTCGTCTTCGGGGCGCCGCACTACCAGTACTTCGCCTTCTACAATGCCGGGAAAGCAGCCCGTGCCTTGCAACAAGCCATCCGTAGCGGCCAGGGGTGGGGCCATCCGGTGAGGCGAGGCAGGCACTGTTACGCGGGTCGGTACTTCGGCCTGTTCGTAGGCGGCAAACTCCTGTTGCCGCGCTGCTACCACCACCCGCAAATCGGGGGAAGTAGCCGTTGGGGAACTCAGCCAGATAGTAGCAGGCACGGATGGCAGCGGAAGAGCAGGGGAGGATAAACCGACCGGTGCCCCAAGCGCGGCGGTCAGCTCATCCTCAGTCAGGTAGAATACGTCTTCGGCACGGCTCAGGCGGCCTTGCGCGGCCAGCTGGCGGCCGGCAGCCCGGTACAGGCTGCGGTACATCCCAAACAGGCGGGTCCGCTCCAGTCGCAGTGCCTCCCGCTGCCGAATGGCATCCTGCAGGCGCCCTAGGGTGCGTGTTAGGGCCCACCCCTGCAGGCCTCCGCGCTGCCGGAGTAGCCCCGCTATTTCCGCCGTAGCAGCCCCGGTTACAGCGTCCCCTTCAGCGGGCTCCAATGCGTTGGTCTTATCGGGCCCCATCAGCAGGTTCCGCAGATACTGGTAGAAAATGGTTGGGGCCGTGCGCATGGTCGTTGTTTCCAGCTTAAGCTCCCCAACCGTCCGGTCGCCATACTCCGCAATAAAGTCCTGCACGGCAAGGTGAAACGCCGGGTAACGTTGGGCTACTTCCTCCGCTATGGTTGCGGGCCAGGTCCGCACCAGCTCGGCCAGGCCGGGGAAGGTGCGGGCCTCAGCGGCCAGCTTCAGCAAGCGATGCACGGGCTGCACGCTGGCCAGCTGCTGGTCGGTGGCCAGGTAGCGGCGCAACAGCTCTTCGGGCTGAGCTACGCCCGCGGCCCGTAGGCCGCGCAGAGCCCGCCCGTTATACATCATCACCCGAAAATCGTTGATGATGGGCGTGGTCCAGTGGGCTAGCAGCTCCGTGTCCAAGCGGGTTTTCTCGGCCAGCAGCTCCGCCTGGCTAAGCTGGGCAAGGGGCAGGGAGTAGAAACGCTGGTAGGCCGCGGCAAACTGCGTCTGGAACTTCGGTACTCCACGGCGCAGGCCAGCAAAAGCGGCCAGCAGGCGCAGCAGGTTGGCCGCTTGGCGCGGGGCGCTGCGCAGTTGCTCCAGCCGACTGCGGCGCGGGGGCTGCACAAAATCCACTGGTTCCTCTAGCCCCATCATGCGCTCCATATCGGCCTTGTTCTGCTGAAAGGAAGGCAACAACAGCAGGCCGCGGTACCAGTTGTTGATGTTGTAGTAGATGCGTCCCTGCACCAGCGCCAGCAGCTGCGTCACGACGGGCTCGTGGGCGGCCACTTCCGCGGGTGGTACGCCCAGGGCCTGCATGGTTTGTCGGTATACCGTGGCGTAGGCCCGCCGGGCAAAGCTAAACGTCAGGGGCGTGGTGACCCCGCAGTAGCTTTCCTGGATGTTGGAGTTGTCGAACACCAGCAGCTCTGGAATGGGCTGGGTGATGGGCCGGGCCTGCACCACCCAAAGCGCACCCGCAGTGTCTACCACAAACTCCACGTCCTGCGGGGCGCCGAAAGCCGATTCCAGGTGCTGGCCCAGGGCGTGAAGCTGGGTTAACTCTGTGGGCAGAAGGCTGGGCGTTAGCTGCGCATCAGCCGCTACCGGCTGCGCGGCCAAACCCGACGTGGTGCTGGGAGCCGTGAGCTGCTGAGTTTTTTCGGCAATCTGCTGGTAGCTTACTTCACCCGTGGCCTTGCGCAGGTAGAACTCATCGGGCTGCTGCGCCCCGCTCACCAGGGCTTCCCCAAACCCCCAGAGGGCGTGGATAGCCATTTCGGGCGGGTACTCGGGCCAGGTGCTGAACAGCACGCCGCTGGTGCGGGCGGCCACTTGCACTTGCACTATCACCCCGGGTAATGCCACCGGGGGCAGGCCGCGCTGCTGCCGGTAGGCCCGGGCCCGCGCCGAGTAAGCACTGGCCGCGCACTCCGCCACCGCCGCCCACACGGCTTCCTCCGTGGTCAGGTTCAGAAAGGAATCCATCAGGCCGGCAAACGAGTTGTCGGCGCCATCTTCATCTACCACCGAGGAACGGACGACCACGGGCCGGGCCGGAAAACCCCAGCCCGCCAGCACCTGTTGCAGCGCCGCCCTTTCGGCGTCAGTTGGTTGAAACGCACGAAGGGCCTGCTGGCGTGTATCCAGGTCGGCGTCGGTAGCGGTGGGCAAGTGGGCAAGGAGTGGGGCAAACGTTTCGGATGGCAGCACGGCAAAGTTGGGCACTGCCACGCCCGCAGCCCGCAGCTGGTACAGGCCGCGGGCCTTACCGCCTACAGCGTTGGTGCCTGGGCCAGTGGTTTCGGTCAGGAGCATGAGGCCAGTTCCGGCAGCCAGGGGCGCAGCTGCGTGAGCGTATCAAAGTAGCTGTCGACCACCCGCGGCAAGAAAGGGTAGGGGCTGACGGTATGGGCCATCAGGTACATGCCCAGGCGGTGCAGGCCAAAGTCGAAGGCCGCCAGGCCGGTAATCCGGCGGAAATGGTCGGCGTCGGCGAACTGCTGGGTGCGGGCGTGCAGCTGCTGGCGGTAGAACTCTAGATAGTCGAGGCGCTGGGCGTAGCGTTCCGGGGTTAGCACAAAGCAAAGCAGCTCCACTACGTCGTACACGGGCACGTGGTAGGTGGCTAGCTCCCAGTCGTAGGCGCAAAGCTGCAAGCCCTCGTCGGTTTGCCGGAAGCAGGTGTTGCGGGGGTTTAAATCGTTGTGCACCAAGGTGTGGGGCGCGGCTGCCAGCTCCGGCCAATACGCGGGTAGGGCATCAAGGGCGGCCTGGAGCTGGGCCGTGCGGGAAGACAGGTACAGCTCGGGCAGGTGGGAAGCCGCATTATTCAGCAGGGCTTGCCAGAGAGGGCGCTGGGCCAGCATGTAATCCAGGGTAGGGGCATCAGCCCAGGGCGGCGGAGCGCCGGCCGGCAGCAGGTGCCCGGCATGCCATTCGGCCAGCTGGCTTAGCGCCGCTCGCAGGTGCGCGTCGGTCCACTGCTCGGGGTGCATCACCGAGTTCATCAGCTGCAGGTCCTCGCCCAGGTGCTCCATCAGAATGGCGTACACCCCCGTGGCCTCGTCCTGGTGTAGACCGCGGATCCGGGGCATCAGCCCGGCTTGCGGCTGCGCATACACCGTCAGCTCCCGGTGGTGGGTGTTGGCAAACCCCGTCTGCAGCATGTGCGCCGGATATACCGCGCCCAGCTCGCCCCCGCAGGCCGTAGCCAGGCTCTGCAGCATGGCCGATATTTCAGCCCCCGGAGGCTTGAGCTTCAATACCAGATTTTCGGTTTGCTCGCCAGCCGGGCTACTATACCGTACGCGCAACCCGTAATGGCCAATGGGCCGCTCGCTCTGCCCGGCCGTCAGCACAGCCAGAATGCTGGCGGAGTTATCTAAGGCAAACGGCTCTACCGCCAGCACCTGCGCCGAAGGCAGGGTAGTGCGCAGCAGCCGCTCCAGGTAAGCCGGGGCAAAATAGTCAGCGGTTTTCATAGGGCAGAAAGCGAAGTAAAGGCCGAGTATCCGCCCACCGTAGCCAGCACGCTGGCCGCCGCCAACTCCAGGGCGCGGGCATCGGGCAGGTAAAAGCAGGCATTGGGGGAGGGCGCCACCGGCTCCGGGCTGGCTTCCAGCGGCAGGCCACCGTGGCCTGGGTCGCCCTGGGTTTGCAGCAGGTTCCAGTACACCAGCCGGAGCTTGCCGCGGGTGCGCAGGGCCCGCAGGGCATCGGCAAATTCAACCGGACTCACGTACTCGAAGATATTGGACAGGCTGGCTTTGGTAATGGCCCGGCCGGCCGGGCTCAGCAGGTAGGCCACGGCCTCGCCAGACTGCAGCTGCAGGTAAGGCAGACGCGCCCGGAGCCGGGTGAAGCTCTTTTCCTGGTAGCAGATCGGCAGAATATGCTCCGGCAGGTGCTCGGGCCCGAAAAAGAAAAACCGGAAAAAGAAGTTGTCAGCCAGCACCTCCGTGGCTACCTGGCGCCGCAGCCGCTGGTAGAAGGCTGCCCCCCCCGATTCTTCGGCGTAGCGGAACAGGCGCGGGTCGCGGCCCCGGCTCAGGTTGGCTTCGTCGAAGTAGGTCTCAAACTGGCTTTGGAACGCGGTGCCGTGCAAATGGGCGGCGAAGTAGGCGCGTTGGGCTTCCACGGTGGCGCAGCGGAGCAAAGCCCGCACATGCTGCTGCAGGCTTGCCGGCAGGGTAGGCAGAAAGCCATGCAGGTACATTTCCAGCTTGCCCGCCGAAAGCAGCCCCTGGGGGTGCTGGGCTAACTGGGCATCCCAGTAGCGGCGTAAGTCGGTGGGTAGCTGCGGGGCTATGTAGGCCCAGGTGCGGGCTACGGCCGTGGGACCGTCCAGTCCCAGGAGGGCGCGCAGTACTGCGTGGGGGAAGTGGCGGATCAGGTAAACCTTGAACTCCAGCAGGGCATTTTGCACCGGGTTCAGGTCGATGGCCGTTACGCGGCGCACTTCGCTCAGGAGGGCGTTCAGGGCATTGCAGCCCGCCGAGGTAATAACCAGCACCTCATCGGTGGGCTGCAGCTGCAGGGCTGCCTCCAGGGTAGCGTGGCTTTCCCAGACCACCGAATAGCGAATCTGGTCGAGGGCGACGTGGTGAAACTCGGAGTGCATAGGTTTAGCGTAAGGCGGCGTAACGAACTTTCGACAAATGACGGTTATCCATAGGCAAGTGCGCCCGGAAATGAACGTGCGCGCACAGCCCCGGCGGAAACTCCGCTTCCAGGGCGGCGCGCACGGCGGCTTCGGTGGCCGCGCCCTGCACGTACACGGCAAACCCCTGGCCGTAGGGCTTGGCCGCCACCTGCTCTACTCCCGGCAGGTGCTGCAACACGTGCTCTACCTGGTAGTGCTGCACGCCCCGCACCACCTCCGCGTTGCCTTGCCGGCCCGTCAGCCAAAGATGGTTCTGCTCATCGAAGTACCCAAAGTCGCCGGTGGCCAGCCAGCCTGCCGCCGCCACGTGGGCCCCGCGCACCAGGATTTCGCCTGCTTCAACGGTGCGCCCCTCCGGCAGCAGCAACTGCCCGCAGGGCCGTAGCTGGCAGTCGAGGCCCGCTACCACGGGGCCCACGTAGTAACCCGCCCGCGGGCTGGCGGGAGCGTCTTCGGCCGCGCGCACGGCAATGGGCTCGGCTTCTGAAGAGCCATAAATGCCGTAGATGGTGGCATGAGGAAAGCAGATTTTTAGGGACTGCAGCAGCCATTCCGGCACGGGGGAGCCGCCAATGCCCACCGCTTTCACGTGGGGAAGCGCCTGGCGCTGCTGACTCAGCAAGCGCCCCAGGCTTCTAAAGTAGAATACGTTGCCCGTAAGCGTCTCAACCTGCTCGTCCTGCAACTGCTGCACCACTTTCTCCGGCCGGAACTGGCTTAGCTGCCCCCAGGGAATATCCGGCAGGATGCTCACGGCGCCCACGGCCAGGTTGTGCAGCAGCACGTTGGGAAAGAGGGGGAAATCCCGTTGCCCCAGCCAGGGCGGAAACACCGCTTTCAGCACCGTGTGCTGGGCTGTGAGCACGCAGTGGCTGCGCCGGATGGCCTTGGCCTGCCCCGTAGAGCCGGAGGAGTGAGACACCAGCGCAGCTTGGTCGGCCGGTACGGTCACGGGCTGCTCCAGGAAAGTCAGACTAGCTGTGACGGAAGAAGGGCGTAGTGCCCGCACGCCCACTAGCCGCAGCAGCCAGCCATAACGACGCGCTGCCGCCTCACTAACCGCGGCCGTCCGGATCTGATGGTGGCGTAGCAGCTTCACTAGCTGCCAGGGCGAGACGGCGGCGGGCGGCAGCACGGGAATGGCACCATGCGCCATGACCCCTAGCAGGGCGGCTACCAGCTCGAGGCTCACCGGTACAGCTACCAGCACGGCTGCACCACTGCGCACGCCCCGCGCTGCCAACTGCTGCCGAAAGCCAGCTACTGCCTGCAGCAGCTCCTGCCCCGTATAGCGCCGCGGCGGGCCAGCGGGCTGGGGCCATACCAGGTACACCTGCTCCGGGTTCCGGAGCAGATTTTCATACAGGGCCTGGCAGAAGTTGGTAGTCATACAGCGTAGCGAAAGGCCGGAGAAGCCTTATGCCAAAGCTGCACAAATCACCGCACAACCCGACCACGAATCGGTGGGAAAATCAGACATTTCAATGCCGGCTCACCGCTACCCGGGAATAGAAAAAATCAAAGCTGTTAAAAAGAGCCTCTGCGCGGAAAACCGCTTTTCCAGACAAGAAAGCAGCAGCTCTTTCCCAGAGACGAATAGACCTTGCGCACAGTGGCCGTGGTGCTAAACCAGACTTTTACTTGGGGCCAAAGCGCTGCCCAAAAAAGTCGTTGGCATTCCAGGTGGGCCGCTGCGCGTCATTGGCTACCAGGTACCCGATCAGAAAATTGAGCTGCACGTACTTTTTGCCCGCCTCGAAGTCGAACAGGCCGTTGATGTCGTCCTGGGGTTTGTGGTAGGTAACCGCGCGCCACTTCTGCACCAGTTCGCTCAGGTTGTTGCGCCCGTCGGCGGTGCGGTTGCCATATTTGATGTGCAGGGCCGGGATGCCCTGCATCACGAAGCTGTATTGATCGGAGCGGATAAAGCGGTTTTGTTCGGGCTCGGGGTCGGCCTCCACGGTGAGGCCCAGCGCCCCGGCCGCCTGCGCCACGGGCCCGGCCAGCGACGAGTGCTGAGCCCCCAGCGGCACCACCGACAGCAGCGGGGCAATGATGGTGGGCATATCGGTGTTCACGTCGGCCACAATGCTGGCTTTGGGCACGGTGGGGTGGGAAGCAAAGTAGGCCGAGCCCAGAAGCCCGAGCTCCTCCCCGGTTTGCAGCACCAGCAGAATGCTGCGCTTGGGTTTTTGCTTGAGCCGCGAATAGGTGCGGGCAATTTCCAGCACCGAGGCTACCCCCGAGGCATTGTCGTGGGCGCCATTATAGATGGAGTCGCCCTGGACGGGGGCGGCCACGCCCAGGTGGTCGAGGTGGGCGGAGTGCACCACATACTCCCGGCGCAGGCGCTTATCACTTCCTCGAATCTGGCCAACCACGTTGTAGGAGTCGAAATCCCGGTAGGTGGTGGCGAAGCGGGCTTGCATTCGCACGGGCAGGGCCACGGGCGCCGGCCGGCTTTGGCGCAAAGCGGCCAGCACCTGGCTGGTATCGGTAGCCGCGGTGCGCAGCAGGTTTTGCAGCACATCGGCGCTGACGCTGGCCACGAGCTGCAAGGCCCCGCCGGGTAAGAAAGTGCGGGAGGCCGCCACCTGGCTTTGCGCATCCAACACGCTGTAGGCGCCCCGCTGCAGGTTAGACACTTTGGCTTTCGGGTTGGTAGTAGCCACCACCACGCCCACCGCCCCGTGCTCGGCCGCGTTTTGCATGATTAGCAGCAGGTCCTGGCTGGCGGCGGCTACGGTGGAGGGGAAGGAGCGGGGCGCGCCGCGCAGCACCACCACCAGCTTGCCTTTCACATCGAGGCCGGCATAGTCGTCGTACTGCAGGGCGGGGGCCGTAATGCCGTAGCCGGCAAAGGCCAGGGGGGCCTCCACCTGCACACTGGGCGCGGCGGGGTTGGGGTAAAAAACGTAGTCCTGGCCAGCGGTAAGCGGCGTATTTCCTTGCCCGCTTGTCTGGAGGCTAAGCGTATTGCCGGCCTGCACCACGGCCCGGCGCAGGCGCACCCGCTGCACAAACGAGCCTTTGTCGCCGGCGGGCTTCACGCCGAAGGATTTCAGCTGCTGGGTAACGTAGTCGACGGCCAGCTGGTAGCCGGGCATGCCGGGCTGGCGGCCCTGCAGCCGGTCATCGGCCAGAAACTGAATATGGGCTTTGATAGCGGCCGGCTCTACCTGCTCCAGGGCGGTAGTAACGGCGGGGGCAGGCTGGTACGACTGCGCCGCGGCGGGTAGGGCCAGCAGGAGGCTGCCCGCCAGCGCACGAAGGGAAAAAGAGAAATCAGGCATAAGCAACGAGAGCGAGTGGGGTCGAAATTAGCA
Source organism: Hymenobacter lutimineralis (assembly GCF_008271285.1). NCBI lineage: Bacteria > Pseudomonadati > Bacteroidota > Cytophagia > Cytophagales > Hymenobacteraceae > Hymenobacter > Hymenobacter lutimineralis. The sequence goes on along the minus strand of NZ_VTHL01000017.1, from coordinate 53,292 downwards.
CCAAACGCCCTAATGCCCTGTCTACCCCAGCTAGCCACCAGGCTTCGCGGCGGGCCGCAGCGATACGCTAGTGAGGGCGGAGTACCTGCTGCTCCAGCTTTTGCAGAATCTGCTCGATGCGCAGGGCAAAGTCGTCAATCTGCTCAAGGCCGGCGCGGGCTTCCTCCAGCTGCCCGCGCTGGTACTGGCGCACCAGGGCCTGCCCTACCTCCAGCATCTGGCTGATGGCGCGCTCCAGCTCCCGGGTTTCGGGCAACAGGCCGTAGGTGGGCTTGATAGTGGCGTCGAGCCACTGGGCCAGCGGGTTGTCGCGGAGGGAGAAAAGCGTGGGCTCGGCTTCGCGCACCCCATACAGGACCGAGCGCAGCCGCGACTTAAACAGCACCTGCTTAATGCGGGCCTGTTGAAAATCCAGACTGGTTAAGTCCATAGAGGTAGGGGCGAAATACCGAAGAATCCGGAAGTGGGACGGTGGTCGGGCATCGGGCTACTGCGCAGCGGGGGCCGGGCCTTCCAGCGCCCGACGGGCTTCCACCAGGGCCGTTACGTCGTAGGCAAACACCGTAATACCGGCCTTCTCGTGGTTTTCCTCGAATAGTTGATAGGTGAAGTTAAGGTAGCTGCGCTGCAGGCGGCCGCTGCCGTCGCGGTCCAGCATAATTTCCACCTCGTTTCCCACGAAGGTTTCCCCCGTAGTATATACCCCGTCGAGGAGGGCAATGAATCCTTGCTCCACTACTTCGGGCAGGGCTTCTGCGACCTTAAGACCGACCAGCTGGCGGTGGGGGAACAGCGCCTGGTAAGGCGGGTTCACGAACTCGAACCGGTGCTGAGGCCCGCGCAGAATGCAGATAAGCGCGGGCGTCTGCATAAACAGGTTGTAGAACGTTTCGCGCTGCTGCTCGGCCAGCTGATAGGCCTGGTAAGCCTGTTCGGAGAGGAGGGCCTGCTGCTCGTTGGTATCCAGCAGCTCCTGCACCATTTGCTTCTGGTCCTGAATGTCGGTGCCGCCGCCCACCCACATGGTAATCTGACCCTGGGCATCGAGGCGGGGCAGTCCGCGCATCAGCACCCAGCGGTACTGGCCGTCGTGGCGGCGCAGGCGGTACTCCACCTGGTAGGGCTGGCCGCTTTGCACGCATTCCTGCCAGCGCTGCGTCACGCGCGCCCGGTCGTCGGGGTGTACTCCCTGCAGCCACTGGCCGTCCAGCTCGGCCCCCAGCTCTTTGCCCGTAAACTGCAGCCAGCGCGCGTTGAAGTAGTCCCGGGTGCCATCGGGCCGGGCCGTCCATACCAGAATGGGCATAGATTCCAGCACGAAGCGCAGGCGCTCCTGCTGCTCAGCCAGCTCCCGCCGCACTTTCTCCGCGGCCTGCTGCGCCCGGTACTTTTCCGTTACGTCCTGTGTGCGCTGCAGAATAAACCGCAGCTGCCCTTGCTCATCCAGGATGGGGTAGTGGGTGGCTTCCCAATATAGCTCTTCCAGCCCGCCGCCCTGGCTTTCGGGCCGCTGCAGGTCGTAGCGGATCAGGGGCATGGTGTGCGGCTCCCGGTGCTGGCGCACGTGCTCGTGCGATTCGCGGATGATGTTGGCCGAGGCTTCATCGGTAGCCGGCCACGCCTCAAAAAACGGCAGGCCCACTACCTCCGCCCGACTTTTCTTCGACACCGCCACGTGGCGGTCGGTGTTGTCGAGGATGGTGGCGTCGGCGTCGGGGGCAATCAGCAGGAAGTTGTCGGGCAGGGCGTGAAACAGCTGCTGGTAATCAACCGGGAAGTTGGGCGTAGGCATAAGCAGGAAGCAGGGCAGAGCCAAGCCTCGGGGCGGGGCGGCCGGAAAACAAAACTACGGGCAAACAAGGAGAAAAAAACGGCCCCACCGACATTTGTCGGGCTACAGGCCGGCGCCGCCGGGAGCTAGGGCCGCACCATGTGCAGGTGCGGAATGCCGTCTTCCAGGTAGCCCTCGCCCACCTGCCGAAAGCCGAAGTCTTCGTAGAACTGCTGCAGATACTGCTGGGCCCCGATCTGGATAGGCTGCGGCCCAAACTGCGCGGCCACGGTGGCCAGGGCTTCCTGCAGCAGTTGCCGGCCCAGGCCGTAGCGCCGGAACCTCGGGCTGACTACCACCCGCCCGATGCTGGCCTCGGGGTAGCTGATGCCCGGCCCGAACAGGCGGGCGTAGGCGGCCAACTCCCCGCCCTCGGTATAGCCCAGCAAGTGCCAGGCGGCCTGGTCTTGCCCATCAATGTCCTGGAACGCGCAGGTTTGCTCTACGACAAACACTTCGGAGCGCAGTTGCAGCAGGGCGTAGAGTTCGGGGAGGGTGAGGGCAGGGAAGGGCTTATGGGTCCAGGTCAGCGTCATGGGCAGGAAAACAGGAGGGGCGAAGGTACGGGAACGGGGGTGCCGGTGCTACTCCTCCTCCGGGAACTGCCCCATGCCGCCGCTTTCGAAGTCGGCAATGGCCTGTACCAGCTCCTGGTTGGTGTTCATTACGAAGGGACCGTAGGTAGCCAGGGGCTCCTCAATGGGCGCGCCGGCCAGCACCAGCAGCACCGTGTCTTCCGTAGCGGTGAAGGGCACCTCGGGGGAGTTCCAGCCGAAAACCACCAGCTGCTTGCTGCCGGCCGTACGCCCATCGGCCAGCTGGATCTGCCCGCGCACCACGTAGAACCCCACGTTGTACTCGGCCGGCAGGCGGATGGTCGTTTCGGTACCGGCGGGCAGGTGCACATCCAGCAGGGTGATGGGCGAAAACGTCTCGGCGGGCCCCGTAACGCCTTCGTAGGCCCCGGCCACCACCCGGATGCGGCCCCGGCCCTCAGAGGCGGGCACTTCGGGAATGGCGGCGGCCCGGATGTTCTGGTAGCGGGGCGGGGCCAGCTTGTCTTTCCTGGGCACGTTCACCCACAGCTGCAGCAGCTCCAGGGTACCGCCCCGGCGGGCAAACTCCCACTCGTGGCGCTCCTCGTGCAAGAGGCCCGCCCCGGCCGTCATCCACTGCACGTCGCCGGGGCCCAGGGTGCCGCTGTGCCCGGCCGTGTCGCGGTGAGCCAGGGCGCCCTCGTACACCACCGTCACCGTTTCGAAGCCGCGGTGGGGGTGAGGCGGGGTGCCCAGCGGGGCCTCGGTGGGCGCCACCGGCATGGGGCCGGTGTGGTCGATGAGCAGGTAGGGGCTGAGCTGGCGAATGCGCGGCCCGGGCATGGGGCTGGTCACGTCAAAGCCGTCGCCCACGGCTTTCTTGTTGCCATCAATAATCTGAAAGATGCGGCGGCCGGGATGCGTAGGAGGCATAGGGGAGGAGGAGAGAAGGACACTTAAAAGAACGTCATTCCGAGCAAAGTCGAGGAATCTCGTGTGCTGATGTCGCCATAGTAATCCAACGAAGCGGTAGAGATGCTTCGGCAAGCGGACGCCAGATAGAGCATGACGGGTTAGTTTATTCAGTTATCGTCACAGCTCTCTAACCTCCTTCCACCGCCTGGGGTTTAGCCAGGGGCTTGCGTAACTCCCGCAATCTGCTCATATTTCTTCCGCGCTATATTATCTGCTTATCCCTGTTCTTCACACCGTAACGGGGCTGGTTATTTTCTCACCTCCAACCCCCTTATGCTATGTTACCCCGCATTTCCGTTAGCATTCCCGCCGCCGATATGGCCAAGCTGGAAACGGCCATCGGCACCCTCAAATCGGTGCTCACGCCCTACCTCTATCCCCTCACGCCCGAGGAGCGCCAGGACGTGGTGAAAATGGGCGACCGGTCGGTGGCCTTCCTCACCAAAGTAGAGGAGTACGGCCAGAGTACGCCCGCCTTTGTGCCCGCCTTCGTGCGCTTCCCCGATCTGCAGGAGGACATCAAGGCCACCGCCGACCTGGGCACGCTGCTGCGCCCCCTGCAGCAGCTCGTCACCGACCTGGAAAGCACCATGATGCAGACCGGGGGCGAAGCCTACCTGGATGCGCTTAGCATCTACCGCAACATCCAGAGCGCCGCCAAGGCCAATGCCCCCGGCGCCCAGGCCGCTTACGAAGACCTGAAGGTGCGCTTTGCCAAGCAGCCTAAGCCCGCCGACAAGAAAGCCGGGGCCTAAGCCACCGCCGCGGCCCTGGCACTGCCCCGTCCGGTCTGCCGGGTGGGGCAGTTGTGCTTCCGAAGCTCTCCGTTGGTCCTCTCTGGACCTCAGGTGGTCCTCCGGGGACGTCGGGTGGGCTTTGGAGGACCAACGATGGTCCGGCGAGGACCTCGGGTGGGCTTTGGAAGCTCTCGGATGGTCCTCCGAGGACCATCCGAGAGGGTCGGAAGTCTATCGGTGGTTTGGCGTAGTAGTCGGGAGGCGTAGTTTGGTGGAGGGTGCGGAATTGGCGTAGTTTGGACGGCTCAAGCAAAGCCAACGCAGCCGACACTACCAGAAACTACACGAAGAATAGGCCCCAATGTCCGTTTATCGAAAAGCCGAGCATACCCTGAAATGGCTGGCGTACTATCAGATTATTGGTGGGGTGCTAGGGATTGGTCTGATGTTCTGGCTGATGGTGCTGAGTGGCTACCTCACGGGCGGCTCGCTCCTGGCACTGGCCGTAGGATTTGGCTTACACAGCTACTCTATCTACTGCGGTCAGCAGCTGCTGAAAGGCCACACGGAGAAAGGACTTCAACTTTCCATGCTCAATCAGGCCCTGCAGGTGATTAGTTTTAGCGTGGTGGGCTTTGGGCTGGAATATGTTGCCGGCGTGAGCGTCTTACTAGGGGCTGATTTTACGGCAGAAACCAAGAGCATTATATCAGCGTCTGTCTCAAGCTATCAGGTAAATTTCAATAGCAGTGGAGAGGAAACCCGGCTTAGCGTCAACCTGGTAGCGCTCTACATAATGCGCACCATTGCTGCTATTCAGAAAAAAGCAGCGCAGGCGGCAGAAGTAGCGGAGTATGCGGCCCAACAGCATGCACCCCACTAAGACAGTCGGCCGCAAAACGGCCTGCGTGCTTTGGCTTGGCGGGGTGCTACTTGCCCTGAGCGCCGCCCTCCCCGCCTGCACCCCGCCCGACTCTACTGACGCCAGCCAGTTCATCAGCTACACGGTGAACCCGCGGCGGCAGACGCTGCGCCTGTACTGGCGGGATGAGCAAGGTCAGCCCCTGCGCAGCCTCGGCCGCTTGCGCGACTGGCTCAGTGGCCGGGGGCAGCGCCTGGTGTTTGCCTGCAACGGGGGCATGTACCGCACCGGCCCGGTGCCCCTGGGGCTGTTCATCGAAGACGGCCGGCAGCGCACCCCCTTGGAGACCACCCGCGGCACCGGCAACTTTTATCTTCAGCCCAACGGCGTGTTTTACCTCACCCGCGCCGGGCAGGCTGGTATTGTGCCCACCGCCGCGTTTCGGGTGGGGCCGCAGGTGCAATATGCCACCCAGTCGGGGCCCATGCTGGTGGTGGACGGGCAGCTGCACCCGGCGTTTCGGCCCGGCTCCCAGAACCGCCAGATTCGCAACGGCGTGGGGCTGCTGCCCGACGGGCGCGTGCTGCTGGTACTATCGAAAGAGGAAATCAACTTCTACGACTTCGCCCGCTACTTCCAGCGCCAGGGCTGCCGTCAGGCCCTGTACCTGGACGGATTCGTGTCGCGCACCTATCTGCCCGCCCAGGGCTGGGAGCAGGTGGATGGAGATTTTGGGGTGATGCTAGGGGAGGTTGCTGATTAGTTGTTGCTGGTTGCTGGTTGCCAGGAATAGAGAATAGCAGAACGTCATGCAGAGCGCAGCGAAGTATCTCGCGTGCTGATGTTGCAGCAGTACTCCAACGAAGCGGTCCAGATGCTATGGTCTTGTGGGCGCCAAGCGAAGCGTGATAGTTACCAGCACAACGTCAGCACGCGAGATGCTTCGCTCCGCTCTGCATGACGTTCTGCCTGACAACGAACAACCAGCAACTAGAAACCAGCAACCACCAACACTTCATCCCCTGATTCTGACGCTTCGGTAACAGCAAATTTCCGGCGCGGTGGCGGTGGGCCACTTTTGAGCCATCACCTCACCGCTGCTGGCTATGAAACCACTTGTTCTCGTTCTGCTTCTGCTCGCCCCGCTGCTTGGGCTAGCCCAAACCACCACCCTGCGCGGCACCGTGCGCGACGACCACGGCCAGCCCTTGCCCGGCGTAAACGTATTTCTGCGCGGCTCCTTCGACGGGGCCAGCACCGACTCGGTCGGCGCTTTTCGCTTCGAAACCACCCAAACCGGCGCCCAAACGCTGCAGCTCAGTTTGCTGGGCTACCTGGCCCAGGCGGTGCCCGTGCAACTGGCGGGCGGGGAACTGCCGCTGCCCCTGCAGCTGAAAGCCGACCGGCACCAGCTGGGCGGCGTGGTCATCACGGCCGGCTCCTTCGAGGCCAGCGACGAAAAGCGCAGCGCCGTGCTCAAGCCCCTTGATATTGTGACGACGGCCGGGGCCCTCGGCGACGTGGCCGGGGCCCTGAATGCCCTGCCCGGCACCACCCGGGTGGGCGACGAGGGCAAGCTGTTCGTGCGGGGCGGGGCCGCCGGCGAAACGAAAACCTACCTCGATGGGCTGCCCGTGCAGAACCCCTACGGCGGCTCGGTGCCCAGCGTACCGGCCCGGGGGCGGTTTTCGCCCTTCCTGTTTAAGGGCACCGTGTTCAGCACCGGGGGCTACTCGGCCGAGTACGGGCAGGCGCTCAGCGCCGTGGTGCTGCTGAATACAACTGATCTGGCCCCGGAAACGCAGACGGGTGTGAGCTTGATGTCGGTGGGGGGGAGCCTGAGTCGAGTGCAGCGCTGGGAGCGTACCTCGGTGGCCGTTACGGCCGACTATATGAACCTGCAGCCTTACTACGGACTGGTGCCGCAAAGCTTCGGGTGGGTGAAAGCCCCGCAGAGCCTGGGCTCCTCGCTGAGCTTGCGCCACCGCACCGGCGAGGCCGGCATGCTGAAAGTGTACGGCGTGTGGCAGCAGCAGCAGCTGGCTTTGCGCCAGCCCAACCAGGCCTTCACCGCCGACCAAACCGTGGCCCTGCGCAACGGCAACGGCTACCTCAATGCCACCTTCCGCAGCCCCCTGCGCCGGGGCTGGAGTTTGAGCACCGGCGCCGCCCTCACCCGCGACGACAACCAGGTGCGCCCCGACGACATGCGTCTGCGCGAAATGGAGCAAAGTCTGGTGGGCCGCTTGGTGCTCACCAACGACTCGGCCGGGGCCAACTGGAGCCTGAAGCTGGGTGCTGAAGCCCTGGGCCAGCAGTACCGCCGCACCTACCAGGCCGCCGCCGATGCCCCCATCTGGCAGGATGGTTCCTTTACCGAGCGCCGCGGGGCCGCCTTTGCCGAGGCCGACATCAGCCTGGCCGACCGGGTGGGAGCCCGCGTGGGTGGCCGGGCCGAGTACTCGGCGGTGCTGGGCCGCTGGAACGCCGCCCCGCGCCTGGCCCTGGCCTGGCAAACCAGTGAGAATAGCTCGGTTTCGGGGGCCTACGGCTTGTTTTACCAGACGCCCGCCAACGACCTGCTGCGTGTAAGCCATAACTTGCGCTTCGAGCAGGCCCGCCACGCCCTCGTCACCTACCAGTATGCCCGCGACAACCGCACCCTGCGCCTTGAAGCCTACGACAAGGCGTATCAAAACCTCACCGTATTCGACGCGCAGCAGCCCCACAACCCCGCCGCCTACCGCAGCGCCGGCACCGGCTACGCCCGCGGCCTCGACCTGTACTGGCGCGACCGAAAAACCCTCAAAAACACCGATTACTGGGTGAGCTACGGCTTGCTCGACACGCGCCGCCAGGCCCGGCAGGACCCCATGCTGGCCGTGCCCACCTTTGCCGCGCGCCACAACCTGAGCCTCGTGGGCAAGTACTGGATTGCCAAGGCGCACACCCAGGTGGGCTTCACGGCCAGCTACGGCAGCCCGCGCCGCTACCACAACCCTGCCCAGGAAGGCTACAACCAGGGCCGCCTGCCCAGCTACCAGGATCTGAGCTTCAACGCCAGCTACCTCACCCGCATCCGGGGGCAGTTCACCATCCTCTACGTGAGCGTGAGCAACGTGCTGGGCCGCGAGAATGTGTACGGCTACCGCTACGCCACCCAGGCCAGCCCCGAGGGCACCTATGCCCGCACTGCCGTCACGCCCTCGGCCCCGCGCATGCTGTTTGTGGGCCTGTTCATCTCCATCAACAAGAAGCCGGTAGACCTGAATACCGCCCCGGAGTAGCTCAGTTGCCAGTTGCCAGGAAAAACAACGTCATGCAGAGCGTAGCGAAGCATCTCGCGTGCTGACGTTGTGGTGGTAACTGTCACGCTTTGCCTGGTTCCTGCAAGGCCGTAGCATCTGTACCGCTTCATTGGGTTACCACACTAGCGAGATGCTTCGCTACGCTCTGTATGACGTTGTTTTTCTAACAACCAGAAACCAGCAACTAGAAACTCCCTTCCCGACGCTTCATCCCGAAAATCCGACGCTTCGGTAACGGCAAGTTTCAGCGGGGCCGGCCGTGCCGCACCTTTGAATCACTCAACCACACAACAACGCTTTCACCCACTTTCCAGCCCTTCTGAGTTATGAAAAAGACCCTGTTCGCCCTCGCCCTCGTTGCCGCCTCCTTCGCCGCCCAGGCCCAGACTCCCGCCGCTACTGCTGCGCCGGCTGCGCCCAGCGCCCAGCCCACCGATGCCTACACGCAGCTGCTGGCTGCCACCGTGCAGGAGCTGATGAGCACCGGCGACCCGGCCCAGCTCAAGCAGGCCGACGCCAAACTGGAGCGGGCCGCCTCGGTGAAGCCCCAGGACTGGCTGCCGCGCTACTACCAGGCCTACACCCGCGTTATCACCTGCTTTGTGAGCAAGGAAGACGGCGACACTAAGGATAAGTACCTCGACCAGGCCGAAACCGCCCTCACCCAGGCCCGCAAGCTGGGCGGCGACGAATCGGAGCTGCTGGTGCTGCAGGCCTACCTCTACCAGGCCCGCCTGGGCGTGGCCCCAATGATGCGCTCCATGAAATATTCGGGCATGGTGAATGAGACGCTGGCGCAGGCCAAAAAGCTGAACCCCGCCAACCCGCGCATCTACCTGGTGCAGGCCAACAACGTGTACTACACGCCCAGCATGTTTGGGGGCGGGGCCGAGGTGGCCAAGCCTATCTACGAGCAAGCCAAAGTGCGCTTTGCCGCCTTCAAGCCCGCTTCCGCCGTGGCCCCCAACTGGGGCGAGCGGCAGGTGCTCGGCCGCCTGAAAAACTACGAAGCCACGGCCGCGAAGTAAGGAGGCATTCAAGCCTGTCCTGCTTCGACAAGACCAGCAGGACGGGCTGATGCCACGACAACCTTCCCGCAGGAGGGACGCACTGCTGGCACAACGGGCTTAAGAAGCCGCCATACCCCCGGCTTACCCCTTTGTGCGTATCTTTTGCCCCTGCTTTCTTCTGGCCCGCGGGCTTGTACTTATGGCTGATTCTGCCTTGCTATCGAAACCGGCCCTAGCGCCCCCCAACGCGCCGGCGCCCATTACTGCCGCCGAGGTGGCCAACTTGGGCCGGCACTACCCGCACCGCAAGCTGGCCTGGGGGCTGGGCCTGATGACTACTGCCTCGCTGGGGCTAAGCTTCCTGTTTTGCCGGGGCTGCGCCGTGTGGAGCGAGGATTTCCTGGTGACGTTCAGCTACAACTTCAGCTACACCGTGGGGCTGTGGCTGGCCAACGGCTACCCCAGCGAGTGGCTTAACCGCCGCGTCGACTGGACGGCCCAGCCCATCCGGCGGTTTCTCATCACGCTGGCCTTTTCCCTGGTGATGTCGTTGCTGGTCATTTTGCTGGTGTCGGGTGGCTTTCTGGTTTTTTACCACCACCGTCCACTCTCCGACCTCTCCATCCGGCAGTTTATTATTCCCCTGCTGATTACGGTGGTGGTGTCGCTGTTCATGCACAGCCGCTCGTTTCTGCTGGGCTGGCGCGAGGCGGCCATCCAGACGGAGCGGCTGCAAAAGGAAAATGCCCAGGCCCAGGCCGACTCCCTGCGCCGCCAGCTCGACCCACACTTTCTGTTCAACTCCCTGAACGCGCTGACCTCGTTGGTGGAGGAAAATGACCCGGCCCGCGCCACGCGCTTTATCCGCCAGCTCAGCCAGGTATACCGCTACGTGCTTGATGCCCAGGAGCAGGAAGTGGTGCCGCTGGCCGAGGAACTGCGCTTCGTAGAGGCCTACCTGTTTCTGCAGCGCACCCGCCTGGGGGAAGGCGTGCAGGTGGAGATGCCAAGCTTGCCCGCCGCTACGGCGGAAACCCTGCTGGTGCCCCCGCTGGCCGTGCAGCTGCTGCTGGAAAATGCCCTCAAGCACAACGCCACCTCCCAGCGCGACCCGCTGCAAATTCAGGTGACGCTGGACGTGGCTTCCCGCACGCTTACGGTGCGCAATCAGCGCCGCCCGCGCCGCCTGGCCGAGGGCGAATCCACGGGCCTGGGGCTGCAGAACCTGGCGGCGCGCTACGCCTTCCTCACCCAGCAGCCCGTGCAGGTAGCCCAAACCGAAACCGAGTTCCGCGTGACGCTGCCGCTGCTGGAGCTGCAGTAGTTTTTTTAGGCTGGCATTCCTCCGTCGCGTTACTTTCGCTTATGAACACACCCGTGCGCGCCCTCATTATTGAAGATGAACCCCTGGCTGCCCGCCGCCTCACGGAGCTGCTGCGCAAGCAGCCGCAGCCGGTAGAGGTGGTTGGCACGGCCGAGTCGGTAGCGGAGGCTGAGGCCCTGCTGCGCGCCCTGCGCCCTGCGCCCGATGTGCTGTTTCTGGATATCCACCTGGCCGATGGACTGAGCTTCGAGCTGTTTGAGCGGCTGGACGTGCAGAGCCCGGTTATCTTCACCACGGCCTACGACAAGTACGCCCTGCGCGCCTTCAAGGTGAACAGCGTGGACTACCTGCTCAAGCCCATCGACCCGGAGGAGCTGACGGCCGCCCTGGACAAGCTGCGCCGCCAGCGTGAAGCTGCTGCCCCGGCTTTTGATGCCGCGCTGCTGGCCCAGGTGCTGCGCCAGGCCCAGCCCGCCAAGGAGTACAAGTCGCGCTTTGTGGTGCGGGTAGGGGAGCACCTGAAAGCCATTCCCGTGGAGCAGATTGCCTACTTCGCCAGTCTGGAAAAAGTGACCTTGCTGCACACCCGGGAAGGCCGGCGCTTTGTGGTAGATTACACCTTGGAGCAACTGGAAGGCATGCTTGACCCCACCGAGTTCTTCCGCCTCAACCGCGCCTACCTTGCCCACGCCGAGGCCATCCACGACATCATTCACTACACCAACTCCCGCCTGCAAACCGTCCTCAAGCCCGCTGCCCCCGACAACGACACCGTGCTGGTGAGCCGGGAGAAAGTTGGGGCGTTTAAGGCCTGGCTGGATCGGTAGCGGGTGGTAAGTCCTTTTCGTATGGGTGTTTCCTTTTTGCTGCTTTACCGGGTTTCGGCAGTCGTTTCCTTTCTGGGCCATCCCCTCGTTACTACCATGGTATTTGCGGTGCTTGTAGCCCGACACCACGTGCCGGGGTCTGGCTCGGCCTGGATAATAGGTAGCGTGGCGCTGCTGGTAGTAGGGCCCATCAGCGTGTGGAATCTGTGGCAGACGCGGCGCGGTGGCTACACCAATTTCGACGTGTCGCAAAGGACGCAGCGTCACAGCTTTTATCCGGTATTGCTGGTCTTGCTGGGTGCTGCCACCGCAGGGCTATTCTGGCAGCAGCAGGGCGGGGCCTTTCGGTACGGGCTGCTTGCCGTGTGGGCACTGCTACTGGTATGCTTTGCGCTCAACTTTTGGCTGAAGGTGTCGTTGCACGCCGCCATTTCTTTCTTCCTGGCTTGCGTAGTGCTCACCTTGTACCCTGGCTGGGGCTGGCTTGCGCTGGTAGCCGCTGGGCTGGTAGCTGCCTCCCGATTGGTACTACGCCGCCACACGGCCTCTGAACTGCTGGCCGGTACACTTCTGGGTACAATTGCCGGCTTGCTCCTGGCTTGGGAGTTGTAGCTGCCCCAAAACAAGAGAGACATTCATCAAAAACCGACGGCGGTGACTCTCACTGCTTCTGACGGCGAAGTACTCGGGACTTGGCTAGCACCCGGGGCATCCGGGCGGCCTTTCCTTTGGTAGGGGGAAAAGCTCGTCTGGCCTGATTACCCTTCCAGCCAGCTTTTCACCGCCGCCGCTTTTTCCCGGCTTACCAATACTTCGTCGGTGGGAGCGGGCTGCAAGTCCAGCAGCAGCTTGCCATTGAAGTGCGGGTGCAGGCGCTGCACGGCCGGCAGCTGAGCAATGAACTGCCGGTTGAGGCGGAAGAACTGGCTGGGGTCGAGCAGGCTTTCCAACTGCTCCAAGGTATAATCCACCACGAAGCGTCGCCCGTCGGTGGCGGTGAGGGTGGTGGTTTCGTGGCGGCTCTGAAACCAAGCCACCTGGGATATGGGTAGGGGCAATAGCTGCTCGCCGCTGCGCACCAGAAAACGAGTTTTAAACTGCCGGTCGGGCCGCGGAAGAGAATCGGCCAGGCGCTCCAGGCGGTGCGCGGAGGCCTCGTCAGCCTTTTCAGGGGCTCCGGCAGCGGCTGACTCGCGCAGGGCCAGGCGCCAGTCGCGCAGCTTGGTGAGGGCGGCTGTAAGCTCGACTAGCTTTACGGGTTTCAGCAGGTAATCCACGCTGTTGGCTTTGAAAGCGCGAATGGCATAGGCGTCGTAGGCGGTGGTGAAGATAACCGGGCTGCGCACCAGGAGCTGGTCGAAGATTTCCAGGCTCAGCCCATCGGCCAGCTGAATATCGGAGAGAATCAGGTCGGGGGCGGGGTTGCTTTCCAGCCACTGCACGGCGCCGGATACGCTGTCGAGTACGGCGGCCACCTGCGCCTCGGGGGCAGCCTGGCGGAGCAGGCGCTGCAGCCGCTCGGTGGCCGGGTACTCATCTTCGAGCAGCAAAACGGTCATGGGGCGATAAAATAGTACGCTAGTGAAATGGTGAATGCTGCGGTCTTAGCCAGCTAAGCCAGCAGCGGAAGCTACTACCTTAATAGCGGCAGCCGCACCCGGAAGATGCCTGCCTCGGAAGTGACGTCCACCGGGTGCGGGGCGTGGAGCAGCTCGTAGCGGTGACGCACGTTGCGCAAGCCTGTGCCCGTGCCGGGTGCCAGGCCCGCCGTGCGCGGCCGTAGGGTGTTTTCGACGGTGAAGAGGCCGGCTACGGGGTCGGCTGCGAGGCGGAGCTGCAGCGGATGTTCCCGCGAAGCAACGTTATGCTTCAGGGCATTTTCCACCAGCAGCTGCACGCTCAAAGGAGCTACGTGCTGCGCCAGCGCGGTAGGCGGCACATCCATCGTCACGTGTAGGTTGTCGCGGAAGCGGGCCTTATGCAAGGCCAGGTAGGTATCCACAAAGGCTAGCTCCTCACTCAGTGGCACGGTCGTTCGGTCGCGGGCCAGCAGTACGTAGCGGTACACGTCGGAAAGCTGCTCCACAAAGTCCTGGGCCGGCTCGTTGTCGGGCTCAATGAGGGCCGACAAGGTGTTGAGGGAGTTGAACAGGAAGTGGGGGTCGAGTTGGCTTTGCAAGGCTTCGAGTTGGCTTTGCACGCCGGCACTCTGGAGCTGCTCGGCCCGGCGCACGTTTTCTTCCCACTGCTGAAAGAAGTTCATACTCTCATAAATCAGCTGAATGACCACGGTAGGCACCATATTCAGCCCAAACTCCCGCCAGAACGTGGCGCTATCCAACTGCCCGCCCTGGGCCCAGGCCGCCACGCTGTCGAGGATGAACGTGACAGCCGCCGCAATAGCCGTATTGATGACGGCCAGCCGCCAGAGCCGCTTGCGGGTCTGGTCTACCCGCGGAAAGCGCCGAAACAAGGCCCGCCATAGCGCCCTTCCCGTAAACCAGAAGGCACAGGTGAACAGCATCGAAATGCCCCAGTTCAGGAAAAAAACCGGCACCGACCGAATGTACAGCACGCCCCGGGGAATCAGCACCAGCAGCGCGAGAATGGGAATGCCCCAGAGCAAAAACTTTCGGTCGTTCATGGAAGGTAAAAGTAGCTTTTTCGCGGCGCAAACAGATGGCTGAACTGTTTTGATAGGCTAGTGAAAATGATTTCCAGAACGTCATGCTGAGCTTGTCGAAGCATCTCTACCGCTTCGCTCTCACGATTATGTTAGCCAGAGGTAGAGATGCTTCGACAAGCTCAGCATGACGTTTAATGAAAAAATTCGCAGCCCTCGATTTAGCTTTTGCGGGGCAACTGGCGCACGAAGCGCTGCACGGCCTGGTTGAATTCCTGCGGGTTATCGAGGAAGGGCACGTGTTTCCCAGGCAAAACCACTACTTGCTGCTGAGGGAAGCGGAAGCTCTTGTAATGCTCAGGGCCGGTTACGTAGTCCTGCTGGCCGGTGAGAACCAGGACCGGCATAGCAAGGCTGGCCGTGGCGGGCGTGTAATCGAGCAGGTAGTTGCCGGGGTTCTGGAACATGTTGGCGGCAAAATCGTGGTTGGCGGGCTGGCCTTTCATCGTGCGGCTCACCCGGGCGGCCGAGGAGTCGGAGGCGTATTGAAGCTGGTTGTAGAGGCCCTGGCGCTGGAGCAGCCCCGTCACCATGAAGTAGCGCTGGGGGAGGGGCGCGGCGGCATCCAGCGGCGGGCGGGTAGCGGCGGGCAGCAGGGTGTAGCCATAGGCCGTGGTGCTTTCCATCGAAGCCGGCAAATTCAGAATTGCGTTGACCAGAATCAGGCTGTGCACGCGGCCGGGGTATTTCTGCGCGTAGGTCGTGGCCAGGATACCGCCGAAGGAGTGAGCCATCAGCGTCCATTTTTCCAGCTTCAACTGCTGGCGCAGCTCTTCCATGTCCTGCACCTGGCGCTCCAGGGAGTAGTTTTTCTGTGGGTCGCTGGCCGAGCGGCCACTGCCGCGCTGGTCGAGGTAAATCATCTGCAGCTGCTTTTCCAGCGGTGCGCCGGCCAGCACTTCCACCGCCTGGCTGCCCGCGCCCGGGCCGCCGTGCACAAACAGGCAGGGCAGCCCCTGGCCGGCTACTTTTACGAAGAGCTTCACCCCATCCGAGGTCTGAAATGCCGGCGTGCCATTCGGGAGGCCGCCTGCGGTGGCTGTTTGCAGGAGCACGAGGGTGAGCAGCAGGCCGCAGAGGGTGCGAATCAGGAAGGCGAAGTTGGGGCGAAGCGTTTTCATAAGACGAAGTGTGCGGGTTGAGAAGCCAGATTTGATGCTTCAAACATCCGCACTTTGCTTGCGCGGCCCGAGGCTAAACCGGGTGAAGCGTCGCCCGCACCCGGTGAACCGCCAAAACCGCCGGGGCCGATTGCTGCCCCTCAAACGCTAAAAAGCCCAAGCATCCGGTCCGGCGACCAGATACTCGGGCTTTAACCCCACCCCTGAGGTACTTTTTAAGCGGCGAATTAGTAACGCACTAAATCGCCCTCTCACAACTTAGATAATCGTGCTCATGCCCAGCCGGATGTTGTTGCGGTGCAACTCACAGTCGGCAATGTCCAGTACCGCGTAGGCAATGAAACTGCCCACCTGCTCGGTGGTGTGCACCACAGCTGGGTTCAGCTCCGGCGTTACCACACCTTCATCGAGAGCGTGCTGCACGGCGTCGCGCACGCAGTCGGCTTCTTCCGGCAGGTTGAAGTGGTCCAGCAGCATGGCCGCCGAAAGAATGGTAGCAATAGGGTTGGCAATGCCCTTGCCCTTGGCCTGCGGATAAGAACCGTGGATGGGCTCAAACAGGGCCGAACCGTCGCCGATGGAAGCGGAGGGCAGCAAGCCCAGTGACCCGGCAATGACGGAAGCCTCGTCGGAAATGATGTCGCCGAACATGTTTTCCGTCAGCATCACGTCGAACTGGCGCGGGTTCAGAATGATCTGCATGGCCGCGTTGTCCACGAACAGGTAATCCAGGGCCACGCTCGGGTACTGAGGCGCAATGCTCTGCACCGTTTCGCGCCACAGGCGGGAGGTTTCCAGCACGTTGGCCTTATCCACCAGCGTAAGCTTGTGGCGGCGCGTTTCGGCGGCTTTGAAGGCCAGGTGCGCAATGCGCAGGATTTCGTCGCGGTGGTAGGTGCAGTGGTCGTAGGCGCTGGCGCGGTCCTCGCTGCGGCCTTTCTCCCCGAAGTAGATACCGCCGGTCAGCTCCCGGAAAATGAGGATGTCGGTGCCCTGAATCCGCTCGGCTTTCAGCGGGGAGTGTTCCAGCAGCTGGTCATAGGCCGTGATGGGCCGAATGTTGGCGTACAGCCCCAGCGACTTGCGCAGTCCCAGCAGACCTTGCTCGGGGCGCACTTTGGCGGTGGGGTCGTTGTCGTACTTCGGGTCGCCGATGGCGCCGAGCAGGACGGCGTCGGCGCGGCGGCAGGCTTCCAGGGTAACGTCCGGCAGCGGCGTGCCCACCGCGTCGATGGCGCAGGCGCCCATCAGCTGGTAGTCGAAGGTAAACTCGTGGCCGAACCGGTCACCCACGGCCCGCAGCACGCGCACCGCTTCGCTACACACTTCCGGCCCGATACCGTCGCCGGGCAACACCACAATTCGTTTGCTTACGCTATCCATGACCGTTGTTGTTCGTAGGCCGTAATGGCCGCCTCCTGGCTAATGAGAAAATCAATGTCGTCGTACCCGTTCAGCAGGCACTCTTTTTTGTAGGCATCCAGTTCGAAGGGAATGGCTTCCGTGCGGCCGGGCACCGTGAGGGTTTGGGCGCTCAGGTCCACCGTAAGCGGCAGTTGCGGGTTGGCGGCCACGGCGGCAAACAGGGCCTGCAGCACTTCATCCGAAACCTGCAGGGGCAGCAGACCCGTGTTCAGGGCATTGCCCCGGAAAATATCGGCGAAGTAGCTGCTGATGACCACTCGAAAACCGGCGTCGTAGAGCGCCCAGGCGGCGTGTTCCCGGCTGGAGCCGCACCCGAAGTTTTTGCCGGCCAGCAGAATCTGGTGGCCCTGGTAGCGCGGGTCGTTGAGCACAAAATCGGCTTTGGGCTGGCCATTGGCGGCGTAGCGCCAGTCGGCAAACAGGTTGGCCCCGAAGCCTTCCCGGGTCGTTGCTTTCAGGAAGCGGGCCGGGATAATCTGGTCCGTATCCACGTTTTCGATGGGCAGCGGCACCACGCCGGATTGCAGGGTCTGAAACTTTTCCATGGGGTGGGCGGTGGGTTAGTTCAAGTACTGCGTGATGTCAACCAAACGACCTTCCACGGCGGTAATAGCCGCCACCAGCGGGGAGGCCAGCAGGGTGCGGGCGCCGGGCCCCTGGCGGCCTTCGAAGTTGCGGTTGGAGGTCGACACGCAGTAGGCCCCGGCCGGAATCTTGTCGTCGTTCATGGCCAGGCAGGCGCTGCAGCCCGGTTCGCGCAGCTCAAAGCCTGCCTCGGCCAGCACCTGGTCAATGCCCTCGGCTATGGCCTGCAGCTCCACCTGCTTGGAGCCGGGCACGATGATGGCCTCCACGTGGGCGGCTTTGCGCTTGCCCTTCACGTAGGCCGCCACTGTGCGCAAATCCTCGATGCGGGAGTTGGTACAGCTGCCGATGAACACGTAGTTGATTTCCTTGCCCAGCAAGGACTCACCCGCCTGAAAGCCCATGTACCGCAGCGACTTGTCGAAGCTGGCGGCTTCGCCCGCGTCAGTCAGCACCGGAATGCTGGCACTGAGCGGAATGCCCATGCCGGGGTTGGTGCCGTAGGTTATCATCGGCTGAATGGCCGCGGCGTCGAACTGCAGCTCGGCGTCAAACTGGGCGTCGTCGTCGGAGTACAGCGTCCGCCAGTAGGCCACGGCCCGGTCCCAGTTCTCACCCTGGGGCGCAAAGCGGCGGCCTTCGAGGTAGCGGAAGGTGGTGGCATCGGGGGCAATGAGGCCGCCACGCGCCCCCATTTCAATGCTCATGTTGCACACCGTCATGCGGCCTTCCATGCTCAGGGCGCGGATGGCGCTGCCGGCGTACTCCACAAAGTAGCCGGTGGCCCCGCCGGTACCCAGCTGGGAAATAACGTGCAGAATCAAGTCCTTGGCCGACACGCCGGGGCGCAGCTCCCCATCCAGGGTGATGCGCATGCGCTTGGGCTTGTCGAGCAGCAGGCACTGGGAAGCCATTACCTGCGTGACCTGGCTGGTGCCAATGCCGAAGGCAATGGTGCCAAACGCGCCGTGCGTGGAGGTGTGCGAGTCGCCGCACACCATCGTCAGGCCCGGTTGGGTGATGCCCAGTTCCGGCCCGATGACGTGGACAATGCCCTGGTACTGGTGGCCGAGGCCGTAGAGCTCCACGCCAAACTTGGCGCAGTTCTCGGTGAGCTTATCCACCTGGGAGCGGGACAAGGGGTCCTGAATGGGCTGGTCCTGGTGGCGCGTGGGTACGTTGTGGTCGGCGGTGGCCACAATCTGGCCGGGGCGGCGCAGGGTGAGGCCGCGGGCCGTCAGCTCGTCAAATGCCTGCGGGCTGGTGACTTCGTGAATCAGGTGCCGGTCGATGTAGAACACGGTGAGGCCACCGGCTACTTCGCGCACCACGTGGGCGTCCCAGATTTTATCGAATAAGGTCTTAGCCATGAGAAGGGTGGGATAACGGAAGCCTGGGGCATCCGTCGTTCGGGCTCAGCGGAAAAAAAAGAAAAACCGTCGTGCCCGGGTGTGTTGGCATGACGGTCCAGCGTTGGGTTAGCCGACGGTAACGAGGTTCTCCTGCTCGACCATCACGTGCAAATCCTCGTCCACGACTTCCTTCTGGCGGTCGGCGAGGGCCACAAACGAGGCGTAGGCTTTGTTGAGGGCCGTGCGGTCGAAGTCGTAGCCGATTTTCTGGAGGCGGTAGGCGAGGGCCGCGCGGCCGGAGCGGGCGGTGAGCACAATGGCCGAGTCGGGCATGCCCACCTCGCGCGGGTCAATGATTTCGTAGGTCTCGCGGTGTTTAATCACGCCATCCTGGTGAATGCCGCTGGAGTGCGAAAACGCATTGGCCCCTACAATAGCCTTGTTGGGCTGCACGGGCATGCTCATGAGGTGCGAGACCATGGCCGAGGTTTCGGCGAGCAGCTTGGTGTTGATGCCGGTTTCGAAGTTGAGGTAGGGGTGCTGGCGGAGCACCATCACCGCTTCTTCCAAAGCGGTATTGCCGGCCCGCTCACCCACTCCGTTGATGGTGCATTCCACTTGCTGGGCACCGTTGAGCACACCCGAAATGGAGTTGGCCGTGGCCATGCCCAAATCGTTGTGGCAGTGGGTGGAAAGGCGCACGTGCTCGATGCCGCGCACGTTGTCGGTCAAGTACTTAATCTTGGCGCCGTACTCGCTGGGCAGGCAATAGCCGGTGGTATCAGGAATGTTGAGCACGGTGGCGCCGGCCCGAATTACGGCCTCACACACGCGGGCCAGGAATTCGTTGTCGGTGCGGCCGGCATCTTCGGCGTAAAACTCCACGTCTTCCACAAAGCTCTTAGCCAGCTTCACGGCTGCCACAGCCCGCTCAATAATCTTGTCGGGCGTGGTGCAGAGCTTGAACTTGATGTGGGACTCGGAAGTGCCGATGCCGGTATGAATGCGCGGGTATTTGGCTGATTTCAGGGCTTCTGCCGCCGTCACGATGTCGTGTTCCACGGCCCGCGAGAGGCCGCAGACGGTGGCGTAGCGCGTTTGGGCCGCAATGGCCGCCACGGCGGCAAAGTCGCCGGGGCTGGAAACCGGAAAGCCCGCCTCAATCACGTCGACGCCGAGTAGCTCCAGCTGCCGGGCAATGAGCAGTTTCTCGTCCCGGTTGAGCTTGCAGCCCGGCACTTGCTCCCCGTCGCGCAGGGTCGTATCGAAGATGTGGATTTTCTGAGTAGCCATAGGGTAAGGTCTTTCGGCGAAAAGGCTACTCGCAAGTACACGGACTTCAGGGGGCTATGAAAACGGTTAATCAGCACGCCTACTATTTCTAAAAGTTGACGTTGCGTTTGTAACTTGTTGATAATCAAATAAGGAAAATAAATTAAACTACAACGGCCAAATCCTGAAATAAGCAAGCGGCCCTCGTTCAGAGTATGTGAGGCTGCTATTTTATCTTAAATCAGTGCAGCTACTTGCTTTACACCAGCAGGCTCAGGAAGTCCTGCTTGCCGTTCAGGTACTCGTAGCCGAAGCCTTCGTCGGCCATGCGCTGCTGAATGCCCGCTACCTCGTGCGGGTTCTGCACTTCCAGACCGATGAAAACGGGCCCTTTTTCTTTGTTATTCTTTTTAATGTACTGGAACTGGATGATGTCGTCGCCTTCCCGGAGCACGTGGTTGACGAAGCGGCGCAGGGCCCCGGGCTTCTGGTTGAACGTAACCAGGAAGTAATGCTTGCGGCCCTGGTGGCGCATGGCCCGCTCCTTTATTTCCTCCATGCGGGTGATGTCGTTGTTGGAGCCGCTGAGCACGCACACCACCGTTTTGCCCCGAATCTGGTCGGCGTACTGGTGCAGGGCCGAAACGCTGAGCGTACCCGCGGGCTCCAGCACAATGCCTTCCTCGTTGTACATCTTCAGCAGGTCCTCGCACACCTGGCCTTCGGGCACCAGGGCCACCTCATCCAGCAGCTCCTGGCACAGCTGAAATGTCAGCTCGCCGGGGCACTTCACGGCTGCGCCATCCACGAAGCTCTCAATAGATTCCAGGGCTTGGCGCTGCCCGTTGGCAATGGCCTGCTGCATGGAAGGGGCCCCCAGCGGCTGCACGCCAATCAGGCGGGTGTGGGGGCTCAGCTGCCGGAACACGCTGCTTACGCCCGAAGCTAGCCCCCCGCCGCCGATGGGCATAAACAGAAAGTCGATGGAAGCGGGAGCGTCGCGCAGGATTTCCAGGCCCACGGTGGCCTGGCCTTCTACTATGGCCAGGTCGTCGAACGGGTGCACGAAGGTGCTGCCGCGCTGGTCGCAGAAGTTCTTGGCGGCTTGGTACGTGTCGTCGAAGGTGGCCCCTACCAGTACCACTTCCACTTGGTCTTTGCCAAACAGGCGCACTTTGCTCACCTTCTGGGCTGGCGTTTGGGCGGGCATGAAGATGTGGCCGCGAATTCCGAGCAGCTGGCAGGCATAGGCCACGCCCTGGGCGTGGTTGCCGGCCGAAGCGCAGACCACGTCGCGGGTCACCTGTTCCCGACTCAGCCCGGCAATCTTATTATAGGCCCCCCGGATTTTGTAGGAGCGCACCACCTGTAGGTCTTCGCGCTTGAGGTACACCTGGGCCCCGTAAGCATCCGAAAGGCCCAGATTGTGCTGCAGCAGGGTTTTGTAGATGACGCCATCCAGGGTGCGGGCGGCGCGCTCTACGTTGGCCAGTTGCACAACGGGGCTGGCGGTGAGGGTTTCTTGTTCCATATAGGCTCATTTTGCGCCAGAGTCCGGCGGCTTTTCAGGTAAGTCTAGGGCTTCTCCGCCACGATGCGCAGGCGCTTGTAATCGGCCCGCCATTGGCCGTCCCGGAATAGGACGGGGCGCAGCTCAGCTTCGGTAGCCGTAAGGATGGCCGCCCGATCTTCATCCTGAACACCGCGAAAGAAATTGTCCCCAAACTGTTCAATCCAGTCCCGAAGGCCGGTTTTGGGGTCGGCAAGCGGCGTTTCCCGGTCGTAGTGCTGGGCCAGGCGTACCCGGAAGCCTTGCTGTTCGAGCAGGGTAGCGTACTCGGCTACCGAGGGGAAGTACCACCAGTCGGCGCGGGCCTGGGGGTAGCCGTGCTGGTGCAACTGGCGGAGCAGGGCTTCCACAATGTGCCCTACGTTGCCCTTTCCGCCAAGCTCCGCTACGAAGCGCCCACCTGGCTTCAGGTGCTGATACACCTGCCGCACCACGGCCGCCGCCGCCGGAACCCAGTGCAGCGCCGCATTGGAGAACACGGCGTCGAAGCGTTCCGGCAGCTGAAACGAAGCGGCATCGGCCAGTTGGAAGTCTAGCGCCGGAAACTGCTGGCGGGCCTTGATCAGCATGTCGGCTGAGGCATCCAGGCCCACCACGTTAGCGCCCCGGCTGGCTATTTCCTGCGCCAGCTCCCCGGCCCCGCAGCCCAGGTCCAGCACCCATTCGCCCGGCTGCGGGGCTAGTACTTCCACCAGGCCGGTGCCGTATTGAGAGACGAAAGCGTGCTTTTGGGTATAGGTATCAGCATTCCAGTGCATAGGGCCGGCGAAAAATGGAAGGCTGGCGTTGCGGCCAGCCTTCCTTGGTTTGTTTTCAGTTTAGCTCAACTCTTCTACTTTCTCGGTAGCCTTGGAGCGTAGCTCACGCACGGTCGCTCCGGTCTGCCACAGCTCCGAGTCGCGCACTTCCTTCAGCTCGGCTTCCAGCTCCTGGCGGTAGCCGGGCGTGGAGCCACGCTGGATGGTGCGGGCGGCCTCCTGGCCCGAGGCTACGCTGTCGTACAGCTCGTTGAGCACGGGTAGGGTAGCCTCGCGGAACTTGCCTTTCCAGTCGAGGGCGCCGCGCTGTGCCGTTACGGAGCAGTTGCTGAACATCCAATCCATGCCGTTTTCGCCCACCAGCGGCACCAGGCTCTGGGTGAGTTCTTCCACGGTTTCGTTGAAGGCTTCGGAAGGGGAGTGGCCGCGCTGGCGCAGCACCTGGTACTGAGCCTCGATGATGCCAGCCAGAGCGCCCATCAGCACGCCCCGCTCGCCGGTGAGGTCGGAGTACACTTCGCGCTTGAAGTCGGTTTCGAACAGGTAGCCCGAGCCCACCCCGATGCCCAAAGCAATAGCCTTTTCGTAGGCGTGGCCGGTGGCATCCTGGTACACGGCAAACGAGGAGTTCAGCCCACCGCCGGCCACAAACAGGCGACGCAGGCTGGTGCCGCTGCCCTTAGGTGCTACCAGCACCACGTCCACGTCGGCGGGCGGGATGATGCCGGTCTGGTCGTTGAAGGTGATGCCGAAGCCGTGGGAGAAGTACAGCGTTTTTCCGGCCGTGAGCTTGGCTTTCAGGGTAGGCCACACCGCAATCTGGCCAGCGTCGGAGAGCAGGTTGGCAATGATGGTACCGCGCTCCGCTGCTTCTTCGATGTCGAACAAGGTTTCACCTTCCACCCAGCCATCGGCTTCGGCCTTGCTCCAGGAGGCGGAGTCGCGGCGCTGCCCGATGATGACGTTGAAGCCGTTGTCGCGCAGGTTCAGCGCCTGGCCGGGGCCCTGCACGCCGTAGCCAATCACGGCAATGGTTTCATCCTTGAGAATCGTGCGGGCTTTTTCCAAAGGAAATTCGTCGCGGGTAACTACGTGCTCGTCTACGCCGCCGAAGTTGATGGTTGCCATGATGGTTGGAGGTTGAGTGGTTGAAGGTTTATTGTGATTGATTCGTTGGTTGTTGGCGACGTTGGTGCTACATCGAAAACACCTTGTCGCGGCTGTTGAGGTAGTCGTTTTCGCTGACCTCATGGCCGGGCTCGATGCGCTCAAACTCGCGCAGCTTGTGGTGGAAGCCTTCACTGCCCTTGATGATGGCAATGCGGGCCGAGCGCACAAACTCGATGAGGCCGTAGGGCTGGAGTACCGCCAGCAGCTTGTCGGTTTCTTCGCGGTGGCCGGTGGTTTCAAACACCGTGTAGTCCTTGCGAATGACCACGGCCCGGGCGCCGTGCTCCCGCAGCAGCCGCTCCACCAGGGCCCGCTCGGCAATGACGTCGGTGGGCACTTTGTAGAGGGCCATTTCCTGCCAGATGACGTCTTCGTTGGGGTTGAAGTAGACCTTGAGCACTTCCACCTGCTTTTCAATCTGGCGGGCAATCTTGCGCACCACTTCCTCCGTCTCCACAACCACAATGTTGAAGCGGTGAATGCCTTCGATTTCGGAAGGGGAGGTGTTGAGGCTTTCGATGTTGATTTTGCGCCGCGAGAAGATGATGGCAATGCGGTTCAGCAGCCCCACCTGGTTCTCGGTATACGCCGTGATGTTGTACTCGCGCCGGTCGATTGGTTGCTGGTGCATAAGGGGGAACTTGTGTTGTCGTTGCGAGCCGGTGTCTTGATGCGCCACCGGCTCGCAACGACATTTACTTAAGCCGTATTTCGCCCACGCCGCAGCCCTGCGGTACCATGGGGAAGATGTTGTTTTCGCGGGTCACCATTACCTCCAGCAGGAAGGAGCCGGGGTGCTCCAGCATCTCGCGCAGGGCGTTTTGCAGCTCGGGGCGGGCGTCCACGCGGCGGCCGGCAATGCTGTAGCCCTGGGCCACGGTCACGTAGTCGGGGCTGGCAATGTCCACGAAGGAGTAGCGCCGCTCGTGAAACAGCTCCTGCCACTGGCGCACCATGCCCAGAAACTGGTTGTTGAGCAGCAGAATCTTCACGTTCACGCCCGTCTGCATGATGGTGCCCAGCTCCTGAATCGTCATCTGGATGCCCCCGTCGCCGATGACGGCTACTACCGTGCGCTCTGGCGCCCCATACTTGGCCCCGATGGCGGCGGGCAGCGCAAAACCCATAGTGCCCAGGCCCCCGCTGGTGATGTTGCTGCGGGTGTGGTTGAGCTTGGCGTACCGGCAGGCCACCATCTGGTGCTGGCCTACATCCGTCACAATGATGGCCTCACCCTGGGTCAGCTCGTTCAGCTGCTGAATCACTTCGCCCATGGTCAGCTCGTCGGAGGTCGGAAACAGCTCGTCCTGAATGACGGCCGCAATTTCCTCGGCATTGTGCTCCGTGAAGCGCTGCCGCCACTCGGGGTAAGTGCGGGCCTGCACCAGCTGCGTAAGCAAGGGCAGGGTTTCCTTGCAGTCGCCCCATACCGGCACGGTAGCCGCCACGTTCTTGTCGATTTCCGTGGGGTCGATGTCGAGATGAATCACCTGGGCCTGGCGGGCGTACTTGTCGAGGCGGCCCGTTACCCGGTCGTCGAAGCGCATGCCAATGGCAATGAGCACGTCGCACTCGTTGGTCAGCACGTTGGGGCCGTAGTTGCCGTGCATGCCCAGCATGCCCACGTTGAGCGGGTGGCCGGTGGGTAGGGCGCCAGCACCCAGAATCGTCCAAGCCGCCGGAATGCCGCTTTTCTCAATGAACTGCCGGAACTCCTGCTCCGCCTGGCCCAGCAGTACGCCCTGCCCCCAAAGCACCAGGGGCCGCTTGGCCTGGTTGATGAGCTCGGCCGCCTGCGCTACGTACTCAGGCCGCACAATGGGCTTGGGGCGGTAGCTGCGGATGTGGGTACAAGGCTGGTAGGGCGCGAAGTCGGCCTTCTGAATCTGGGCGTTCTTGGTGATGTCGATAAGGACCGGACCGGGGCGGCCGCTGCGGGCAATGTAGAAGGCCTTAGCCAGCACCTCGGGGATTTCACTGGCGTCCGTCACCTGGTGGTTCCACTTGGTAATGGGTGTGGTGATGTTGATGATGTCGGTTTCCTGGAAGGCATCGGTGCCCAGCAAGTGCGCGAATACCTGCCCCGTAATGCACACCAGCGGGGTGCTGTCAATGAGGGCATCGGCTAGGCCGGTGACGAGGTTGGTGGCACCGGGGCCGCTGGTGGCGAAGACCACGCCCACCTTGCCCGAAGACCGCGCGTAGCCCTGGGCCGCGTGAATGCCGCCCTGCTCGTGGCGCACCAGCACGTGGTTCAGCTGCTCCTTAAAGTCGTAGAGGGCATCGTAGATCGGGATGATGGCGCCGCCCGGATACCCGAAAATGGTGTCTACGCCTTCGGCCAGCAGGGCGTGCAGCGTAGCCTCAGCGCCGGAAAGCGTGCGGGTAGCTGGCGTTGCCGCGGCTACGGCCGCCTCAGGCGAGGTCGGCACGGGCTGGGGTTGCTCTTGCGTGTACATGGTCTTCCTCGTAATCGGTGATGCAGCCGCGGCTCGCGTCGCTCACGGTGCGGATATACTTCAGCAGCACGCCCTGTTGCACGCTGGGCCGGGGCCGCTGCCACTGCTGGCGGCGCACGGCCAGCTGGGCCGCGTCTACCTGCACATCAATGGTGTTGGTGCCGGCATCCAGCACAATCCAGTCGCCGTCTTCCACCAGGGCAATGGTGCCGCCGTCGTAGGCCTCCGGGCACACGTGGCCGATAACGAAGCCGTGCGTGCCGCCCGAAAAGCGCCCGTCAGTAATCAGGGCTACCTTGTCGCCCAGGCCCGCGCCGATGATGGCGGAGGTGGGCTTGAGCATTTCGGGCATACCGGGCCCGCCCTTGGGCCCCACGTAGCGAATCACGACGACGTGGCCGGGCTGAATCTTGCCCTGCGTAATGCCTTCGTTGAGTTCTTCTTCGGAGTTGAACACCACGGCCGGGCCTTCAAACCGCAGGCCTTCCTTGCCGGTGATTTTGGCTACCGCGCCTTTGGTGGCCAGGTTGCCGTACAGAATCTGAATGTGGCCGTCGGCTTTGATAGGGTTATCCAAGGGGCGCAGCAAGTCCTGCTCGGCACCCAGGGGCTGCACGTCGGCCAGGTTTTCGGCCAGCGTCCGGCCCGTCACCGTCAGCAGGTCGCCGTGGAGCAGGCCCGCATTGAGCATGGTCTTCATCACGGCCGGCACCCCGCCCAGCGCCGATAAATCCTCCATCAGGTACTTGCCGCTGGGTTTCAGGTCGGCCAGCACGGGCACGCGGTTGCTCACGGCCTGGAAGTCCTCCATCGTCAGGTGCACGCCGGCGGCGTGGGCAATAGCAATGAGGTGAAGCACGGCGTTGGTGGAACCGCCCAGCACGGTGGTCATCACCAGGGCGTTTTCGAAGGCCTCGCGCACCAGAATGTCGCGGGGCTTGAGGTCCAGCTCCAGCAGGCGGCGCAGGTAGCCGCCGGCGTCGTGGCACTCCTGCTGCTTTTCGGCGCTTACGGCCGGGGAGGACGAGGAAAACGGAACACTCATGCCCAGCGTTTCAATAGCGGCCGCCATCGTATTTGCCGTGTACATGCCTCCACACGCCCCCGGACCCGGGCAGGCGTTGTGGATAATGCCTTTGTAATCCTCGTCCGATATCTGCCCCTGCAGTTTTTTGCCGTAAGCCTCAAAACACGAAACAATGTTGAGCTGCTGCCCTTTGAAGGTGCCGCCCTTGATGGTGCCGCCGTACACCATCAGCGAAGGCCGGTTGAGGCGGGCCATGGCAATGAGGGCGCCAGGCATGTTCTTGTCGCAGCCCATCACGCAGGCCAGGGCATCGTAGTTGTGGGCCCCGGCCATGGCCTCAATGGAATCGGCAATGATTTCGCGCGAGACCAGGGAGTAGCGCATACCGGCCGTACCGTTGGTGATGCCGTCCGATACGCCGATGGTGTTGAAGCGCAGCCCCACCAGGCCCTGCTGCTGCACGCCGGCCTTCACCTGGTCGGCCAGGCCATTGAGGTGCATGTTGCAGGTGTTGCCTTCGAAGCCTGTGGAGCAAATGCCCACGAACGGCTTGCGCAAGTCCTCATCCGACAGCCCCGAGCCGATGAGCATGGCCTGGGAGGCCGGCAGGCTGTCGTCCTGGGTGTAGATGCGGCTGTATTTATTCAGAGTCATGTAGTTGAGAGCTTAGAGGTCAGAGCTTAGAGCCAAGAGGTTAGAGTAGGCTATGAGGAGAAGAAGCCGGAGAGTAGTTCCACAAGTCTAGGTTCTCACTTCTAAGCTCTCAGTTCTGACGGGCTGCCCGGTGACCAGGGCCTGGTAGTGGCGGGCCAGCAGGCCACCGATGGTTTGTTGGAAAGGGGTGGAGAAGGTCACGTCATCGACTGAAGCCACGCCAATAACCTCGGCGGCGGTACCCGTCATGAAGGCGGCGGAAGCGGTACGCAGCTCCTCGGGCCGGAAGAACTGCTCGTGCACCGTGATGCAGGCCTCGCGGGCCAGGTCGATGATGGTGTTGCGGGTGATGCCGCGCAGAATGCTACCCTGAGGTGCGGTGTACAGCTCGCCGTTGCGCTCGAAAAAGAAGTTGGCGCCGGGGCCTTCGGCCACGTAGCCGTGCATGTCCAGCAGCAGGGCTTCGTCGTAGCCCCGGCCCTTGGCCTCGGTGCTGGCGATGATGGAGTTGACGTAGTGACCCGAGACTTTGGCCTCAATGGGCACGGCTTTGGGGTTGGGCCGCTCGTAGGGCGAAATGGTGAGCCGCAGCAGTTGGTCGCCGAGGTACTTACCCCATTCCCATACCGCAATCAGCAGGTTGCCGGAGGCCGCGGCTTTCAAACTCATGTTGGGCGTGGCGGCATACACCAGGGGCCGAATGTAGGCGTCGGTGAGGTTGTTGCGCTCCAGCACTTCGTAGCTGATGCGGGTGAGCTCATCTACCGAGTACGCCAGCGGCAGCCCCACGGCTTTACAGGAATAGTGTAGCCGCTCATAGTGCTCCTCAGCCTTGAAAATGCGCGTACCGGCTGGCGTCTGATAAGCCCGAATGCCTTCGAACACGGCATAGCCGTAGTGCAACGACTGGGCATAGACGCCGCACGTGGCCTGCTCGGCCGGCACAAACTCGCCATCCAGGAAGGCAACGGTGTCAGAGGTGAAGTACATGCGGGAGGCGGGCAGAAAATGAGGAGTAAGAATAAAAAAGCCTTTCAGAGCACTAGGCTGCGAAAGGCTGCGGGCGTGGCGGGTAACGCGGTTCCTTTCAGCCTGGCAGCGGCAGCGTAATGACTAGTCCGACGGAGGAAAAAAGCAGGGTCATGTGAGGCGAAAAGGAAAGACGACGGTGGAGGACGGACGGGGTACTTGGCGGGATTCTATTCGCTCGACGGAGTAAAACCCCGTCGAGCCGGGTTTAAGCAATGTGGCCGGCATCATGCAAGGGCGCCAGCCCGCCGCTACCAGCGAAATAAATTGTGCCGACCAAGAAGTGGAAAAGTGCTCCGACATGTCATCTTTGCGTTGTTAGGATGTAAGCAAGTACATCAGTCACAGCAGGTAATTAAAACTTTCTCTCCGGTCACCTACTATTTCTACTATTTGCGCTTTGTTTGGTAAGCGGCTGGAAAACAACAAGTTGATTTTTTTGTAAATACAATGCCCAACGAAAATACGGACCCGGTTTTTCAGCTCATCAAGTCCCTGACCCGCACCGAGAAGCGTCATTTCCGTTTGTTTGCCAACCGTCAGGGCTCGGCCGAAGGCTTGAAGTTCCTGCAGCTGTTTGATGCCCTGGACGGGCAGGAACGCTACGATGAGGAGCGGGTGCTGGCCCAGGTACCGGCTATCAAAAAAGTGCAAGTAGCCAACCTGAAGGCCAATTTGTACCGCCAGCTGCTGGCCAGCCTGCGCATGTACCACGCGGGCCACAACCTCGATATTCAGCTCCACGAGCAGCTGGACTACGCCCGCGTCCTCTACAACCGGGGCCTGTACCAGCAGAGCCTGCGCATGCTGGAGAAAGTGAAAACCGCCGCCCGCCAGGCCGAAATGCCGCACATTGTGCTGCTGGTGCTGGATTTTGAGAAGCTGATTGAGGGCCAGTACATCACGCGGAGCCTGCGTGGTCGGGCCCGGGAGCTTTCCGATGAGTCGTCGGAAGCCGTGGCCCATATTTCCCGGGAACATGAGCTGTCGAACCTGGCGTTGCGCATGTATGGCCGCTACCTCAAGATCGGGCACACGCGCAACCAGCAGGATTACGAGAAGATTACGGCCTACTTCCGGGAAGGGCTGCCGACGCTGGCCCCCCGCCAGGCCGGCTTCTTTGAGCAGCTGTACTTCTACCAGGCCCACGTGTGGTACTACACCATCACGCAGAACTTCCGGCAGTGCTTCCGCTATGCCCAGAAGTGGGTAGACCTGTTTGAGCACAACGAGCTGATGCGCGAGCAGCAGGCCATGCTCTACCTCAAGGGTATTCATAATCTGCTGGTGACGGCGCACAACATGCTGTACTATAGCAAGTTTGAGCAAGTGCTGGCGCAGCTGGAAGCCTACGCCGCCGACCCGGATCGGCGCACCAGCCCCAACATTGAGATGCTGCTGTTCCTGTACCTCTACACCAACCGCATCAACGGGTACTTCATGCGGGGCGAGTTCTCGGAAGGCCTGAAAATTGTGCCGTCCCTGCTTGAAAACATCGAGAACTTCCGCCTGCAGATGGACTCCCACCGGCGCCTGGTGTTCTACTACAAAATTGCCAGCCTCTACTTCGGCAGCGGCCAGCCCGACAAAGCCATTGAGTACCTGAACAAGGTTATTTACCTTAAAGAAGTCAGCCTGCGCGAGGATATTCAGTGCTTTGCCCGCATCCTCAACCTGATTGCCCACTACGAAGCCGGCCGCGACGAGTCCCTGGAGTACCAGATCCGGTCGGTGTACCGCTACCTGGGCAAGATGAACGACCAGCAGCAGATGCAGGAAGCCATTTTCCAGTTTCTGCGCGGCCTGGGTGACGTGGCGCCTTCCCAGTTGAAGGAGGCCTTCATTAAGCTGAAGGACAAATTGATTCGCATTGCCGAAAACCCCTTCGAGCGGCGGCCTTTCCTGTACCTGGATATCATTTCCTGGCTGGAAAGCAAGATTGAGAACCTGCCTGTGCAGGACATCATCCGCCGCAAGTTTTCCCAGTTGAAGTAGTAAAGCGGGGAAATAAGGGAATAGGTGCGTGTCGTTGTGCGCGGCGCGAAATAATCGGTCCTGGGCATCGTACGACGCCCTCTAAAATAGAAAGCCCCTGTCGTACAGCGCACGACAGGGGCTTTCTGGTAAAGGCTGTAGCAGGGCTCAGAGGGCGGCTACGCTTCAATGGCACGTGACAAGGTAATCCGTCAGGTAGTTACCACTTCACCACCGGCTGGCCTTGCAGGGCCTGGGCGAAAAGCAGCGCGACCAGAGCAGCATAAATCAATGCCCCCAGCCAAGTGAGCAGTGCGGCCCGGCGCGGGAGGCGGCGGCTGAGCCACCAGCCCAGCAGGGGTACTACCTGCAGGGCGTGCATGCCCAGGAAGTGCGCAATGCGCAGGTCGCCGGCGCGGGTGCTCCAGCCCAGGCCGGGCAGGCCCGGGCCGCCGTCCGGGGCACCCACGGTATGCTGGTTCTGGCTGATCATCATTCCGCCCACCACGCTGCCTACCAAGAACAGCAGCAGGCCCAGGCGCACGCCCCATACATAGCCAGCCGGGCCATACGGGCGGTACCGCCAGGCCAGGTACACCGCAGCGGCGGTGGCTACTGTATTTACCATAATGGCCACGCCCATCAGGCTGAAGATTCCCGCATCCAGGGGCGTGGCGGCGTTGTAGTGCGAGGTGGTGCCACGGGCAGCTTGCGTAAAGATGCAGGCAATTTCGATGAGCATACACCCGGCTACCGTCCAGCTGATGCGCCGCACCGCGCGCTGGGCCAGGGCCGGCAAATCGGCCAGGAGCCAGGCCAGCGTCCACGCAAAAGCCGCCACCGACAAGCAGAACTTAATCGGCTTCAGCCACACCGGCACCCCCGTAACCAAGCGGGTGTCGTAGGGCAGCAGCAGCAGGGCTACCACCAGCAGGGCCAGCTGCAACCAGCCAGTCCAGGAAAGCACGGGGTTTACGCGATGCAGAACGCGCAGCCAGCCCCGGATGCCGTTGGTTTCGGGAGAGGCGAGGAGGTGGGACGAAGAAAGCTTGAGCGGAAAGGCAGGCGTTGTCATAGCAAGAAGAAGTTAGGAGGGTTGAGCAGCGGGCAAAGCCGTCGGTAAAGCGCGGCGCAGAACGGCGTACAGCAAAAAGCCAATGGGGCCGACCAGAAACGTGAGCAGCAGACACGGCACCCGCACGTACCATGGCAGCTGGCGTTGCTCAGCGTCCTGTACTTCCCAGATGCCCACGCACAGATCAAAGCAGAGGTAGTGCACCCAGCCTGCGGTGAGGGCCCAAGGGTCCTGAAAAAGCGCTGCCACGCCGCTCAGGGTGCTGAAGCTGCCTTCCGTGGCGTGTGCCCCCAGATAGTGCCCGATGAGCAGGGCGGCGTAGAGAGCGGCGAGCAGCAGGGGCCACAGACCACTGCGCACGAGGCGGCGCGTTACTGCCCATTGGGGAGCAACCAGGAGCAGCAACCAGGCAGGTAGCACGGCGGTGTTGGCTGCCGAAAACAGCATTTCTGGGGTAAGAGTCATGGCAGGGGGCTGCGTAGATGATGAGATAAAGCTAGGAGGTAAGCCGGCCGGTTACCAGCACAAGCGGGGCGAACCCGCAACCGGCCGGGGTAAACCGGCAGAACTCCCGGGCGAGGCGTTGGTGGGGCGTTGCAATGCCTCAGGCACTACTGCTTACCTTTGCTCCGTATGAAAGTGCTGCTTGGGAGTAGTTTGCTTTGGGTACTATGGGCAGGAGGAGCCGGACCGGCGGCCGCCGAAACTCCCCCCGATACCAGCCGGGTGCGCCAGTCGCACCGGCGCGTTGTCTTTCAGTTCGACCAGCGGTATTCCTTGCTTAATGGCGGTATTGTAGGCATCAATGGCCTGAAAGCCGGAATAGAGTGGCGTGGGCGCCTGCGCACCGGCCTGGGCATTTACCTGCTCTCCGACGGGGTGCCGACCGACGTGGCGCTGCCGTCCTATCTGCCCCCCGGCACCCGCGACGAGCTGCGCTTTCGCTACGTAGCGGCCTACGGCGAATACGTGGTGGTGGGCACGCCGCGCTGGGAGCTGAGCACCCCCACCCAGCTGGGTATAGGCCGCTACTACGCCCGCTACGAAAAACCCGATGGCCAGGTGGAGCGCACCCCCAAGCAGCTGATTTACATCCTGGAGCCTTCGGTGGCCGGGCACGTGCGCATTTTCCGATGGGTAGGGCTGGGCGCGGGCGGGGGCTACCGGCAGATGCTGTTTCAAGATAACGCGCTGGAAAGCGAGCTGAACGGCCCTATCTTCTTCGGCCGCGTGAAGCTTTTTCTCGGCGACTTATACAAGATTGTGCGCGGCCGCCAGCGCCTGTTTTCCCAGCAAGGACTCTGAGATTAATGTGGGTAATGTGCTGATGCGGAGGAATGTGAAAATGTGCTGAAGTGCCATTGATACGCATCGTGGCGAGGAAGCACGGAGAAGCAATGCACCAAGCTCTGAGATGTGAAAAGCCCCTGATGTACGTACGGACGTCAGGGGCTTTCTGGTAGAAAAATGGGTCGGTGCTGTACAGAACGGATTGCGTCGCTTCGCCTCGTCATGAGCACATTAGCACATTCCTCCACATTATCACATTAGCTTCAGTTGCCCCGGGCCGGGCGGCGCAGCACGAAGATGGTGGGGGCATTGTCTTTGGCACTGGGCTTGGGCTGCTGGTACATCTGCACGACCTCCCAGCCCAGCTTGCCCATGTAGGTAAGGGCACTTACGTGGGTAGCAAATACCTGCAGCTTGCCGGCTTCCCGCTGCGACAGGGACCCGCCGCCCAGCTTCTCGAATCCGTAGCCGAAATCCACGAAAATATCCCCCCCGCGGCCTTTGGCATCGGGCGCAAACAGGTTGTCGGTGGTGAGCAGCTCGCAGTACTCGAAGCGTTTGGCATCCAGGGTTTGGGCTTGGGCGCGGCCAGCCCAGCAGCAAAGAGCCAGGAGAAAGATCAGGAGGAAATTACGTTTCATGGGAAGAGAGCAAGGGGCTGGTGAGAAAAAAAGAAGCCGGCTGAAAAGGTAGGCGTTGCGTGCCCCATTCCCTTCCCCAGCCGGCCCCTCAACAAGTTACTGCGCAACGCGCTAGTTCACATGCGGCAGGAACGAATACTTACGGCCGTACTCCAGCATCTGCTGGGCAAAGTCGGTGGGATATTCCACTTTTACGTCAATGATTTTGCCTTCCTGCTCCACGGGCACCAGCTTGGGCTGAATAAAGCCGGCGTAGGGCGCAATGCCCAGCTTCTGATAGCGGGCCAGCACCTGCTTGTGCAAGTCGGCATCTACTTTCACGCCGTAGGTTTCAATCAGGTTTTTAGCTGCGTTGAAGTCGCCTTCGCTCGTGATGCGCTGGGTTTCGCGCAGCAGCTGCCCAAACAGATTGCGCAGCTTCTGGTAGTCGTTGATGTGGAAGAAGGTTTTGCCGTCGCGCGTGACTTGCTCAATCACCTTGTCCTTCTTGCCTTTCTCAAACACCCATTTGGCTACCATCTGGCGGTTGCGCATGTGGGCTTCCTCCACGGTTTCGCCGGGCTGCAGGCGCACCAGCTGGGTCATCAGGCCGCCACGGATGTAGCTGTCGTATTCTGCCTTGCCTACTTCCAGGCTCGGCATCACGCCCAGCTGCACCAGCTTGTCGTCCATCAGGTAGTAGAGGGCGACGAGGTCGGCGCGGCCTTCTTCAATGGCGGAGGCGTAGTTTTTCAGCGTTTCCTTGGTGGTACCCACACCCTTGTTGATCTGCCCCGAAGCGTGCCCGATTACCTCGTGCATGTCGGTGTGCAGCTTGCCGGCCAGGGCGCCGTACTGCCGGGCGCGCTTTTTCTCGGCTTCATCGAAGGCAAACTCGTCGAGCATGCCGCCGGCCGAAGCGCGGTCGTAGGCCTCCACAATGTTGCCCAGGTTTACCGACTTCGAGCCGTGCTCCTTGCGAATCCAGGTGGCGTTGGGCAGGTTGATGCCGATGGGCGTGGCGGGGGCCGCGTCGCCCGATTCCACTACCGTCGTAATCACCTTGGCCGTGATGCCCACCACGTTTTTCTTGCGGTGCTCGGCTTTAATAGGGGAGTGATTCTCGAACCACTGTGCCTGGTCGCCGATGGTCTTGATGCGCTTGGTAGCCTCCACGTCCTTGAACGACACGACCGACTCGTAGGCGGCACGGTAACCCAGCGGGTCGCCATACACCTCGATAAAGCCGTTCACCACGTCCGTATCCGAGTTCGTGTCGTGGACCCAGGCGATGTTGTATTCATCCCAGAGCTTCAGGTCGCCGGTGCTGTAGTACTGAATGAGCTTGGTGAGGGCGGCGCGCTGCTCGGGCGTTTCGGCCACGTCCAGGGCCTTGTTCAGCCAGAACGCCACCTGCGTGAGGGACTCACCGTAGAGGCCGCCCACTTTCCAGGGCTGCTCCACGATGTTGCCCTGCTTATCTTTCACCAACCGCGAGTTGAGGCCGTAGGAAATAGGGCGCTGGTCGTTTTTATCGATTTTCTTGGCGTAGTACGCTTCGGCTTCGGCCTGGGTCACGCCCTGGTAGTAGTTGTTGGCCGAAGTTGTGAGCAGATCTTTGCCCGCTTCCTGATTTACGCGCTTGGCCGCTACGTTGGGGTCGAACAGCACCGGCGTCATGGTGGCCACAAACTGCGCTACCGTTTCGCCGGGTAGTAAAGGCAGGCTGCGCTCCGGCGCACTTAGCACCAGCTCTTTGAAGTAAGCCGGCGTAAACTCGGGCAGCAGCTTGCGGGTGGAATAGTGATGATGGATGCCGTT
The DNA here is from genome assembly GCF_008271285.1 of Hymenobacter lutimineralis. Taxonomy (NCBI): domain Bacteria; kingdom Pseudomonadati; phylum Bacteroidota; class Cytophagia; order Cytophagales; family Hymenobacteraceae; genus Hymenobacter; species Hymenobacter lutimineralis. Next base: position 17,997 of record NZ_VTHL01000017.1, on the reverse strand, counting down.
GGAAAACCACACGCGCTTGGCGTAGGTGTTGAACTGCTGGGCCTGCTCTACCTGCTGGGTATTGGTGGTAGCGGCGCGGCGGGCCTGGTTGGTCTCCCAGAGGGCCTCCAGGGTGCGGCGCACTCGCAGGTTCTGGCTGTAGTTCTGGTCGTAGATGATGTCGCGCCCACTCAGGGCCGCCTCGTACAAGTAGTACAGCAGCTCTTTCTGCTTGGGTTCCAGGGCCTCAAAGCCGGGAACTTCGTAGCGCAGGATGCGCAGGTCGGCAAACTGTTCGCTTACTACCTGAAAAGGCTCGGCGGCTGGGGCTGCCGGGGCAGCCGCGGCAGGGGTAGCCATCGTGGAGGCCGTGGCTTCGGCGGGTGGGGTGGCAGAGCTTACGGTGGCCGGGGTGGAGCTGGCGCAGCCGCTAAGCTGGGCGGCCAGCAGCAGGGCCGCAGCCGGAAAAAGCGAACGGGACATAGGGGAGGGAATGAAACAATCGGCTAGTCAGACCACTAGCTAACCGCAAAGCAACGCAATCCGCCCCCCGAAAACAACCTCAGCGGCCAGCTGGCGGCGCCGGGGCCAGGGAGCGGACGGTGGTGAGGCGGTCAAGCTTACCGGAGGCCGTGGTTCGGAACTGCGGCACGTACACAAAGGCCCGCGGCCGCTCGTACTTGTCCAGGCGCTCAGCCAGGAGGGCCTGCACTCGTTGCTCCTGAGCTTGCGTGAGGGGTTTGCCTTCCAAAAATGCGGTTACCTGCTCGCCCAGGCGCGCGTCGGGGCGGCCGGCCACGAAGGCCCGGCGAGGCAGGTTGAGCTCCGTGAGCGTCACCTCCAATACCTGCTCTACTTTCTCGGCCTGCACCTTTACCCCACCGCTGTTAATCACGAAATCAACCCGGCCCAGCCACTCAAAGGAGTGCGCATCCAGTAGTTGCACCCGGTCGTTGGTGGTGATAAGCTGATCCAGCGTGACATCGGCGCGCACCGTGAGGCAGCCGCGCGCATCTTGGCCCACAGTTATGCCCGGCAGCACCTGGTAGATGGAACTGGGCTGGGGGCCGTTTAGCCGCCGCAGGGCAATGTGCGAGGCCGTTTCCGTCATGCCATAGGTGAGGTACACCGGCACCCGCAGCTGCTGCAGGTCTTTTTCGAGGCTACGCTCCACGGCGGCCCCGCCCACCAGCAGGCCTTTCAGGCGGTTGAGGCGCGGAGCGTGGCCGGCATCCAGCACGGCCCGCAGCTGCAAAGGCACAAAAGAAGCAAAGTCAAAATCAGCGGCGGCGGGCACCAGGGCCAGAGGGTCGGCGTGGGGCTCCACAATCGTCAGGTGCATGTTCCGCTCGAAGCCACGCACCAGCATCATCAGCCCGCCCACAAACTCGCAGTTCAGGCACACCAGCATCCGGTCGCCCGGGCCCAGGGCGAAATAGTCGCCGGTGCGGCGGGCCGAAGCTTCCAGCTGCCGCCGCTTCATGGTCACGAGCTGGGGCTTGCCCGTGGAGCCGGAGGTACGCAAGCCAAACTCCTGGGCGCCATTCAGCCACTGCCGGCAGAAGTCCAGCACGCGGGCTTCGTAGCCATTCAGGTCCTGGGGCGCCCGGGCCGGATACTGCTGAATATCGGCGTAGTGGAAGGTACGGCCGTTGAGGGAAAGCGAGTCGGGAAGCAGGGAAGAGTCAGCAGCCATGAAATGAGCCAAGGTGAGCGGCAAAGGTTTTCAACTATAACCAGACTTGCATACGAATGGCGGGGGTAGCCGGTCAGAAAATATGGTGCTGCTTGGCATTCAGGCCAGTAAAACCGTATCTTAAGCTACGTCACTAGCCTTTGCGCGCCATGAAACCCACTGTTGTTGCTCCTTTCACCGCGGTTAAGACGTTTCTTTTTCTGCCGCTTGCTTCCCCAACTCAGAAAGTAGCCTGCCTGCGGCAGTTAGCAGAGGAAAAAGCCCGGCGCAAACGCCTGAAGAAGGAGGCCAAGCACGAGCGGCTGCGCAACTTCTTTGGCTGGTGCGCTGGCTGTGAGGCGTACGGGTCGATATTCTGAGCGGCTACCGCAGGATAGGAGCTTTATCCCGCCACAGCAACGGCATTTTACTTGGTATGCTGTCGAGGATGGGGGGAATCTTGGCCCTGCTGCGGCAGCTTATCAGCCAGCGGCCTGTTCAGCTGAAATGAGCCGTGGCCTTCAGAAATAGCCTGCCATAGCAAGGCTTAGGCAAGGCTACTGACCTTTTCCAGCTTCCGGCAGCAGTCTGAAATACGTAGCCACAAAGCGGTTATTTACCACCTCGCCCTGCACCTCGGCCCGGCGCACCGCGTTGCAAAGCCCGTCCTGCGCGTGCGCGTCGCCGTGCGAGTCGATACCGGTGCCATCCACAAAATAGGCCTGGCCCTGGATGCGCACAGCCAGGTCGCAGCTTTTACCTGGCAGGCCCAGTCGGCATTGCCCGCAGGCGGCTTCTACTACCTGCACAGGCTTGGCTTTGTCGGGCGCTGCTGCCACCGTAGCCGACGCCGCCTTTTGAGCCTGGGCATTGGCAAGGGTGGCAAAGGCCATCAGCGCAAAGAGTAGCAGTAGTTTCATGGTATTGCAAGCAACAGGTGAAGGTTAAGCAAGATAAGCACCGTTGGGGAAAGCCACTTAAAAAAGCGGCCCGCACCAAAGGGCGGGCCGCTTTTAACAGTTTGCGGGCGTACCGCCGTGCTTACGGAAACTTCGGGTACTTATCGAAATCGGGTTTGCGCTTCTCAATAAAGGCGTTTTTGCCCTCTTTGGCTTCCTCCGAGAGGTAGTACAGCAGGGTGGCATTGCCCGCCAGCTCCTGAATGCCGGCCTGGCCGTCCAGTTCCGCATTAAAGCTAGATTTGAGCATGCGCAAAGCCAGGGGGCTCTTTTCCAGAATTTTGTGGCACCAGGCTACCGTCGTTTCTTCCAGCTTATCGAGCGGCACCACCTTGTTTACCAGGCCCATATCGAGGGCTTCCTGGGCATCGTACTGGTCGCAGAGAAACCAGATTTCCCGGGCTTTTTTCTGGCCAACCACCCGCGCCAGGTACGAGGCGCCGAAGCCCCCGTCGAAGGAGCCTACTTTGGGGCCGGTCTGGCCGAAGCGGGCATTGTCGGCCGCAATGGTCAGGTCGCAGACCACGTGGAGCACGTGGCCGCCGCCAATGGCCCAGCCGGCTACCATGGCTATGACGGGCTTGGGAATGGAGCGAATCAGCTTCTGCAGGTCGAGCACGTTCAGGCGGGGCACGGTGTCCTCGCCCACGTAGCCGCCGTGGCCCCGCACGCTCTGGTCGCCGCCCGAGCAGAAGGCCTTGCCACCCTCGCCCGTAAGGATGATGACCCCGATGTCGGTCCGGTCGCGGCAGATGTGCATGGCCTCAATCATCTCCTGTACCGTGAGGGGCGTGAAGGCGTTATGCACCTGCGGGCGGTTGATGCTGATTTTGGCAATGCCGCCCGCCTGCGTGAAGAGGATTTCGCGGAATTCCTTGATGGGAGTCCAAGTCATAGGTAAATGCGTTGGTTTCGGCGTCACCGGCGTTTTCTTTGGCATCCTCTTCGGGCTAGGTCGTTGGTATGAATTGAGCCCGCAGAAGGCGCCGAAGTTTTCGCAGAAGGCGCAGGGTGGTTTAGGAAAAAGAAGTTCGGACCGCGGCCCGGTATTGTTCAAAGAACTCAGCGTTGGTCTTGCTGTCGGTGGTAATTTCCAGCAGGGTGGCGCCGTGTTCGGGTGCAAAGAAAACCGGTAAAACCGATTCAAGTTTGGTGAAGGTGTCGGCCGTGAGGTAGCGCAGGTTAAAATCCCGGGCGGTGTTGGCAGCTGTCAGCGGTTGACGCGTCTCGAAAAATTCTTCCAGCTCCGGTTGCTGGCGCGGTCCGTCAATCAGCCGGAAGATGCCCCCGGCGTGGTTGTTCAGCAGGATGACGCGCAGGTTGGGCACCGGGTAGTTGTGCCAGAAAGCATTCCGGTCGTAGAAAAAAGCCACGTCGCCGGTTAGCAGCACCACCGGCCGGTGAGGCTGCGCCAGGGCCGCACCCACCGCCGTGCTGGTACACCCATCGATGCCGCTGGTGCCCCGGTTAGCAAACACCTCCACCGTGCGCCCGGCCGGCAGCCCCAAGATGTTGGCGTAGCGCACGGCCATGCTGTTGGCCAGGTGTAGGGCCGTGCCATCGGGCAAACCCTGCAGTGCCTGGTAGATGGCCAAGAATTCGTTGAAGGGCGGGTTGGGCTGGGCCAGGAAATCCGGCAGAAACCGGCTGGCCCAGTTTTCCGCCGCCAGCCACGGTTTCAGGTACGCTGCTTTGGTCTGGGCCTCGGCTTCGGTCAGCTGCCCGCCCGGCGCAGGCCACGTAAGCCGGGCCGGGCCCACAGGGTGCGGAGCCGGCGCCACCCGGGTAGCATCGGGCGGGGCCACCAGCATACCCGGCACCCCGGCGGTGGGGGCAGTGGGCGCCGGTTCTTCAGCCATCATGGCCGTAAAGAAATCGACGGGCTCCACGCGCAGTACCTTGGTCAGCGACTGGAACGTGTCGGCCACCGCACCGCTGGGCTGGATGTGCCAGTGCTGAGCAGGCTTGGCGTTACGCAAATACAGCTTCAGGGCTTTGGAGATGAGCGACTGGCCAAAGGTGATGAGCAGCTCAGGTTTCAGGGCTTCCTTCAGGCCCGGCTCCGGCACGGCCAGAAATACGTCGTGGCGCCCAAGGGGCCGCAGGCGCTGGTCGTAGTCGGGGGCGGCGGGCAGGTGCAGATTGGCAATAACGTCGCCCACCACGGGCACCTGCCAGACGGCGGCAAACCGCCGCAGCGCCAGCAGCAGGTCCGTATCGGCCGGGTGCTGGCCGGCCACTACCAGCACCCGAGTGGTGCTTCGCAAGGCGTCCTGCAGCTCCCGAAGCACGGGCTCCGGCAGTTGGGGCCGGCCGGGCACCTCACGCGCTACCTTCACGGCGGTGAACTGCAGCTCTTCGCCGGGCTTGGGGTAGAAAGGCTCCCGCAGGGGCACATTCACCTGCACTGGCCCCGCCGGAAACTGCTCGGCCAACCCGATGGCCTCCGAGACAAGGCGGGCCGAGTGCCAGAGGGCATCGGGATGGGACGTATCGGCGGGAAACTGGAACGAGCCTTTGGCGTGGGCCCCGTACAAATCAGCCTGCCGGATGGTTTGACCATCGAGCTGATCAATCCATTCCGGTGGGCGGTCGGCGGTGAAAACCACCAGCGGAATCTGCTGAAAATAGGCTTCTGCTACCGCCGGCGCGTAGTTCAGGCCGGCGGTGCCCGAGGTACACACCAGCGCCACCGCCCGCTTTTGCGCCTGAGCCAGACCAAGCCCAATGAAAGCGGCAGCCCGTTCATCCGGCACGGTCCTGACCTTAATTTCCGGGTGACGCGCAAACGCAATGGTGAGGGGGGCACACCGGGAACCCGGCGACAAGACCACGTCGGTGATGCCGTGGCGCGCGCAGATTTCGGCGATATTATGAACAGCTTGCATCAGCGGGTAGAGGAAGTATGACGGAGTGAGGTTACGGGTGAGCCAACAGCACCAGGATAAATGGCAAGGCAACTTACCGAGTTGCTAAATCACGCACGGGTTTACTGCAGAATGGCGCCCACCGTTCGGAGCTTCAGCTCAGTTTCCTGCCACTCGCGGGCCGGATCGGAGTCGATGGTAAGGCCGGTGCCTGCGTACAGAATGGCCTCCTGGGGGCGTAGCTGTAGGCAGCGTAGGTTGACGAACAGCTGCGTAACGCCGCTGGCCGGCAGGTTGACGGGGCCCAGGAAGCCCGCGTAGTAGGCCCGGTCGTAGCCTTCGTGGGTGCGCAAAAAATCGAGGGCGGGCTGCCGGGGCACCCCCCCCACGGCCGGGGTAGGGTGCAGCAGGCGGAGCATATCCGTGCCCAGCGTAGGGAAAGGAACCTGGGTGAGGTGCACCGCGAAATCGGTGCGCAGGTGCAGCATCTGGCCGGCCACTATTGTGCGCGGGCCCCGCTCATCGTACTCGCGCAGGCGCAGCTGCTTAAAGCAGTTGACGATGTAGCGGGCCACCAGGGCATGCTCTTCAATATCCTTTTGCGCCCACTTGGCCGTGGCCGGTATCAGGCCGGGCAGCAGGGGCTGAGTGCCCGCCAGCGCCATGGTCCGGAACACCCGGTCTTCGTCAATTTCTGCCAGCACCTCGGGCGTGGCCCCCAGCCAAGTGCCGGCCCCCGGCGCGCTTACCAGCGACACAAAGGCATTCGGATAGCGAGTCTGCAAGTCGTCGAAGGCGGCCAGCACATCAAATCCCGCTGGCAAAGGCTGGCGCACGGCCCGGCTCGATACCACCTTGCGCACGGTACCGGCTTCAATGGCGGCCACACCCGCCGTCACCAGGGCCTCGTAGGTGGCCCGCGTAGCCGGCTCCGGTGCTGGCTGAGGGCTTACGTGCCAGGGCAGATCGGGGGTAGCTGGTAAGTTGGCAAAGCGCTGCCGCAGCTCGGGCAGGCGGGCAGCCGCGGCAGCACTTACCTGGATTTCGTCTGGCTGGGCCAGGTCAAAAAACAGGTCGGCGGGAAAAAAGAACGGGGGATTGTGGTCGGAATCGTGAAAGGGAAAAAAGGCAAACCCCGCCGGTGCCGTAGGCTCCAGCGCCGGAGGCAGCCCCGCATAGGCGGCATCCACCTTCAGGCTGAGGCAAAGACGAGCATGCGCAGCCCCCGGCAGGCGCCACAACGCCACGGGGCGGCCACTCGTCAGGGCCAGGGCTACCAAATGCCGTAGCCGGGTGCCCACGGGCAGCGCGGGCGTCCAGGCAATCCGCTGCAGGCCGCTCATGCCCGGGGAGCCGTAGCGGGTAAGTCGATGACGGCCATCGTAATGCGGCTGATGCACACCAAGGCCCCGGTTTCCTCGTGCGTAATGCGGATTTCCCAGACTTGGGTGCTGCGGCCTACGTGCAGGGGCGCGGCGCGGCCAATCACGTGCCCATCGCGCACGCCTTTCAGGTGGTTGGCATTGATTTCCAGGCCCACGCAGGCTTGCTTGGTAGGGTCGGACAGGCGGCTGAAGGCGCCAATGCTGCCCAGGGTTTCGGCCAGGGCCACCGAGGCGCCCCCGTGCAGCAGGCCCATGGGCTGGTGGGTGCGGCCATCCACGGGCATGCGGCCTTCCAGGTACTCGGGGGTAAGATTAGTCAGCTCAATGCCGAGGTTATCGGCCAGCGTAGGGCGCTTACTTACCCAATCCTTTATTTGTTCGAGCGTCATAGAACAGACGAAAATGAAAAGCCAGCAACCCATAGGCATGGGCTGCGGCTTACGAAACTATCGTGAACATGTAATACCAATAAGTCGGCAAAATGCTTGCTGCATTGGTGGGCGCCGGGGGCTGAGGCAGGGAGAAAAGTAGGGTTTGGATACGACGCCCTAGCCGGAAAGGCCGTACTTTAACGGCTGAAACAGCAAAACTAGCGGGAAAGTGAGCGTCAAAAAAATATACCTCATTCGCCATGGGCAGACCGATTTCAACGTGCGCGGCATCGTGCAGGGCAGCGGGGTAGATTCGAGCCTGAACGAAGCCGGTCGCCGGCAGGCTGCGCAGTTTTTTGCCGCCTACGGCCACATTCCCTTCGATAAAGTATACACGTCGAAGCTGCAGCGCACCCACCAGTCGGTGCAGGGTTTTCTGGATCTGGGCCTTCCGCATGAGCAGCACGGGGGCATCAACGAGATTAGCTGGGGCATCCGGGAGGGCACCCGCATTACGCCCGAGGAAGACGAGGAATACTACAGCGTGCTGCAGCAGTGGCGCGCCGGCCAAACGGCAACGGCTATGGCCGGGGGCGAAAGCCCCGACGAAGTAGCCGCCCGGCAGCGCCCTTTTATTGAGCTGCTCACTTCCCGCCCCGAGGAAGAAACCGTGCTGGTGTGCATGCACGGGCGTGCTATGCGCGTGCTGCTATGTCAGCTGCTGGGGTATCCGCTCAGTCAGATGGATTCTTTTGAGCACCACAACCTGTGCCTGTACAAGCTGCACTACACCGGCAGCCTGTTTACAGTGCGCAGCTTTCTGGATATGCGGCACTTGCAGCAGCCGGGCCTGTAGCCCCAACGGCCGCGGGCCGGGAACTTACGTTAGAAGAATCAGGCCGCGGAAATTCCAAGGCGAAAATTCGCCGCTGGCTGCCCGCCCACGAGATATAGGTATAGCTTGCGCCCCCCAAAAATCCGGTCTATTTTTGACCCTCAACTCAACTGAAGACGCTGATGGCCGAAGTCATAAAAATGCCCAAAATGAGCGATACGATGACCGAAGGGGTCATTGCCTCGTGGCTCAAGAAAGTAGGGGATAAGGTAAAATCCGGGGATATCCTGGCCGAAGTTGAAACCGACAAGGCCACCATGGAGCTGGAAAACTATGAGGACGGCACCCTTTTGCATATTGGCCCCAAGCAGGGCGAAGCAGTGCCCGTAGACGGCTTGCTGGCCATTGTTGGCAAAGAAGGCGAAGATATTTCGGCCCTGCTCGGCGCTGCTCCGGCCCCCGCTGCTCCGGCCCCGGAAGCGCCGAAAGCGGAAGCCGCCCCCGCTCCTGCGGCCCCGGCACCCGCTGCTGCGCCTGCCCCAGCGGCAACACCTGCCCCGGCACCCGCGCCGGCGCCGGCTGCCAATGGCAAGAAGGCCACCGTTATTCGGATGCCGAAGATGAGCGACACGATGACCGAAGGCACTATTGCCGCCTGGCTGAAGAAAGTCGGCGACAAAGTGAAATCCGGCGACGTGCTGGCGGAAGTGGAAACCGACAAGGCGACCATGGAGCTGGACAACTATGAAGATGGGACCCTGCTTTACATCGGTCCCAAAGAGGGCGAAGCTATTCCCGTAGATGGCATCCTGGCCATCATTGGCGAGGAAGGAGCCGACGTGCAGGCCCTGCTAGGCGGGCAGAGTGGTGGCAGCGCCGCCCCAGTGGCAGCCGAAGCGGCTCCAGCCGCCGCCACGACCTCGGCCCCCGCTCCGGCCGCTGAGGAAGCTGCCGCTGCTCCGGCCGCTGGTGGGCGCATCTTCGCCTCGCCGCTGGCGAAGAGCATTGCCAAAGACAAAGGCATTGACCTGGCTACCATCAAAGGCTCCGGCGAAAACGGCCGCATTGTGTCCCGCGACCTGGAAACCGCCCCGGCCGCTGCGGCTCCAGCTGCCGCTCAGCCCGCCCCACAAGCTGCCCCGGCGGCTGCCGAAGCTCCGCAGGCTGCCCCCGTCCCGGCTACGACTGGTGGCCTGGCCCCGGCCGTGGCCCCCGCCGCCGACACGTATACTGACACGCCCGTGTCGCAGATGCGCAAGGTTATTGCCCGTCGTCTCTCGGAAAGCCTGTTCACGGCCCCGCATTTCTATCTGACGATGGAAATCCTGATGGACCGGGCCATGGAAGTGCGCACTCAGCTCAACGCTCTGTCGCCGGTGAAGCTGTCGTTCAACGACCTGGTCATTAAGGCTGCCGCCGTGGCCCTCAAGCAGCACCCCGCCGTTAATTCCTCTTGGCTGGGCGACAAAATCCGCGTCAACAAGCTCGTCAACATTGGCGTGGCCGTAGCCGTGGAAGAAGGCCTGCTGGTACCTGTAGTGCGCAACGCCGACGGCAAAGGCCTGTCGACCATTGCCACGGAAGTGAAGAGCCTGGCCGAAAAAGCCAAGACCAAGAAGCTGCAGCCGAGCGAGTGGGAGGGAAGCACCTTCACCATCTCCAACCTGGGTATGTTCGGTATCGAGGAATTCACGGCCATCATCAACCCCCCGGATGCCTGCATCCTGGCTGTGGGCGGCATCAAGCAAACCGCCGTGGTGAAGGATGGGCAGCTGGCTATTGGCAACGTGATGAAGGTGACCCTGAGCTGCGACCACCGCGTGGTAGACGGCGCTACCGGGGCCGCCTTCCTACAGACGCTGAAAAGCCTGTTGGAAGACCCCATGCGCATGCTGATCTGAGAATAGTTGGCCAGTTTGGCCCTGAAAGCCCCGGTTGAGCTTAGCTCGGCCGGGGCTTTTTCATGGGCCCGGGTCTTAATAAAGTTTTAATTGGTTGTAAAAGGCCTATACTTGTTGCAGAGGCAGTTGCAGCTGCTTCCTGTCACTCACTTTTCTATCTTGTGTATGCGGAAAAATTTACTTGCCGTGACCTTGTGCCTCACCACTGCCTCGGCCTGGGCCCAAAGTCAAACCTTAACAGGCCGGGTGCAGGATGCCGCCGGCCGCGCCGTGATTGGCGCTACCGTCGTGGAAAAGGGGACCAACAACGGTACCGCCACCGATAACGAAGGACGCTTCACGCTTCAGAGCCGCAGCAGTGCCCCGCGCTTGGTAATCAGCTCCATCGGCTACGCCCCGCAGGAAGTGGCGGGTGGCGCGGGGCTCAGCGTGCAGCTAACTGAGTCGACCACTAGCCTGGGCGCCGTGCAGGTGGTGGGTTCGCGCAGCCAGAACCGTTCCGTTACCGATTCGCCTTCCCCGGTGGATGTGATTGACCTGCGCGAGGTGACCACCAAAACCGGGCAGCTCGACGTGAACCAACTGCTGCAGTTTGTGGCGCCGTCCTTCAACTCCAACCGCCAGACTGGCTCCGACGGGGCCGACCACGTGGACCCAGCTTCCCTGCGCGGCCTGGGCCCCGACCAGACGCTGGTGCTGGTGAATGGCAAGCGCCAGCACCAGTCGGCGCTCGTGAACCTGTTCGGCTCGCGCGGCCGCGGCAACACCGGCACCGACCTGAACGTGATACCCGCCGCCAGCATTGAGCGCATTGAGATTCTGCGCGACGGTGCCGCGGCTCAGTACGGTTCCGATGCCATTGCCGGCGTCATCAACATTGTGCTCAAAAGCTCGGTGAAGGAACTGACGGCCAGCGTAAACTACGGCGCCTACGATGCCAAGTACCGCCGCGACGACGAGAAATTCGATGGGGGCAACCTGAACGCCAACGTGAACTACGGCCTGGGCTTCGGCGAAAAAGGCAGCTTTATCAACGCCACCCTCGATTACAATAAGCGGGAGCACACCCAGCGGGCCGCCGTGCCTGCCCCCGATGGCCTGGCCCGCCGCGAGTACGGCGACCCGGAAGTTTCCAACGCGTCGGTGTACCTGAACTCAAAATTTGCTCTTAGTGATAAGTCACACGCCTACGTGTTCGGGGGCTATAACAAGCGCAAGGGGGATGCTTTTGCCTGGACGCGCTTCGCCGATGATGACCGCAACGTACCCGCCATCTACCCCAACGGCTTCGACCCCATCATCACCAGCGACATCGATGACTTCTCGGCAGTGGCCGGGGTGCGCACGAACCTGGGCGGCTGGGAGTTGGATTTGAGCAACAACTACGGCTCCAACCGCTTTCACTACGGCGTACGCAACACGCTGAACACGACCCTTGGCGCCGCCTCGCCCACCTCGTTCGACGCGGGCGGCTTCCAACTGCGCCAGGATGTGGTCGGCCTAAGCGCCACGCGCAACTACACCAGCGTGCTGAACGGGCTGAACCTGGCCGCAGGGCTGGAATGGCGCAAGGAGTGGTACTCGCTTTTTGCCGGGGAAGAAAGCTCCTATAAAAACTATGACCCCGCTTCGGAGCTGGCGGGTGGCTCTCAGGGCTTCCCGGGTTTTCAGCCCGGCGACGAAATCGAGGCCGACCGCACCAACTTCGGGGCATATGCCGATGCCGAGCTGAGCGTGACGCCGCAGTGGCTGCTGGCGGGTGCCCTGCGCTTTGAGAACTACAGCGACTTTGGCAGCACCCTCAACTACAAAGTAGCCACCCGCTACAACGTAACCGAGTTTCTGACGCTGCGCGGGACGTTCAACTCCGGTTTCCGGGCACCTTCCCTGGCCCAGATCAACTTCAACTCCACATTTACCAACTTCATTAACGGCAATCCGGTGGAAGTGCTGCTGGCGCGCAACAACAGCGCCGTGACGCAAAAACTGGGTGTTCCCAGCCTCAAGCAGGAAACCTCCAACAGTGCCAACGTGGGCCTGACTAGCCGCCTCGGCTCGGGCTTCAGCGTGACGCTGGACGGCTACTACATCAAGGTGAAGGACCGCGTGGTGCTCACCAGCCAGTTCGGCGACGACGACCCCGTTATTGGCCCCGACCTGCAGGCCCTGAACGTGGGCCAGGCTCAGTTCTTTGCCAACGCCGCTGATACCCGCTCCCTGGGCCTCGACGTGGTGCTGAGTCATAGCCTGATGCTGGGCAAAAGCCGCCTGAACTCCAGCCTGGCCGCCAACTTAAACAACCTGCGCATTGACCGGGTGCGTACGTCCGGCAAGCTGGCCGGACGCGACGAAGAGTTCTTTGGCAAGCGCGAGCAGGCCTTTGTGAAAGCCTCCGCGCCCCCATCCAAAATCAACCTAACCTTCGACTACCAGGTGGGCCGCTTCAGCACCCTGCTACGCTTCGTGCGCTTCGATAAGGTGAAGCTCATTGACTGGGACGGAAATGACATGAACTACGACGCCCGGGTGACCACCGATCTGACGCTGAGCTACGCCCTCACCAACCACCTGCAGTTCTCGGTGGGCAGCACCAACCTGTTCAACCGCTACCCCACGCTGTTCAACCCCCAGCTCACGGAAACCGGTGGGGCCTGGGACCCGGTGCAGATGGGCGCCAATGGCCGTTTCTACTTTGCCAAGCTGCAGGCCCGTTTCTAGCTTTTACGGCTGATACAGGCCGAAGCTGAACCTAATGTATAGACCATACCGGATTGGTCGGGGCGTTGCCCGGGCTGGTCCGGTATGTTGCATTTGGGGAATGACGGGCCGGCGGTGCGCATTTCGGGGATTGGTGCTACCTTCCGCCCCCGTCTGTTTCGGACGGATAATCCCGTTTTTTACTTTCTATGCACAAGTATTTACTGGCCCTTACCGTCGGCGCCTTTTGCGTCTCGACGGCCTCAGCCCAGCAGCGGCCCGCTCTCTCTTCCCAGGCTTATGCCCGGGCCGAGCGGTTTCTGAGCTACAACACCCAGGCGCTGGTAGATGGCAGCGCCGGCCAGCTCAACTGGCTGGACAACGACCGGTTCTGGTACCGCGTGCTCACGGCCCGGGGCAGCGAGTTTATCCTGGTAGATCCGGCCCGTAAAACCCGCCAGCCGGCTTTCGACCAGGCCAGGCTGGCGGCGGCGCTGTCGAAGGCCAGCGGCCAGACGTACGAGGCCAACCGGCTGCCTTTCCGCACGCTCTCGTTTTCGTCCGATGCGAAGACTATATCCTTCGCCGCCAACGGCAAAACCTGGAAATACAGCGTAGGCAGCGGCCAGCTGAGCCCCGATGCAGCTCCAAACACGCCTTACGCCAATGAAGGCAACGAAATTGAGTCGCCCGACGGCAAGCTGGCCGCTTTCATCAAGGACGACAACCTGTGGGTGCGCAACATTAGCACCAACCAGCTCACCCAGCTTACCACCGATGGCGCCAAGGACTACGGCTACGCCACCGACAACGCCGGCTGGACCCATAGCGACCGGCCCGTGCTGCGCTGGTCGCCCGACTCGCGCAAGATTGCCACCTTCCGCCAGGACCAGCGCCGCGTGGGCGACATGTACCTGGTAACTACCAACGTGGGCCATCCGAAGCTGGAAGCGTGGAAGTACCCCCTGCCCGGCGACCAGGACATTGCCACTATCGAGCGGGTGGTGATTGAAGTGAACAGCCCGAAAGTGGTGCGCTTCCAGATGGCCCCCGACCCGCACCGCGGCTCCCTCTCCGACGATATTGCCAGCAGCGGCACCTTCGACGACGTAGACTGGAGCCCCGATACCCGGGAGCTGGCCTTCGTCTCGACTTCCCGCGACCACAAGGAGGAAAAGTTCCGCATTGCCGATGCCACCACCGGCGCGGTGCGGGACGTGTTTTCGGAAACCGTGGCCACGCAGTACGAGTCGGGGCAGGGCGCCATCAACTGGCACTACCTGCCTAAGAGCAAAGAAGTCATCTGGTACTCGGAGCGCGACAACTGGGGGCACTTGTACTTGTATGATGCCACCAGCGGCAAGGTCAAGCAGCAGATTACCAAGGGCGACTTCGTGGTTACGCAGCTGGTGCAGGTAGATGAAAAGCGGCGCGAGCTGTACTTCCTGGCCGATGGCCGGGAGCCGGGTAACCCTTACTTCACGTACCTCTACCGCGTCGGGCTCGATGGCAAAAACCTGAAGCTGCTCACCCCCGAGCCCGGCAACCACCAGGTAACTTTCGCGCCCTCGGGCCGCTACTTCGTGGACACGTATTCCCAGCCCGATAAGCCGGGCGTGACGGTACTACGTGCCATCGATGGCAAGCTGCTGTCAACCCTGGAGAAAACCGACGTTTCCCGCCTTACCGCTACCGGCTGGAAAGCGCCCACGCCCATCACGGTGAAAGCCGCCGACGGGCAGACCGACCTCTACGGGCTGATGTTTACGCCCACCACGCTGGAGCCCGGCAAGAAGTACCCCATCATCAACTACATCTACCCCGGCCCGCAGGGTGGGGGCGTGGGCAGCTGGTCGTTCAGCTCGGCCCGCAACGACAACCAGGCCCTGGCGGAGCTGGGCTTTGTGGTGGTGGTGATTGAAGGCAGCTGCAACCCCCTGCGCTCCAAGAGCTACCACGATGCCTGCTACGGCAACATGGCCGAAAACACACTGTCTGACCAGGTGTCCGGCATGCGCCAGCTGGCCCAGAAGTACCCCTACATTGACTTGGAGCGGGCTGGCATCTGGGGACACTCGGGTGGCGGCTACGCCACGGCGGCAGCCATGTTTCGCTACCCCGAGTTCTTTAAAGTAGGCATTTCGGAATCCGGCAACCACGAAAACCGCAACTACGAGGACGACTGGGCCGAGCGCTACATCGGTTTGCTCAAGACCAACCCCGACGGCACTACCAACTACGACAACCAGGCCAACGCCCCCTTCGCCAAAAACCTCCAGGGCAAGCTGATGCTGGCTCACGGTCTGATGGACGACAACGTGCCGCCCTACAACACCTGGCTGGTGGTGGATGCCCTCACCAAAGCCAACAAAAGCTACGACCTGGTGGTATTCCCGCAGGCCCGCCACGGCTACGGTGCCGCCTCGTACTACATGATGCGCCGCCGCTGGGACTACTTCGTGGAGCACCTAGCCGGCGCCACGCCGCCCGTCAACTACGAACTCAAAGCCAAGCCCGATCCGCGCAACGCGGTGCAGTAGACGTAAGAGGGTTGAATAGTCAACACCAAAACGTCATTCCGAACATGTGGTGCTTCAAGCCACATGCTCGGAATGACGGTCTTCTTATAACCATGTTTGGGTCGTTGCCAGCGGATTCCCGTAGCTTTGCGCCTCTTCCGCCGAAAAACTGTTTTACCTCTTCGTATTGTTGCCATGAGAATTCGCTCGACTACCGTGCTCGGTGTGCGCCACAACGGGCAGATTGCCCTCGGCGCCGACGGCCAGGCCACCATGGACAAGCACGTGGCCAAAAGCAACGTGCGCAAGGTGCGCAAGCTCCACGAGGGCAAGGTGGTGACGGGCTTTGCCGGCTCCACCGCCGATGCCTTTATGCTGCTCGATAAGTTTGAGGAAAAGCTGGGCGGCTACGGCGGGCAGCTGCGCCGGGCTGCCATTGAGCTGGCCAAAGAATGGCGCAAGGACCAGTACCTGCGCAAGCTCGAAGCCATGATGGTGGTGTGCGACAAGGACGAGCTGCTCATCATTGCCGGCTCCGGCGACGTGCTGGAGCCCGACTCCGACGTAGCCGCCATCGGCTCGGGCGCCATGTATGCGCAGGCCGCCGCCCTGGCCCTCAAGAAGCACGCGCCCCACCTCACGGCCCGGCAGATGGTGGAGGAAGCCCTCCACATTGCCGCCGACATCTGTATCTACACCAACCACAACCTGATGATTGAGCAGCCGGAGTAAGCTGCCCCCGAGGTGATGACGGAGGATCTGATTTTCTACAACTCCCGCAAGCGGTACGCTCTGCTCACCTTTGGCGGGCTCGTCTTCGTGGTGATGGGTAGTTGGCTGATCGTGAAAACCGGCAACTGGCCCCTGGGCCTGGTCACCATCCTGTTCTTTGGTACCGGCGTAGTCATCGGCATCCGGCAACTGCTCGACACGCGGCCCCGCCTGCAAATCACCGACACGGGTATCCTCGACCGTACGCTAGGTGTGGGGCTCATTCCCTGGGCCGACATCACGGATGCCTACGTGCGCTCTATCAACCAGGAGTACTTTATCTGCCTGCTCCTGCGCAACGAAGAAGCCTACCTGAGCCGCCTCCCGCCGCTGAAGCGCAAGCTGGCCGCCGCCAACGAAGCCCTGGGCTTCACGCCCGTGTCGGTGAACCTGAGCGGCGTTGACCTGAACCCGGAGCAGCTGCTGGAATACATCCTAAAGCAGAGCGCTGCGGCCCGACTAGGCCCTGCCAACTCACTTCCCTCCAGCTAGCTCCAGGGCCTCACCCGGCGGCTAATTGTGCGCAACCCAGCCGCCATGGTACGCGCTGCAGAATCTTCGCCTCAACAACCCCGTATTGAACGATTCCCGGCTGTCATTTGATTGTACACCGCACACCCACCACTACTACTGAAACCCCCGATTCCATGAACGTAACCAACTTCCTCAAGCACCACTACCGCCACTTCAACGCCGCTGCTTTGATTGATGCCGCCGAGGGCTACAACAAGCACCTGGCCGAAGGCGGCAAGATGATGATTACCCTGGCCGGCGCCATGAGCACCGCCGAAATGGGCATCCAGCTGGCCGAACTCATCCGCCAGGACAAGGTGCAAATCATCAGCTGCACGGGTGCCAACCTGGAAGAGGACATCTTCAACCTGGTAGCCCACGACTTCTACGAGCGGGTACCGAACTACCGCGACCTGACCGCCGCCGACGAGCAGGCCTTGCTGGAGCGCCACATGAACCGCGTGACGGACACCTGTATTCCCGAAGAGGAAGCCATGCGCCGCCTGGAGCACTCGGTGCTTAAGTTCTGGGAGCAGGCCGACAAAGCCGGGGAGCGGTACTTCCCCCACGAGTTCTTCTACCAGATTCTGAAGTCGGGCGAGTTGGAGCAGTATTACCAGATCGACCCCAAGGACTCCTGGATGCTGGCCGCGGCCGAAAAAAACCTGCCCATCATCTGCCCCGGCTGGGAAGACTCCACGCTGGGTAACATCTTCGCCGGCCACGTCATCTCGGGCGACATCCAGAACGTGCACACCGTGCGCACCGGCATCGAGTACATGATTTACCTGGCCGACTGGTACACTCAGCAGGCTACCGAGGAAAGCAAAGTAGGCTTCTTCCAGATTGGCGGCGGCATTGCCGGCGACTTCCCCATCTGCGTGGTGCCCATGCTGCACCAGGACCTTGGCCGCACCTCGGTGCCGCTGTGGGGCTACTTCTGCCAGATTTCGGACTCTACCACGTCCTACGGCTCCTACTCCGGTGCTGTGCCCAACGAGAAAATCACTTGGGGCAAGCTGGGTCAGGACACGCCTAAGTACATCATCGAGTCGGACGCTACCATCGTCGCGCCGCTGATTTTCGCGATGGTGCTGGGGCAATAATTGCCACTTAACTTTCCCAAAAAGCCCCGCCGCTGAATATCAGCGGCGGGGCTTTTTGGGCTCTGGCGCCCCTGCCGGTTGAGCAGATACATGCGTCTGACACGAAGTTCGCTACGCTTGCGCCTGCGGTATCCACCGCCTACCCCAGCTACCGGACCTGAGGTGCTGCGGTTGGCTTGGGGCTGCGGCTTTTCTTTTGTAGCTCCTGCTGGTACTGCTGCTTCATTGCCTGCTTGAACGTAGACCAGTTCAGGGCGTAGGTAGTGACGACAATAACGAGCACGCAGGTTAGATACCCTAGGGAGTGTGGACAGTGGTCGTAGCTTAGCGGCATGCTACGCCGCCATGAATTAAGCGAACGGGAATGGAAATTGGTCGAACCGCACACTTTGGGTCGTCCGGGTACGGGTGGGGGCACC